>NZ_DASVTX010000404.1:0-25269 GCF_036387355.1 Longimicrobium sp.
CTCGCGCACGGACTCCTTGAGGTTGCGCACCTTGCGCTGAATGCGGATGTCGGCGGCGTCGTCCACGCGCGGCCCCACGGCGCGCACGAACTCCAGCATGGCCTCGTGCTCAGCGGGGGCGGGCGGCGCCGGATCGGGGGCGGCGGCCCCACGGCGCCCGTGCGTGCCCGCCGGAAGCACCTCGGCCGGAAGCTGCGGCGGATCCCAGCGGAACGTGCTTCCGTCGCGCGTCTTGCCCCGGAAGCGGCCGCCCTCGTGCACGTTGGCGAACGTTTCGTCGAGCGTGTACAGGTAGCGGCCGATGCCCCACTGCACCGCGGAGCGCTTCATGGCGCCCGACAGGCCGCCCTTTACGCCCTCCACGTCGGTGTTCTCGGCGCCGTCCCACTTGGTGACCCATTCGTCGCCCACGCGGATGGAGAGGCCGCACATGACGCCGCCGTCGGGCCCCGGGCGGAACTCGTTGCTCCAGTGTTCCGGGCCCACCACCTCGTCCAGGCGGCTCTGGATGGCGCGGTTGGTCACGTAGGGGACGCAGATGGCCCACACGCGCCCGTTCTTTTCGCCGGACGCCTGGATGCGCCACTCGATGGCGTCGGGCTCAAAGAAATCCTGCAGCGCCTTGAAGTTGATCTCCGCCATGCGTCCCTCCGTGGGCATTCGCGTCCTCCCGGGCCGCACCTTCGGCCCTCCTCGTCCCTGTTACGGTTTATATTCGGTTTTGTTCCGCAACTTGTCAAGCGCCATGATGTTGCGTCCACACCGGTGACGTGTAACGGGAGGGAAGGAAGGGCGGAGTGCGGAGTGCGGAGTGCGGAGTGCGGAGTGCGGAGTGCGGAGTGCGGAGTGCGGAGTGCGGAGTGCGAGACCGGCTCGGCGGACCGCGCGGCGCGGGTGGGGTGGTGGTCTGGCTCGCGGCCGGGCTGAGCGAGTGATCTCGCCGCAACAACGGCGGAAACGTCCCCCCAGACAGACGGGGGAACTTCACCTGCACGCGGCGGCAGTCCCGGCATGTTGGGCCAGCAGTGGCGTCGCGACTGGCTTCCTGAGCGGATGAATCCGCCGCTCCAACAGCGGAAAGCCCCGACTCGAGGCCGCTGTCGCGTCCACGATCGGGGCTTCATCCGCGTGCGGGCGTGGTCTCCGTGTGAACCGCGGACTTTGAACGGCGGGCAGCAGATCCTTCAGCGGCGCCACGCGGCGGTGCGGCGGCAGGTATTGTCCGGCGCCTCTTCAGGATGACGAACCGTTGGCGGGGCGCGGCTTATCGGCGGGACGCACTCGCGCCGGCATCACGCGACGGACGCTTCCGCCGCGGTTCGCGGAGGCGGCTTTCGTGCGGTCGGGAGGCGCGTTCAGCTGCGGCACACGGGGCCAGCGACACGCGCCGACCCCGGTTGATGCCGTCGGACGTCGGGGACGCGCACCGCCCACGTCCCCGCGCCGAACGGCTCCCCCTCTCCCGCGGAGCGGGTGGAGGGGGCTGGGGGGAGGGGGCCTCTCCGAACACGCCTCGACCAAGCCGGATCGCACTGAACCGCCGTTCTCCCTCTCCGCGCGGCTGTTTGCGCGGGGAGGGAGCGGGGAGGGGCCCGCCAATCATCCGAAGCGGACCCGCACTCAGCACTCACGCACTCACGCACTCCCGCCCTACGACTCCGTCCTCCGTACCCGCACCGGCGCATCCAGCCGCACCGTCGCCGTCGTCCCCGCGGGAATCACCGCGTCCACGTCCGTGGTCCCCACCGCCACCGCCGTTCCCGCGGCGGCGCCCACCACCGCGCCGGTGATGGTGGAGCGCCGGCTGCGGCCCAGCACGTGGCCCGCCACGCCGCCCACCACGGCGCCGCCCCCGATGGTGGCCGCCTTGCTGGTGCGGCTCTGCCGGCTGCGCCGCACCGTGCGCGGCGGGTTCACCATGCTCACGTCGATGGGGTAGCGCTCGCCGCGGTACGAGATGGAGGTGAACGTCACGGCCAGGCCCGTGTGCTGCGTGGCGTTGCCCGACGCCTGCGAGCGCGTCACCCGGCCGCGCACGGTGGCGCCGGCGGGAATCACCGTGCGCCCGTCCGCGTCCGTCAGCGGCTCGTTGAGCACCGAGGTAAAGGTCTCGCCCACACTCATGGTGCGGGTGCTCAGCGACTCGTCAAAGCGCACGCTGAAGGTGGTGCCGCCCGGCACCGTGCGCGTCACGGTGCGCGGCTCCGCCTTGTCTTCCGTGCGCGGGGCGGGCACCCACGGGCGCGCGTCCGCCGGCGGACGGTTGCTGGGAACGCGCACCGGCTCGCCCGTGCGCGGGGTGGAGGGCGCGGCGGCCGGGGGCGGTGCCACGGTGCCGGAATCCGGCGCGGGCGGCAGCCCTTCCGTGGCCACCTGCGGCGTGGTGTCGCGCGCCACCTGCGCCAGGTTCAGGTCGCGCTCCAGCGCCTTTCGCTCCAGCGCCACGCGCTGGGTGTCCTCTCCCGAGCCGCAGGCGACCAGAAGGGAGGACAGCGGCAGCACGGCCAGCAGCGCCGCGGCGAGGGTCCTGTTCGTCATCACGATCTCCTTTTCCCGCACGGTTCCTTGTCTTTGGGCGGGTGCGGGACCAAGTTGGGTCCACGCGTGCCCCCCGCCGCTCAGGCCCAGAGTGGGGCAACGCCCGTACCCACAGGAACATGCAAGCCCTCAAGGCACTTTTCCCGTATCTGCGCCGGTATCAGCTGTCCATCGCCCTGGGGCTGGTGTCCGTTCTGGTGGCCAACCTGCTTTCCGTCGGCAGCACCGAGGCGGTGAAGCACGCGCTGGACGCCATGGCGCGCGCCGGAGCCACCCGCGGCGAGGTGGGGCGCTGGGCGGCGGCCAGCGCCGGGCTGGCCGTGCTGGCGGGCGCGGGGCGCTTCTGGATGCGGCAGAACCTGAACAGCGTGAGCCGCTGGGTGGAGCTGGACCTGCGCGACGACTTCTTTGCCCACCTGCTGCGGCTGGACGCGCCCTTCTACAACGGCACCCCCACCGGCGAGGTGATGTCGCGCGCCACCAACGACCTGCAGGCCGTGCGGATGGTGGCGGGGCCCGCGTACATGTACCTGGTCAACACCATCGTCTTCGGGCTGATGGCCATCACCCGCATGGTGCTCATCGACCCGTGGATGACGGTGCTGGCGCTCATTCCCATGCTCCTGCTGCCGCCCGTCACCACCTTTTTCGGCAAGCTGATCCACGACCAGAGCGAGGGGATCCAGGCGCAGCTCGGCATCATCTCCACCATGGCACAGGAGAACCTGGCCGGGCAGCGCATCGTCAAGGCGTACGGGCAGGAGGCCGCGCAGAGCGCCCGCTTCACGGAGCTGGCGCGCGAGAGCATGCGGCTCAACGTGCGGCTCGCGCGCACCAGCGGCCTCTTCTACCCCAGCCTGACGCTGCTGGCGGGGCTGGCGATGGCACTGGCGCTGGGGCTGGGCGGGCGCGCCATTCTGGCGGGGCGCATCACCGTGGGCGACTTCGTCATCTTTCTGCTGTACCTGGGGCAGCTCAGCTTTCCCATGATCGCCCTGGGATGGGTGGTGAGCCTGTTCCAGCGCGGCGCCGCGTCCATGGGGCGGGTGTCGCAGATTCTGGAAACACGTCCCGTGATCGCCGACGCGCCGGACGCGCGCGGCCCGGAGCAGGTGCGCGGCGAAATCGAGTTCCGCGACGTCTGGTTCCGCTATCCGGGCACGGAGCGCGACGTGCTGCGCGGCGTCAGTTTTCGCGCGCCCGCCGGGTCCACCGTGGCGCTCGTGGGCCCCACGGGATCGGGCAAGTCCACCGTCGTCTCGCTCCTTGCGCGGCTGTACGACCCCACCCGCGGCGAGGTGCGGGTGGACGGCGTGGCGGTACGGGAGTGGCCCATGGCGCAGCTGCGGTCCGCCGTGGCGCTGGTGCCGCAGGACACTTTTCTGTTCAGCGCCACCATCGGCGAAAACCTGGCGCTCGGCTTTGATGAGGCGGACCCGGAGCGGCGGCTGCAGCGGGTGCGCGGCGCCGCCCGGGTCGCGCAGCTGGAGCAGACGGTGGCGGAGCTTCCCGGCGGATACGAAACGGTGCTGGGCGAGCGCGGCATCAACCTGTCGGGCGGGCAGAAGCAGCGGGCGGCGCTGGCCCGCGCCGTGGCCCGCGACGCGCCCATGCTGGTGCTGGACGACGCCCTTTCGGCCGTGGACACGCAGACCGAGCACGAAATTCTGGGCGGGCTGCGGGGCGTGTTCGCCGGGCGCACCAGCGTGATCGTGAGCCATCGCGTGGCGGCGGTGATGGACGCCGACCTCATCCTGGTGCTGGACGACGGCGAGCTGGTGGAGCGCGGCACGCACGCCGAACTGCTGCGCGCCGGCGGAGTGTACGCCGCGCTGCAGCGGCGCCAGCTTCTGGAGGCGCAGGTGCAGGGTGACGATCTCCTTGCAGGCGCGTCAGGTGCCGTCTAGATTGGCCGCACCATCAGTTCCCACCGCACGCACCCGCATGGACGACCTCCGGCTCTTTCTTCTGGGCGACCACGCCACCGCGGAGCGCCTGCGCAAGGTGCTCGACCGCGAGGGCTTTCGCGTCGTGGACGCACCCCCGGAGGGCACTCCCGCCATCGTGCTGGAAGTGGACGGCACGGAGCCGTCGCCCCTGCGCGAGGCGGCCGCCCGGGTAGAGGAGCTGGAGCGCAGCGTGCTGGAGCTGCGCAACCTGGACGTGGCCAAGAGCCAGTTCCTCACCAACGTTTCGCACGAGCTGCGCACGCCGCTCACCGCCATCGTTACCTACGGCGAAATCCTGCGCGACGGCCTGCTGGGCGAAATCAGCGAGCGGCAGCGCGACGCCATCGAGAGCATGATCGGCTCGTGCCGCCAGCTGCTGGCGATGATCGAAGAGATCCTCACCTACGCCCGCAGCAGCGCCACCATCATCGACATCCGCCCCGTGGAGTTCAGCATGGCGGGGATGGTGACGGAGGTGCGGCGGATGAACGAGTCGCTCCTTTCCCGCAAGCAGCTGGACTTCAGCGTCGAGATCCCCGCGGACCTGCCGGACGCGTGGGCGGACCCCGACAAGGTGGCGCACGTGCTGCGCAACCTGTTCGGCAACGCCATCAAGTTCACCAGCGAGCGCGGGCGGCTGCGCGTGGTGGCGCGGCGGGCGCCGGGGCAGCCGGGGTGGCTGCAGGTGGAGGTGGCCGACAGCGGAATCGGCATCGACCCCGAGCACCACGAGCTGATCTTTCGCGAGTTCGCGCAGGTGGATGCGTCGCGGGCGCGGGTGCACCACGGCACGGGGCTGGGGCTCAGCATCGCCCGGCGCTTCGTGGAGCTGCACGGCGGGCGCATCTGGGTGGAAAGCACGCTGGGCGAGGGGAGCCGCTTCTTCTTCACTCTTCCCTCCGTGCACGCGGCGCGCCCCGTGGCCGGCGCGGCGCAGGAGGCCCCGCCCCGTGAGTGACGGCACGCGCGACATCCTGCTGGTGGAAGACAGCGACCCCATCCGCACCGCCTTCACCATCCTGCTGGAAGACGCCGGCTACCACGTGCGCGGCGCCGGCACCGGGGGCGAGGCGCTGCGCCTGGCCACGGAGCGCCTGCCGGACCTGGTGATCCTGGACATGGGGCTGCCGGACATGACGGGGATCCAGGTGGTGCAGCGCCTCAAGGCGGACCCGGTGACCGCCTCCGCCCCCGTCGTAGCCCTCACCGGCCGCGACGAAGACCGCGACCGCCGCGCCTGCTTTGCCGCGGGATGCGCGGCGTACTGGGTCAAGCCGGTGGATACGCACCGGCTGGTGGAGGCGATTCCGGGGTTCATGGCGGGGGAACCGCAGGGAATAGGGAATAGGGAATAGGGAATAGGGGAGGCCGGCGCGGGGGATCGTCGTCGGTGCGTTCCGGAAGCCGGGTTTCCTGTCGATGGTTCGGGTTGGTGCTGGATCCGCGGTGCGCTTGTCCCTCCTGGTTGTGGTTCCGCTCCATGCTTTCGCTGCTCGCCACCGCCGGCGTCATGGCGGCCACGTACTACGTCGGCGGCCCGCTCACGGTGTGGCTCAAGGTGGGGCCCGCCCAGCTCTCGTACCACTTCCAGACCATCACGGGCACCGAGGCCCCCAACCAGATCCTGCGGCGCGCACGCGAGCTGGAGGCCGTGGGGTACGAGCACGTGGCCTTTCTGCACGAGCCGTCGCTGCGGAGCCATCACGCCCTGCTGGTGCACCGCGGCTGGGGCATCATCGCCCTTCCTTCGGCCATGGGCGGGATGGCGTGGACGGACCTGGGCAGCCGCTTCTCGGACGGATCGTTCGTCAACACCAGCGACCTGCACGCGGCGCCCACTTGGGACGTGCACCCCAGGTACCGCGACTTCCGCTTTCCGGCGGCGGGGTCCATGGCGCAACTGTCGCTGCTGCACCGCAAGCGTGTGGGGCGCGAGGGCCCGTCCGGCGCCGCGCTACTCCTTCCCACGCCGGGCACGGAGATCGAGGCCGTCGCCGGGGGCGCGGCGGAGGTGTTCGGGCTGCAGGCCGAGTTGGGCAACTACCGGTGGACGGGCAAGCACTTCGTCCTTACCCCGCGCGGCGCGGTGCGCATGTCGTCCCGGCTCATGCATCCCATGAAGGAGCTGCGCACCCGCACGTTCGAGCAGCGCTCCGCCGCGCTCATGCGGGAGCTGGACCGCATGGCGCCGCCGGCCCTGTCGCGCCCGGTGCAGTACCGGGCGCACCCCTTCCGGGCCAGCGGAGCCGCCGCGCCCGCCTGACGTCTCCCCTTTCCGGAGGCACCTGATGGAACCGCACGCCCCCACCCGCCCCGCCACCGTCCTGCCGCCCGGCACCGTGCCGGGCATCGCCGCCGTTCCCCGCGCCGCCCGCTCGCGGCTGAGCTCGGTGGACCTGCTGCGCGGCATCGTGATGGTCATCATGCTGCTGGACCACACGCGCGACTTCATCCACGCGGACATCGTGCGGTACGACGCCACGGACCTTACACAGACGTCGCCCGCCGTGTTCTTCAGCCGTTGGATCACGCACTTCTGCGCGCCCATCTTCGTCTTTCTGGCGGGGACGGGGGCGTACCTGCAGCTGTCGCGGGGCAAGAGCGTGTCCGACCTGTCGCGCTTTCTGTGGACGCGCGGCGTGTGGCTGATCGTGCTGGAGTTCACCGCGGTGCGGCTGGGGCTCACCTTCAACTTCGGGTACGCGCAGTTCCTGGGGGCCGCGCAGGTCATCTGGGCGCTGGGCGTGTCGATGATCGTGCTGGCCGCGCTCATCCGGCTGCCGGTGCGGTGGGTGGGGGCGTTCGGCGTGGCGGTGATCGCGCTGCACAACCTGCTGGACGGCATCAGCATCCCGCCCTGGCGGGGGCCCGGCACGCCCGCGCCGGACCTGTGGCAGTCGCTGTTCATGATCCTGCACCAGCCGGGGCCGATCCCCATCAACGGCGGCCTGCCCGTGCTGTTCATCATGTACCCGCTGCTGCCGTGGATCGGGGTGATGGCGGCCGGATACGCATTCGGCACCGTGTACGACTGGGATGCGGAGCGGCGCCGCCGCTTCCTCGTCCGCCTGGGCGCGGCGATGCTGGTCGCCTTCGTGGCCCTGCGTGCGGGGAACTTCTACGGCGATCCGCGGCCCTGGTCGGTGCAGCGGGACGCGGTGTTCTCGGTGCTCTCGTTCGTGAACGTGACCAAGTACCCGGTTTCGCTGCTCTTTCTGCTCATGACGCTGGGAACGGCCATGCTGGCGTTGGCGGCGTTCGAGCGGGCGCGGGCGGACGGGGTCGCGAAACCGCTGATCACCTTTGGGCGCGTGCCGCTGTTCTACTACCTGCTGCAGTGGCCGGTGTCGCACGGCATGGGGCTGCTGCTGAGCATGGCGGCGGGAAAGAACACGGCGTTCTACTTCGCGGGCCCCGGGCCGGGCGCCGCGCCGGACCCGAACTTCGGGTTCAGCCTGCCGGTGGTGTACGCGTGCTGGATTGCGGGCGTGATCCTGCTATATCCGCTGTGCGCCTGGTTCGCCGCGCTCAAGCAGCGCCGCCGCGACTGGTGGTTGAGCTACCTGTGACGGACGGATCGCGATCGGGTGGATGAACGGTCGCGAGTTGGTGGATGATGAAGCGCCCCGCATCCCTGGTGGATGCGGGGCGTGTTTCGTTGAGTGGTGAGTGTTGAGCGTGGTGGCGGCGGCGGAGTGTGGCCCTCACCCGGCCGCGCTTAGACGCGTCCACCCTCTCCCACGAACAGATGTGGGAGAGGGGGCACACGGCAACTGCGCCCCTCCCCCGGCCCCTCCCCGTGCAAACTGCGCACGGAGAGGGGAGACTTCACACCAGAGTCCACGACTCCGTGCCGTTGAAGCCCCGAACAGCGCCTGTGGGCGTCGTGTCGGGGCTTCCCGCTTTTCCGAGCGGCGGATTCATCCGCTCAGGGAGGGTGCGGCCACCTGAACTCCGCCACCCGCGCCGGAATCTCCGGGCACGGTCGCATGGCCGATCCCGGCCACCCGCGCCGGGCTTTCCGCCAACGTGCAGGTGAAGTCCCCCCGTCTGTTTGGGGGGACTTTCCGCAGTTGTTGCGGCGAATTCATTCGCTCAGCCGCTCGGCGGCCCCACAGAATTGGGAACCCGCCCCCTGTTCTCCCCCCCAGCCAACCCTCCCCCAGTCTTTTTTGGGGGAGGGTGGGTGAGTCATGCGAACCCGGGTGGGGGCCGCGGGAAAGCCCGCCTCCCACCCTTACTCCCCGCCCTTCCCCTCCGCCACCAGCACCACCGCCCCGGCGCCCGCCATCACCAGCCGCCCATCCGGCGCGAGCCGCGCGATCTCCCCCTCCGCGTCGGCCCCGAACCGCCCCTCCTCCGTGGAAAGAAGCAGGCCCCACGCGGCTCCGTCCGGCGCGCGCGTCGCGGCGGCGGCCGAGAGGTCCACGCTCATCCCGCCCTCGTCAAACGAGGCCACCAGCAGCAGCGCGGCGCCGTCCTCCGCCGTGCGGCGCAGGGCGATGGTGCGCTCGCCGAGCGCGTGCACGTCCATCCCGCCGCGGTCGCGGCGGCGCAGCGCGGGGTGCGTTCGGCGCAGAACGATCAACTCGCGGTACAGCGCGCGGATGCCGGCGTGCGGCATATCGTCCGCCTCGTCCCACCGCAGCCGCGAGTTGGCGAAGGTGGACGGCGCCTGCGGGTCCGGAATCCGCTCGCGCACCGCGGGGTCCGCGAACGCGCTGAACTTGCCGAACTCCTTGCGCCGCCCCTCCGTCACCAGCTTCCCCAGCTCTTCCGGGTGGTCCGTGAAGTACTGGAAAGGCGTGGTGGCGGCCCACTCCTGCCCCATCCACAGCAGCGGCGTGTACGGCGACAGCAGCAGCAGGGCGCTG
Organism: Longimicrobium sp.; assembly: GCF_036387355.1. Classification (GTDB taxonomy): domain Bacteria; phylum Gemmatimonadota; class Gemmatimonadetes; order Longimicrobiales; family Longimicrobiaceae; genus Longimicrobium. The sequence continues at coordinate 9,362 of NZ_DASVTX010000404.1, forward strand.
AGCGCGCGGTACACCGGCAGGCTCACGGTTTCCGTCACCCGGTCGCCCAGCGCCCGGTTCCCCACCTGGTCGTGGTTCTGGATGCAGTGCACGAACGCGCTCGGCGGCATCCCTTCCGCCGGGGTGCCGCGCGGCGCGCCGTGGTTCTCGGAGCGCTGCCCCTCGTAGAACCATCCGCGCTGCAGGGTGCGGACGATGTCCTGCGCCGTCCCCGTGTAGTCCGAAAAGTACGCCTCGTGGTCCCCCGCCGTGTGCCGCCGCACCTGGTGATGGAAGTCGTCCGCCCACACGCCGTTGATCCCCCACCCCGCGGGCGGCGGCGACACCAGGCGGTTCTCGTTCCGCTCGTCCTCCGCCATGAAGACGAAGTGGCGCCCCTCCGGCAGCGACGCGTGCACCCGCTGCACCATCTCGGCGATCACGTGCGTGGGTGAGTCGTCCAGAATGGCGTGCGTGGCGTCCATCCGCAGGCCGTCCACGTGGTACTCGCGCGCCCAGTGCAGCGCGTTCTGAATGGCGAACTCGCGCACCGGACGCGCACCGTAGTCAATCGCGTCGCCCCACGGCGTGCAGTGCCGGTCGGTAAAGTACCGCCCCCCCGTGACGGCGTGCAGGTAGTTGCCCTCCGGGCCCAGGTGGTTGTACACCACGTCCAGGATCACCGCCAGCCCGCGCGCGTGCGCCGCGTCCACAAAGCGGCGGAACGCGTCCGCCCCGCCGTACGACGACTCCGGCGCGTACAGGAATACGCCGTCGTACCCCCAGTTGCGGTGCCCCGGAAACTCCGCGATGGGGAGCGGCTCCACGGCGGTGGCGCCCAGTGACGCGATGTCATCCAGCCGGTCGATGAGGGCGTCGAACGTGCCCTCCGGCGTGGCCGTCCCCACGTGCAGCTCGTAGATGACCAGGTTCTCGTACGGCACGCCGCGCCAGTCGTCGTCCGTCCACGCGAAGCCGGAGGGATCGACCACCTCCGACGCCTCGTGCACGCCGTCGGGCTGCGAGCGCGAGGCGGGGTCGGGAAAGGCGTCCCCCTCCTCGAGCCGGAACTTGTAGCGCGTGCCGGCGCCCGCCCCGGGCACCAAGGCGGACCACCACCCCTCGCCTTCCGCCGCCAGCGGCTCCACGCGCTCCGCGTCGGGGCCGTAGAGGACGACGTCCACCTGCTCGCTGGCCGGAGCCCACACGCGGAACTCCACGCCGTCCGCCACCACGTTGGCGCCAAAGGTCAGGCGCGCGTCACTCGAATGCTTCACTCTGGAATTCCATCCTCAATCAGAACCACCATGCTGCGCCCCGCGAGGGTGAACGTTTCGCCATCGCGGAAGCACACTTCTTTTTCCTGGATTTCGGGGTGCGCCGTGTCCAGCATGAGGCACCACCCGCGCGAGCGCCCGAAGTCCGGCAGGGTAAAGTCGATGTCGGCGCCGTCCGCGTTCATCAGCAGCAGAAAGTTGGCGTCGCGCACCTGCCGGCCGCGCTCGTCCCACTCCTCCATGGCGTCGCCGCCCAGCGCCATGCCGAAGCACCGCACGAACCCCGCGTTCCACTCCTGGTCCATCATCTCGGTGCCGTCCGGGCTCAGCCAGACGATGTCGCGCACGTCGCTGCCCCGGATCTCGCGGCCGCGAAAGAACCGGCTGCGGCGAAAGGTGGGGTGCTCGGCGCGCAGCCGCGCCACCCGCTGCGTGAACTGCAGCATCTCGCGGTCGCGCTCGTCCAGGTCCCAGCTTACCCAGGCGAGCTCGTTGTCCTGGCAGTACGCGTTGTTGTTGCCGTGCTGCGTGCGCCCCATCTCGTCCCCATGGCAAATCATGGGCACGCCCTGGGACAGCAGCAGCGTCGCGAGGAAGTTGCGCTTCTGCCGCTCGCGCGCGCGCAGGATGTCGGGCCGGTCGGTGGGGCCCTCCACGCCGAAGTTGTAGCTGTGGTTGTGGTTCTCGCCGTCGCGGTTGCCCTCGCCGTTCGCCTCGTTGTGCTTGTGGTTGTAGCTCACCAGGTCGTGCAGGGTGAAGCCGTCGTGCGCGGTGACGAAGTTGATGCTCGCGTGCGGCTTGCGCCCGTCGCTCTCGTACAGGTCGCTGCTCCCCGTGAGCCGGTAGCCCAGCTCGCCCAGCGTGCCGCTGTCGCCGCGCCAGTAGGCGCGCACCGTGTCGCGGTACTTGCCGTTCCACTCCGCCCACAGCACGGGAAAGTTGCCCACCTGGTACCCGCCCTCGCCCACGTCCCACGGCTCCGCGATCAGCTTCACCCGGCTGATGACGGGGTCCTGGTGAATGACGTCAAAGAACGACGACAGGCGGTCCACCTCGTGAAGCTCGCGCGCCAGCGTGGAGGCCAGGTCAAAGCGGAAGCCGTCCACGTGCATCTCGGTGATCCAGTAGCGCAGGCTGTCCATCACCAGCTGCAGCGTCTGCGGATGCACCATGTTGAGCGAGTTGCCCGTCCCCGTGTAGTCCATGTAGAAGCGGGGATTCTCCTGCACCACGCGGTAGTACGTGCGGTTGTCGATCCCCTTGAACGACAGGGTGGGCCCCAGGTGGTTCCCCTCCGCCGTGTGATTGTAGACGACGTCCAGAATGACCTCGATTCCCGCCTCGTGCAGCGACCGCACCATCTCCTTGAACTCGCGCACCTGGTCGCCGTAGTCGCGCACGCTGGCGTAGCGGCCGGCCGGGGCAAAGTAGTTGATGGTGTTGTAGCCCCAGTAGTTGCGCAGCCCCTTTTCCACCAGGAACAGGTCGTCCACGATCTCGTGCACGGGGAGCAGTTCCAGCGCGGTGATCCCCAGGCTCTTGAGGTGGTTCAGGATGGCGGGATGCGCCACCGCCTTGTAGGTGCCGCGGATCTCCGGCGGAATGTCGGGGTGCAGCATGGTGAGGCCCTTTACGTGGGCCTCGTAGATCACCGTTTCGTGCCACGGAATGCGGGGCGGGCGGTCGCCGCGCCAGTCAAAGCCGTGGTCGATGACGACGCCCTTGGGAACGGCGCGGTAGTCGGGCTCGTCGTCCAGCACCCAGTCCTGGCCCGGCTGGTCCAGCATGTAGGCGATGGGCATGCCCTCTCCGCGCTCGCGGGCGCTCCAGTCCACACGCCCGGCGAGCGCGCAGGCGTAGGGGTCGATGAGGAGCTTGAACGGGTTGCACCGCAGCGCGCGCCCGGGATCGTACGTCCCGTTGACCTTGTATCCGTAGAAGGTGCCCGGCCCGATGCCCGGGACGTAGCCATGCCACACGAACGCCGTGCGCTCCCGCAGCCGGAAGGTGCGCGTGGGCTCCGGGTCGTCCGGCCGCTCGAACAGGCACAGCTCCACCTCCAGCGCCTGCTCGCTGTACAGGGCAAAGTTGATCCCCTCGCCGTCCCAGGTCGCGCCCAGCGGAAAGGGCCGGCCGGGCCACGCGGTGGTGGCGCTCTGCAGAAAGCCGGGGACGAACTGCTCCGGCTTGCGGCGTGGCGTGCCCGGCACCAGGGCGGCGGGCGCGGCGGACTCGGGGCCCTGAAACGGCTGGTATGACTGCGCTTGCGGATCCATGCGGCGACTTCGGCTCGTGCGTCCGGGGACGGCTGGAGGTGCGGATCGGGATCGGTGGACCGGGGCGGGCAGGCCCGCCGCTGCACCCGGCCAGCGGATCAGGTGGTGCCGATCGTCCGGCAATGTGGGCCGGACCGAGCCCGGCTGACAATGCGCGGGAGCGGTCCGGCGCGTGCCCCGTGCCCCGTGCCCCGTGCCCGGCGGTTGACCCGCGCCTCGCCCAACGCCGATGTCCGCCTGCGCGGACGGGCGCGGACGCATCCATGCTGGGCGCCCACATCGGCGCGTCCGCCTGCCCGGAGCGAATGAATTCGCCGCTGGAACAGCACAAAGTCCGCCTGCGCGGACTGCGCGGGCGGACTCGGCGTTCGCCGCCAGCGCCGGCCCGTCCGCCGCTCAGGTCACAGCCCCGATCGTGGGCGCCGCAGCGGCCGCAGCCGGGGCTTGGCGCTCGTTGCGCGGCGATTCATCCGCTCAGGGGGCAACCCGCGGTGCCAAGCCGGGCCGGAAACGCCGCCCTCTTCGCCGCATCAACCCTCCCCCAGTCCTTTTTGGGGGAGGGTGGGTGAGTAATGCGAACCCGGGTGGGGGCCGCCGTGGAATCCGCACACTCGCACAGGGCCGTCCGCCCGTGCAGGTGAAGTCCCCCGTCTGTTTGGGGGGACTTTCCGCAGTTGTTGCGGCGAATTCATTCGCTCCGCGTCCCCGTCCGCGCATGGCCTTCGTTTCCGGGGGTGATTTCCGCCCATGCCATCTCCCATTCCATCCCCATCACGCTCCGTGCCCCGTCGTTCGCCCGCTTCTTGCCTCGGTCCCCCGCGCCCGCGCACCCGTCGCGCGGGCGTTCGCATGAACGCACCGAGACCATCGTGAGCCATTCGGAATCCATGAGCCCGGAGCGCGCGTCGCGCATCCCGGGGTCCACGTATCGCATTCAGTTCAACGCCGGCTTCACCTTTCGTGACGCCACCGACATCATCCCCTACCTGGCGGAACTGGGGATCGGGGATCTGTACGCCTCGCCGTACCTGCAGGCGCGCCCCGGCAGCATGCACGGCTACGACATCGTGGACCACACCACGCTGAACCGCGAGATCGGCACCGAGCACGACCTGGCCCGCATGTCGGCCGCGCTCCGGTCGCACGGCATGGGGCACCTGCTGGACATCGTGCCCAACCACATGGGCGTGGCCATGGGCGCCCGCGGCAGCCGCAACCCGTGGTGGATGAGCGTGCTGGAAAACGGCGAGGCGTCGCCGTACGCCCGCTTCTTCGACATCGACTGGAAGCCCCGCAACCCGGCCCTGCGCGGCCGCGTCCTGCTGCCCGTGCTGGGCGACCAGTACGGCTGCGTGCTGGAGAACGGCGACCTCAAGCTGGTCTACGAAGAAGGCCAGTTCCGCGTGGAATACTACGAAACGTGGCTCCCCGTGGCCCCCGGCAGCACCGCCGCCGTGCTGGAGCTGGCGAACGAGAAGCTGCGGCTGGACGCGGAGCACCCGGACCGCATGGAGCTGGAAAGCATCATCACCGGCATCCGCAACCTGCCGTCGCGCAGCCGCACGGACGAGGGGAGCATCAGCGAGCGGATGCGCGAGCGAAAGGTGACGCGCCGCCGGCTGGGCGCGCTGGTGCAGGGCTCGGCGGAGGTGCACGCGGCGCTGGACGCCGCCATCGCCGAGTACAACGGCACCCCGGGCCAGGCGCACACCTACGACCGGCTGGACGCCCTGCTGCGCGACCAGAGCTACCGGCTGGCGTACTGGCGCGTGGCCGCGGAAGAAATCAACTACCGGCGCTTCTTTGACATCAACGACCTGGCCGGGCTGCGCACCGAGCTTCCGCGCGTGTTCGACGCCACGCACGAACTCATTCTGCGCCTGGTGCGCGAGGGCGTGGTTACCGGGCTGCGCATCGACCACCCGGACGGCCTGTTCGACCCCGCCGCGTACTTCCGCGACCTGCAGCGCCACATCGTGGGGCTCGACGCGCACGAGCGCTTCTACGTTCTCATCGAAAAGATCCTCACCGGCGACGAGCCGCTGCCGGAAAGCTGGCCGGTGGCGGGAACGGTGGGCTACGAGTTCATGAACCGCGTCAACGGCCTGTTCGTCGCCTCCGGCAAGGAGCAGGCGATGGACGCCGTGTACCGCGCGTTTACGGGGCAGCGCGCGGACTTCGAAGACCTTGTCTGCGAAAAGAAGCGGCTGATCCTGCGCAGCGCACTCGTGAGCGAGCTGACGGTGCTCACCACGCTGCTGGACCGCATGAGCGAGCGCAACCGCTGCTACCGCGACTTCACCTGGGGCAGCCTGCGTGATGCCCTGCGCGAGGTGATCGCCTGCTTTCCCGTGTACCGCACCTACATCGACGCGTACGCCGGGGCGGTGGCGGACCGGGACCGCGAGGTCATTCAGCAGGCGGTGGCGGCGGCGGCGGAGCGCAACCGCACCATGCCCGTCTCGCTGTTCGACTTTCTGCGCGACACCCTGCTGCTGCAGTGGCCGGATTCGCTGGATGAAAAGGCGCGCCGCCAGCACGCGCGCTTCGTGATGAAGTTTCAGCAGCTCACCGGGCCGGTGATGGCCAAGGGGGTGGAAGATACGGCCTTCTACGTCTTCAACCGGCTGATCTCGCTCAACGAGGTGGGAGGCGAGCCGGACCGGTACGGGCTGTCCACGGACGAGTTCCACGCCTTCAACCTGGAACGCGCGGAGCGGTGGCCGCACGCCATGTCGGCCAGCAGCACGCACGACACCAAGCGCAGCGAGGACGTGCGCGCCCGCATCAACGTGCTGTCGGAGATCCCGGAGCTGTGGGCGGAGCACCTGGAGCTCTGGCGCGGATTCAACGCGAAGTACAAGCGCGGCACAACGAGCCGGCCCATTCCGGACGCCAACGACGAGTACCTGCTGTACCAGACCATCGTGGGCGCCTGGCCCTTCGCCACGGTGGACGACCAGCAGCGGCAGGACCTCATCAGCCGCGTGCAGGCGTACATGGAAAAGGCCACGCGCGAGGCCAAGACGCACACCAGCTGGATCAACCCCAACGCGGCGTACGACGAGGGAATCCGCGACTTCGTGGCCGACATCCTGAGCCCGGGCGAAGACAACGCGTTCGTGGCGGATCTGGTGAAGCTGCAGCCGATCGTGGAGCGGCTGGGGATGGTGAACGCGCTGGCGCAGACGCTGGTAAAGCTCGTTTCCCCCGGCGTGCCGGACGTGTACCAGGGGCAGGAGATCTGGGACTTTTCCCTGGTGGACCCCGACAACCGCCGCCCGGTGGACTTTGCGCTCCGGCGCGAGCTTCTGGCGCGCCTCAAGTCCGCTTCGGAGCAGGGGGATGCGGAGGAGATGGCGCGCGACCTGATGGAGAACTGGCGCGACGGGCGCATCAAGATGCACGTCACCCAGCGCGCGCTGCTGCTGCGCGCCGCCCTGCCGCAGGTGTTCGGCGGGGGGGATTACGTGCCGCTCACGCCCGAGGGGACGCGCGCGGAGCACGTGGTGGCGTTCGCGCGCACGGGCGAGGGCGCGGCGGTGATCGCGGTGGTGCCCCGCCTGCCCGCCACGCTCACGGCCGGCCGCGACTACGGCATGCCGGTGGCGGACGACTTCGTGGCGACGCGCATTCCGCTCCCCGCGCACCTGGCCGGGCGCTACCGCGACGTGCTGACGGGGCTGGAGGTGGATGGAGAGATGCGCGACGGTGTTCTCAGTTTCCCCGTCCCCGCCCTGTTCGCGCACCTGCCCGTCGCCCTGCTGGAGCGCATCGGCTGATCGCGGGCGCGAGGAAGCACGGTAACGGGAGAGGGGCGCCACCGCGGCGCCCCTCTCCCGTTTTGTTGGTCGATGGCGCACCGGCGGTTACTCGCCGCGGACTGCGCCGCCGTACCCTGCCTCGCACCTTGGATGAGGGGTTCTCGTTCGGAAGAATGGCACGCACGGTTTCGTGCGGAACCGGGGGCCGGGCTCCGGCGCACGCTGACGCGACGGGCCGCGCGCTTCGCGCGGATACCGCCGCCGCAGTCCGCGCAGGCGGACTTCGCGCTTGTCCAGCGGCGAATTCATTCGCTCTGGACAGGCGGACGCCCCTTGCGCTGCCCTTCACGCCAAGACCGCGTCCGCATCTTGGACGAGCGGAGGCGCTGGCCCGCGCGCTTCACGTGGATGCAGCCGCCGCAGTGCGCGAAGGCAGACTTTGCGCAGTGGTTGCCGCGACTTCAGTCTCCCGTCGGCCAGGAGAACGAGAAGAGGGGCGCGGACCCGGCGCCCCTCTTCTGTTTTCATCCGATGGCGTGCCCGGCGGCTACTCGCCCCGGACCGCCCCGGCCTTTACGTCCACCTGGTACGGCTGGAACTCGCAGCCGGACCGCACCGGGAGGTAGATCACCTCGGGCATGCCCGCGGCGCCGTTCTCGGCGAACACGCTCACCCCCTGGTACTCGCCCACGCGGGTCACATCCGTGACGCCGAGCACGCGCGGCACGCCGTACTTCACGTACCGGCGGCCCATCACCATCACCGGTTCGTTGTTGATGAACCACGTAGCGCCCGCGGCGTAGCCCGTCATCGCCGGCGTCATGCCACCCGCGTACGTGGTGTCACCCGTCTGCGGATCGACCATGGCGGTCATGGTGCGCAGCGCGCCGTTGTCCACCACGCACACCTGGATCTCGCGCATGGCCGGGGCCGCGGGAGGCGGCGGAGGCGGAGCGGGAGCCATGGGCGGCGGAGGAGGCGGCAGCGGCGGGGCCGCAGGGGGACGAGGCAGCAGGTCGCCGAACAGCGCCTTGAGCCCCAGCACCAGCCTGCCCGTCACCGCCACGCGGTCGTCCGCGATGGCGGCCACCGTTCCCGCGCGCCCCGTGATGGGGCCCAGGTAGTCGTCGCCCACGTGCACGGGTGAATCGTACACGTGCACCCCGGCCTCGCCGAACAGCGCCAGGCTGCCGAAGCGAAGCAGGTCCATCCCCGCGCCGGCGGTGCCCTGCCCCACGCTGGAATACGTGGGGTCCAGTACCAGGCAGGCGCCCAGCGGCACCAGGTACCCGGCGCAGACCTGGCCGCTGCCGGCCGGGTTGGAGGTCACGCCGCCGCCGCCCGCCCACAGATACACGGAGGCCAGCCGGTCGCCGCCGCTCGTCCGCACGAACGGGCGAACGATCAGCGACAGATCGTACAGCCAGGTGTTCACGACATAGTTGGACGACTCGCCCACGTCCTGAAAGAAGTCGCCGGAAGGGCGCGGCGGCTGCATGGGCGCATACGCCCCGTGCGCCCGCAGCCCGAACGCGGGCGAAAACCAGAAGGTGCCCTCCGCGCCGAAGACCGGCGCGTACCCGGGAGAATACCCGGCCTCGTCGTCGTTCTCCACCGGGTCGGCGGTTCCGTTCAGCGTCACGGTGCGGCTCTGGAACCAGTTGCTGGTTCCGGAGCCTCCGGCGTACACACCCATTTCAGCGCGGGGTGCCCGCGTCCAGCCCTGCGCCCCGGCGTGCGGAGCCGCCGCAAGCAGCAGCCCCGCCGCCGCGGCGGCGATGGGATAATGGTTCATCAGCGTCCTCTCGGGACCATGGAAGGCCGGGTCGCCCCGGCCCGCGCGGCGCGGGCGGTCAATTGCCCAGCTCCCGCAATGCGGTGCGCGCCTCGGCGGCGTGCACGGGGTGAAAGTGGGGATTGATGTCCAGCGCCGCCGTCAGGTGGCGCCGGGCCGCCGCGCGGTCGCCCGCGGCGCGGCTGATCATCCCCGCGTGATATTCGAACGTGGCGTCGCGTACGCCCGAAGCCAGCGCACGGCGTGAGGCCGCGCGCGCTCCGGACACGTCGCCGGACAGGTACAGCGCCCAGCCCAGCATGTCGAAGCCCAGCGGGTCGGGACGGGCCGCCGACTCCGCGCGCAGCACCGCCAGCGTGGCCGCGGGCTGGCGCCCGTGGTCCAGCCGGAACTGCGTCCACTGCCGCGCGAACGGCTCCGGGTTGGCGTCGTGCTCCCGCTCCAGCCGCGCGAAGTACCGTTCGGCGGAGGCGGAATCTCCCAGCGCCCGGTGCGCGTCGCCCATCAGCGCCAGGGTGGCCAGGTCGGCGCGCGCCTCTACCGCGCCCGCCCACTGCAGCGCCCGCGCGGGCCGGCCGCGCGCGGCCTCTACCCGGGCCATGGCCATGTACAGCCGCGCGTCGCCCGGCTCCACGGCGAGCCCGCCGCGAAACGCCTGCTCCGCCTGGTTCAGGCGCCCGTTGCGAAGCTCCAGGTCGCCCACCCGCAGAAAGAACCAGGCGACCTGCTCGCGCGGCAGGTCGGTGCGGGCCACTGCCACGTCGCGCGACCGCATCAGCAGCTCCAGCGCGGGCGAGGTCTGGCCGCGCATCTCCAGCCAGCGTGCCAGCCGCGGCGCCACGGCAAGGTCGCCGCGGTGCGCGTCCAGCATGCCGAAGCTCGCCTCCGCGGCCTCGTAGTCACCCAGCTCCATCTGGATTTCCGCCAGCAACGCGCGGTACGAGGGCTTGTCGGGGTCGTGCTTCACCAGCTCCTCGGCCGCGGCGCGCGCCTCGGCAAAGCGGTGCTGGGCCAGCAGGCTGCTGGCCAGCGCCAGCCGCCCGGAACTGTTGTGCGTGCTCCGGCGTTGCACCGACGCGCGCGCCTCCGTTTCCGCGCGGCGAAAGTCCTGGTAGTCGCCCGTTTCGCGCGCGCGCTGCAGGTACAGGTACGCCAGGCGCGCACGGTCCCCGGCGCTGCTGGGGTCTTCGGCGGCGCGCTGTTGAAAGAGCGCGATGTCGGCCTCGCGCAGCGCCAGGTCGGCCATGGGCGCCGACGGGGGCACCGGCGGCGGAGCCCCGCGCCCGTCCCGCGCCCGGAGCCCGGCGCCCGCCAGAGCGGCGAGCACCAGCGCGCCCGCCCACGCGGCGGTGATGGAACGTTTCATGGTCATTCTCCCCGTGTGCGGGCGCCGCCCGGTCAGTTGGGCGCCGCCACGTACGGGAAGGTGGCCGAGTGGGCCTTGTCGTTGGCGTCCACGTTGTCGGTGGTCAGCCCGGGGCTCACGTTGTTGTTGTTCCCCAGCGCGTTGCCGAAGATCACCGCGAGTCCCTTGTCCACCACGTCGTCGCCCATGAGCTTGCGGCCGCCGTAGCCGTTTGCCGGGTCCAGTACGTAGGTCAGCCAGCCCACGTTGGCGCCGAACGGCCCGCCGCCCACCTTGTCCAGCCGCACCACCAGCATGTCGGGGGTGAGCGCCGCCGCCACCGCGTTGGCGTACGCCGGGTCGCGTCCCGCCACGTTGGTGACAAAGCGGGCCACGTCGTCGCGGAACTGCGCCACGTCTTCGCTGGGCACGCTGGTGTTGTAGTGGCCGTGCTCGCGCTTGTCGACCGTCACTTCGCTCACCAGCGGGTTGGCCAGGCGCTCGATCTGGTCGAACAGCGTGGCCGTGTCGCCGATCACCACGGTGTCGGTGCGGATGCGGATCACGGTGTCCGTCTTGGTCACCACGTCGGTAATGGTGCGCGTGTCCTCGCCGCAGGCGCCCAGCGCCGCGGAAAGCGCCAGTGCGGCCATCGCCAGAATTCTTTTTGTCATCGTCGGGTTCTTCCGGTGATAGGATCCAGGTCGCAAGCGCGCGTCAGCGGCTTACGGTGGCCCAGAGTCCGATGTTGTTTCCCGCGCCCTTGAGGGCGGCCTCGGGCAGTTCGATCACGATCGCCATGGAGTTGAAGGTGCGCAGAAAATCGTTCGCGCAGCCATGCGTCTGGTCGAACTGGGCCTGTCCGGGGTTCACCACGCCGCCCGTGCACTTGGGGCGGAACGCGGACGCCTCGGGTGCGGGCCCGATCTGCGAAAGCGGGCCGCGCGCGGGGCGCCTGTCGGGAATGATGCGAAAGAACTGGTCGAGGTCGATGTAGAACGGGTCGTCGCGCGGGCCGGCGAAGAGCTGCACCAGCGTGGCTCCGGCGCCGGCGGTCAGGTTCGTGTTGATGGTGCCCAGGATGTCGGGCGTGCGCTTGGCCAGGCGGTTGTTGGGGCCCAGGTTGCGCGGCACCACGGGGCCGAACATGCCCACGCGCTGCGTTCCGTTGGTCATTTCGTCGAACTGCAGCTGGATCACCAGATCTTCCACGGCGTCGCCGGTGTTGTCGATCTTGATCTGGTACAGCGCATTGGCGTCAAAGCGCGCCGCCGCGGTGCCGCCCGGCGTAATGGGCGACTGCGTGGTCACCACCAGGACGATGCGGTCTTCGGCGCTGCCGGGGAACGCGTAGACGTCGTTGATGTCCAGCCGGGGACTGAGCTCGACCTCGGGTGTGTCCTGGTGGTCGGATCCCAGTACCTGGCGTACGCCCAGGATGCCGGCCGAGCACAGGACCGCGGCGCAGACGAGCGCGGCGCCCGTGCGTGCGGGGTGCAGCTTTGCCATGAATTCCTCCCCATCAGTGTCCCGGACGAGCGTAGCGCACCTCCGGTCCTTCACGCTCCGCACCGCTCCACCGCTCGGGTGAGCGCGGGCCGGCACGGGCGGTACATCGCGGCCCACGTGCGCCGCTCCCCTATCACTACGCCGCCAACCGCGAGGTGGATCTTCACGCCGGCAACGCGGCGGAATTCACGGCCAGTGGTTATGCAAACCTTTGAGACGGGCGGGCGGCTACGCACGAAAGGGTCCATGCCGAATGCGTAGCAGCCAAACCTTCCCTGCTTCTCTGCCGCGAAAACTCGTTGAATGAGCGCGGGTTTCCCGCGTAGCAGCCCCGGGATCGCGCTCTCCCGCCTGGCGTTTGTCCGTGTATGGGGCGTGCCGGCGAACATACCGGAGTTCGCGGTTCCGACCGTGAATCTGGACAACAGAAAGCTCCCCGGCGCGGTGCCGGGGAGCTTTGTTCGTCGGTGAAGCGTCGGGGGCGGCTCGTCATCCCCCCTCGGAATCTTCCGGTGGATCGGGTGCCGGGCGGTGGGTGGTTCGTCGGGCCGCGGGTCGCACCGCCCGCCCAGGATCCGCGGACCGGAGCGCGAACGCGTGACCAGGCGGACGCATGATCGTGGTCAGTCGCACACAGCTTTTCACGCGCGTCCCGGGTCCTGGAACGCCGGGAGCGGCCGGGCCACGCAGGAGTGGACTGCGCTCACCGGGGGGACTGCGCCGACCCGGGCGGCGGCTCCGGTGCGCGGAGCGCGGACGGCGTTCGCGGTGCGAGCCGCAGTTCCACTTCGTAGTCGAAGTTCCGCACCTGGGCGGATTGCCAGAAGTTGCTGAAGTGGAAGATGCGCGCGTTCCGGTACCCAATGTCCAGCGTGCGGGCGGACGACCACGTCACCGTGAGCGAGTCCACGTGATCGGCCCGGAAGTCGTCCCACTTGTGATCGGCGCGTGGCTGCGTGCCGCGCGGAACGATCTGCACGCGGTAGGACGTCGGCGTCGTGGCGTTCACACCGCCCTCGGTGACCACCGCGTCCACCAGCGAGTCGGGGTTGGTGACGCGCAAAATTTCCGTCCGTTGATCGTCGCGCACCAACGCGTCCATGCGGGGCTTGCACGCTGCGAGGAGAACCGCGGCGCAGAGTACCGGGGCGGCCCCGCGGATCACAGAACGTCGACGACGGACCGTGATCTCGCGCGGCGTACCCGGCGCGCCGCGAAGGCCACGGCGTCCATCATCAGCACGTACGTTGTTCATGCGTGTAGCGCTCCGGAAGCGGCCGGGTCACGATCAGACTGATGACCGTGGATCCCGCACACAGGTCCACAAGGCTGCCGTCCGCGTACAGGTCGAGGCGGTTTCCCTCTGCTCGCAGAAGCAGCGGCGCGGGCAGGACGGCGTTGATCCGGCGGGCCAGAGCGGCGGCAAGAGCATGGGATGATACGTGCACGTGGCACCCTCCTGCATGAGTCTTCAGCACGCCTCGCGGATCGCGCGCTGGGCAATCACTGGCCGCGGACCGCGCTGCCGTACTCGACCAGCTGGTAAGGCTGGAACTCGCAGCCGGAGCGTACGGGAAGATAGACGACCTCCGGCGCTCCCGTAGGGCCCGCCTCCACGAACACGCGTACCCCCTGGTACGTGGCCGCGGGAACGACGTCGTTGATGCCCAGAATGCGGGGCATGCCGTACTTCACGAAGCGTCGGCCCAGGACCGGCACCACCTCGTTGTTGATGAACCACGCCGTGCCGTCCGCGTACTCCGCCGCCGACGGATACCCCCCGTCGAACAGCTGGCCGTTCACGGACAGGGTACCCGTTTGAACGTTGTACCTCGCCGGCAGTCGGCGCAGCCGGCCCTCCTGGACGAAGCACACGCGGATCTCACACCCCGTAACCGCGGGCGGCGGGGCAAACCGCCGCCAACAGCAGGACGATCGCAGGGAGCAGGGATCGCTTCATCAGAGTGCTTTCAGGCGATGGGAAAGCGCGATCGCTCCCGGTACAGAATCTGGTCTCATGCTTCACCCATCCAACGCTTACTCGGGGATGCGCTCGCCCCAGATCGTCCGGCGTCCGAAGTTACGGAACACCATGACAAACACGATCAGTGATCCGAAGAACGCGATTCCCTCTCGCTGGCCAGCCTCATGGGTCGCGCGCGTCGCCACGTCACCAAGGCCGGACACAGATGGATCTTCGGGCAGATACGCTCCGGGCAGCGTGTCGCCCAGCGAGAGCCGCTCGAACGGCGGGGTTCCCGCTCCGGTGCCGTCAAGCCCGGTGTAGATCCGGTCCTGTACCCGAAACGAGTAACGCACCTGCTGGTGGTTGTTCGCTTCCAGTGCCGTGACCACGACGGGTGTGAACCGGCCCCGTTCCGCCAGGGTGATGTACCGCTCCGGAACCGGCCGGGTAATGGCCAGGGCAAGCACGCCCATGCCCAGGGCGAATGCGAGCGCAACCACGAATCGTATCATGCCCCGCCAGTGTTCTTGTCGCATGCCCCTCTCCGCCCCACCCCCGCTGCTGCAATTCTACGTGCGGCGCTCCTGACCGTTTCGCGCACCGCCGGGAATGCCGCCAGGCGAAGCCCCGTGGGCGACGGCACACGGCCCCACACTCGCGCCAGCGGGCGTTGCGATCCAACGCGCGGCGCGGCTCACCCTCGTGAGCGTACCGCGCCGCCCGACATGACCAACGACCTCATCGTCCCAGGGCCTACTCCCTCTGGATCTCCAGCCGCGCGATCTGTCCATCCACGTCGGCGATGCGGACGTACGCACCGGCGTGCACCGGACCGGCGCTCTGGTGAAAGCCGGGCGTCCAGTCGGAATGCCGGTAGCGGTACCGGTACGTCCGGCCGCCGCTGACCACGGTGAAGCTTTCGTCGCGGTGACCTCCACGGTCCCCCGGCATAAAGTTCTGCACCCGACCGGCTACCAGCTCGTAGTCTCCGGAGGCAAGCCGCTCGCGGAGCCGCCGCGCTCCAACATACTCGAATGCGATGCTCCCCGCGGTGAGCAGCGCGCCGAACAGGAACCCGGCGCCACCGAGTCCCGTGGCAAGCTCCGGAGACATTCGCCCCGCCCGGGCACCGCTCCGCATTCCCCGGCGCCCCACCACCAGCAGGGCCAGAAACGCAGCCGCCACCACCGCCGTGGCTGCGGCCATCGGGTAGTTTACGGCTGGAACTTGCCGGACGTCGTAGATCGTTGTGTAAAGAACGCGGTCCATGGCGGTCATGTGGATAGCGTGCGTCAGGCCGGAGCCAACGATCCCGGACTGCTGCTCCCGCCCTCACGCGAGCGGGTGATCCCCCACAGGCCGAAAGCGCCGGGTGAGAAGAAACACGATCGAGGCGCCCACGTTGAACAGCAGGAGCGCGATGATCCAGCGCCGCCGGGCGGGGCGCGGAATCGTGGAGTCCGCCGCGAGCCACAACACCGCGGCAGCGAGCGGCAGCATCAGGACCATTGCCGCCACCGGTGCCTGCCATCCTGGCTCTCCGGACCGCCCGGTGTACACGTCGGCCAGGTGCGGGTGGAGGCCGATGTAGATCGCGAAGCCGCAGAGCGCGAAGTACACGACGGCGGAGAGCACGCCGAGAATCCATCCCCCGACAACCAGCGGTTTGCTGCCCATGGTTTCCATCGTTTGGCAGTAATCGGAGGCCGTTTCCTGCACGGCCTCCCGCGCGGGCGTTCGGCCGTCACGGACGTGCAGGTGAGCCGCCGATGCAGAATTCAGTGAACGCGATGGGGTCCATCCGGATTGCCGGGTCATGCTCGCTCCGGCCGAACCACAGGTGCAAGCGGTCATGGCCGGCGCGTGCACCCGGTTCCGCGAACGCTCCATCGGCCTCGAACGGCCACTGGATGCGCAGTTCCCGCATCACGCAGTCCTGCACACCGTCCATCATGGCCAGCACGGCAGTCTCCAGCCGATCCCCAAACGATCGGCCG
>NZ_DASVTX010000405.1:0-2733 GCF_036387355.1 Longimicrobium sp.
GAGGCCGCCGAGGAATAGCTTGCATGTGAGCACCGTTTGGGTGAAGTCGGATGAGGTCTGCTTCTTGGCGGAAGTGACTCTCATTCTACTACTTCCAAGCGGTGCTCGCTTTTTCCACGCAGGATCTGGGTTCAACCGCCGTATCGCAGTCGGGCGCAGCGTGCCTCAGCCTCCCCCGTCGCACCCGCAGCGTCCGAGCGCGGCGCGCAACCGGGCGTGCATGGGTTGCCGTGGCGCGGGATTCTTCGGTCGGCGCCAGAGTCTGGCGTGGCGGACGGTGCGGCGAGGCGCCTCCCTCAGAATGACGCTCGGAGTCCGAGCCGGGTGAAGGGTCCCGGTGCAGCTGATGTGACAGGTCCGGTGCGGCTGAAGTGACAGGTCCGGTGCGCCTGATGCCAACTCGCGCGGCCCGCGCCGGCCACGCCGCCCGCGGCGGTACCTCCCGCTCCACCGGTGTCCTGCCGCCCACCTCGGCGCAGGGGCGTCATTCTGAAGGAGCGTGCGCCGCGCTCACCCCGGCACCGCGTTCATGCGCGACTGAAGAATCCCGGACCGAAGCATCCGCCGCGCCGCGGTCCGGCGCGGCGTGCTCCAGCCTCTCCCGCCGCACCCGCAGCGTCCGAGCGCGGTGCGCAACTGGGCGTGCATCGGACGCGGTGGCGCGGGATTCTTCGGTCGGCGCCAGAGTCTGGCGTGGCGGACGGTGCGGCGAGGCGCCACCCTCAGAATGACGCTCGGAGTCCGAGCCGGGTGAAGGGTCCCGGTGCAGCTGATGTGACAGGTCCGGTGCGGCTGAAGTGACAGGTCCGGTGCGCCTGATGCCAGTTCGCGCGGCCCGCGTCGCCGACGCCGTTCGCGGCCGCACCCCTGCCCCGCCGGTGTCCTGCCACCCACCTCGGCGTTGAGGCGTCATTCTGAAGGAGCGTGCGCCGCGCTTTCCCCGGCACCGCGTTCATGCGCGACTGAAGAATCCCGGACCGAAGCATCCGCCGCGCCGCGGTCCGGCGCGGCGTGCGCCAGCCTCTCCCGCCGCACCCGCAGCGTCCGCGCGCGGTGCGCAACCGGGCGTGCATCGGACGCGGTGGCGCGGGATTCTTCGGTCGGCGCCAGAGTCTGTCGTGGCGGACGGTGCGGCGAGGCGCCTCCCTCACAATGACACTCGCATTCCGAGCCGGGTTCAATTGCTTCAGGGACCCACGCCGATGTTGAGGGTGCAGTCCGCGCAGGCGGACTTTGTGCTTTTCCAGCGGCGAATTCATTCGCTCTGAGCTGGCGGCCTCGCTGGATCCCGCGTTTCACACCGAGGCTGCGACACCTCACTCTGGGCTGGCGGCCGCGCCGAGACCGGCTTTCCCGCACCACGGCATCGGCCGCAGTCCGCGCAGGCGGACTTCGCGCAGTTGTTGCCGCGACTTCAGTCGCCCGCAGCCCCCTCATCCACCCACCCACGCGCATTACCGCGCGCGGGCCGGCCTCCAGGTGAGCTCGAAGGTGCCGAAGGTGTGGTTTCCGAGTTCCTCCTCGTACTCGCGGGTGCGGGTCTGCACCCGATACTCCAGGCTCGCCCCACCCATCGCCGCGCCAATCCCCCAGTTCACCCTCCCCAGCAGGCGCTCGCGCTCCACCCGTGGCGGCGCGTCGCTGAAGGTGTTTCCATCCAGGAACAGGTTGCGGACCACCGCCTCTCCGCCCAGCCCGCCGCTGACGTAAAACGAGGGCCCACGCTGCCGCACGGACTTCCACGCATCCGGCACGCGCAATCCAACGCGTCCCTGAATGCCGCCCTGGGCGCCCGTGTACACGTTCCCCGCGCCGGCGCCGCCCGTCAGCGACAGTTCCGCCGCGCGCGCGCCCGCGATGCGCAGTTCGGCCACGCGGTGCTCCACGCCGTAGCGCAGCACAATCCCCGGCTCGAACCCCAGCTGGTGGTCCCACCCGCTCGGGTCCCAGAACCCGGCGATGCGGTGCACCTTCTTCATCAGCGCGCCGGCCATGGACGGCGGCCCGGTGACGCCCACCTCCGCGCCAAAGCTGTGGCGCAGCGACCCGTCTACCACGGTTCCGGTAGCGGCCACGTACAGCCATCCCGCGAACGGCCGGTTTCCGGGCGTAGGCACCTCCACGTCCACACGCGGCGTGTATAGCCGCTGCCCCACCTCCACCACCGTGGTGCACGCCGCGCCCGCGGCGCCGTTCCGCGCGCAGGGCGCCACCCCCCGGGCCAGCGCGCCCCAGCCCGGCGCCCCGTTGAACTCCGCGGCGACGCGGATCCCGTTGGAATACTCGTAGTCCGGCCGCTCCGCCGGCGGAATCCAGAAGTCGTACGCGTCGTTATCCGACGTCACCTGCACGGCCGTGAGCTGCGCGGCGGCGGGGGCGGCCAGCAGCAGGACGGCCAACGGAGCGAGGAGAAGGACACGCATGAGACGGGGCGGACGCGGAGGGGGATGCGGAACCCGGGGTGGAGCGGTCCGATGCAGTACGTACGGCGCTTCAGGGGCGGATCTCGATGGGCGTGCCCACCGGAACCGCGCGCCAGATCTCGTCCATCTCGCGATTGGTGACGGCGATGCACCCGTCCGTCCAGTCGGCCAGGCGGTGCAGGCGCCCGATCCATCCCGCGCCGTTGCGGATGCCGTGCACCATGATCTGCCCGCCGGGACTCACGCCGCGCGCCCGCGCCGCGGCCACGTCCGCCGCGGCGGGATACGAGACGTGCAGCGCCAGGTGGTT
>NZ_DASVTX010000406.1:0-14431 GCF_036387355.1 Longimicrobium sp.
CACGAGGCCAGCAGGGCGCACGCACACAGGGCCAGGGCGCGGATGCGTCTTTTCAGGAGGTGCATGCGGGGGGAGGAATGCGGAAGGGAATACGCGGAAGCATGCCGCTGCGCAGACGGGAAGCCGGCCTCATCCGCGCTCTCTCACGCAACCCGGCCTGCACGGTGAACAGCGGACTCCCGCGTGTGCCGGAGGGTGGGTTCACGCCGTGTCCTCGCGGGACGGGGGCACGGCCGCGCTGCGGGCGAGCGCCCGCTTGGCCGAGCGCATGGCGATGCGGATGAAGCCGTAGTGGACCAGCGCGTAGCTCAGCCCGCGGCTCACCCCTCGACCGGTCTGGCGCCCGCCACCGCGGCCCACACGAGCCCGCCGGCAACTCCCGCCAGCGCAAAGCCGTAACCCGCCGGGCGCAGCCAGGGCGAAATGCCTCGGCGCTGAATGCGGGCCAGGGTGTGGAACACGCCGCCGTACGCCAGCATGCCTGCGCCGCCGCCGACCGCCACCGCCCACGGCATGCCTGTCAAGAAGTGCCAGACCGGGACGACTCCAACGGCGACGACAAGCATGAAGAGTACGATGTCGCGCAGCGGACCCGGAGGTGCACCCGCGGTGCGTTCCACATGGGCGCGGCGCTGGGGTGCCAGCGCGGCCATGATGGCGGCGAAGCCGAGAGTGGCTACGACCGCCCCCGCGACTCGCGCGCCGGTCTGCAGCCCCACCCGGTCGCCGAACAGCGCGGCAGGGAGCGCGACGTACCCCACCGCCGTCGCGGCAAGAACGACGGCCCGGCGGCGCCCTCCCAGTCGCGGCAACTCATCCTTCGGGCGGGGCGCGGGCATCTGGTTCACGGTCTCACTCCGGGACAGCTGCGGATTGTTCGAGGAAACATATCCAGCCCGCACGCATTCCGCACCGGCCGGGCGCCCGAAGTTCAGCGCTCGAAACGCACACTCTGAGAGCTCCGCCCGCGGGGCGCTTCTTCAGGGATGGGCGGCTCCGAGAACGATCATCGACCAGAAGAGCGTGCCCGTCGGCACGGCCATGACGCCCGCCAGCACGTACCGGATCACCTCGGGCTGGCCGCTGGGCAAGAACCAGATGGCCGCGGTCACCAGAAGCAGCATCGCGGACGCGATCCGCAGATGGCGGGAGACGACCGGTGAGTACCGGTCGCCGTACCGCGGACGCACGCGCCGCCGGATCGCCCCCGGAATGCCGCGCGCCAGGAAACTCAGGCGCACGAGGTTCACCATCTCCCCGGCGTACTCGATCATTACGCATCTCCGTGCAGGGTTTCGCCGGGCCTGATGTGCTTCGAAAGCCATCCGCCGTGCGACCGACCGTACGCCGTCGTCTGCCCCGGGGTTTCGCGAGCGGCGCTGGGGGGGGCATCAGACAGCGGGGCACGTGGAGTGATCCACGTGCCCCGCCGTTCATCCCATCCCAGGTGCCGCGTGAGGCTACTGCGGCAGGAAGGCCTGGCGCGCGGCGGCCAGCAGCGGGTCGCGGCTGCCCAGCGGCGCGGTGGAGATGTGGCCCTGGCCGATGGTCCACACGATGGTGCCGCCCAGCCCCTTGCCGCGGGCAAACTCACCCTTGGCGGCAATGGACTGCTCGTTCTCGTACGAGATGAAGTTGCACCCCTGCGGGCCCTTGGCCGTGGCGAAGGTCAGGTACGGCACCCCCGCCGCCGCGTCCCAGCGGTACGCCGCGGGATCATGGTACAGCGACATGATGTTGCTGTAGCTCATGGTGTTGTCGCCCGCCGAGAACGCCGTGGTGGACGTCTGCTGCGTGCGCGGCTCGTAGACGTTCTTCCAGCACGATCCGTAAAAGCCCAGGCCGATGCCCAGCTTGGCGGCCGGCACGCCCACGCTCAGGTAGCGCGCCACCGTGCTGCTCACCGAGGTGGGGCGGTACGTGGCCGCGTCGTTCAGCGGCGAGTGGTGCCAGATCTCCCACTGCGAGTAGTTGCCCGACATGGCGTAGCTCATGACGTTCATCTGGTCCACCACCGCCGCGGCCTGCGCGTACCACGCGTCGTACGTGCCGGGGAAGTTGTTGTTCACCGTGCCTACCGGAATGGTGATGAGCATCCCCGGCCGGCGGGCGCGCAGGTCCTGCAGCAGCGCCAGCAGCGCGGGCTTGTCGGCGTCGTTGATGGGCTCCCAGTCCACGTCGATGCCGTCGTAGCCCAGGTTGTCCATCGTGTTGACGAGGTTCGTCACGAACGTGGCGCGCGTGGACGACGACGCGGCGCTCACGAACTCGGCGTGCGTGCCCTCGCCGCCCAGCATGAGGATGGCCTTCTTGCCGGCCTGGTGCGCGCGCGTGCTCAGGGTGCGCGCCATCGCGGGCCCTTCGGTGTCGTTGATGTCGAAGTGCGTCAGCACGCCGCCGTTGGACGTGGGCAGAATGCGGCCCACGATGATGTGGCTCATCAGCGAGAAGTCCACTTCCTCGGGCGGATACAGGCTGCGCTGGTAGCCCACGTAGTAGCCCGACACCCACTTGCCGCCGGAGGGCACCGGCGGTGCGGCCTGCGGCGTCACCGGGGCGGAGGGCGCCGAGGCCGGGCTGGCCCCCACGGAGTTGATGGCCACCACGGTGAAGGTGTACGCCGTGCCGTTGATCAGCCCGGCCACTACGCCGCTCGTCGCCGGCGCGGTGACGGTCAGCGTGGCGCCGCCGGGCGAGGCGGTCACGCGGTAGCTGCTGATGGGCTTGCCCCCGTTGCTGGTGGGCGCGGTCCACGTCACGGTGGCGCGCGCGTCGCCGGCGGTGGCGGCCACGTTCAGCGGGGCGCTGGGTACGGTGGCGCGCGCCGCCTTGGCCGTGTCGACGCTGTGTTCGTCGCCGGTGCCGGCCACGTCGCTGCACGCGGCCATGCCGAGCGAAAGGGCAAGGCCGGTGGCGAGCAGCCGGGCGGTGTAGCGCATGCGGTTCTGGATCATCGTCTGCGTGCTTGGAGAGGGAAGGTTCTCCACCGCGGCGGGGCCGCGGCGGACGTCCCGAGTATCATCAAAATCGCACAATCTTCGTATCGGTCAACTGCACCAGTCGCAGAGGACGATACTGCATCCTCATCTGCGGCGCCCTGTCCTGCCGCGGGCGGTGCTGTTTTTGGCCGATGATCGGCGCGGGCCTCGGACAAATTCAAGCGGGAGCGCGGGAAAGCCGCATGGGGCGGGTGACCCGGTGCACGTCAGGCGTTTTCCGATGGATAGGAAGCAGCCCCGTCCGCCGGCAGGCGTTCGGGGCTGTGTTGATAATGATGGTACCGGATGATCGTGCCCGGCCGTCCGGGAGGTGTCAGTACGCACTCCCGCTGCGGCGTCTCGATCCGCTCTTTCGGCCCAGCCAGATCAAGGCGGATGCAAGCGCAAGGACTGCCGCGCCGGCCATGGACAGACCGGCGGCGCGGATCACCCACACGTTCCGGGCGTGGATTTCATAGTACCAGCCCAGCCAGAACCACCCGGCCGAGAGCAGGCAGATGACGGCCAGCACCCACCCTCCGGCGGACGACCGCAGCAGGTTCGTGACCGGCCGGAACAGCCATGCGGCGGGCCACATCAGCGGCTCTCCGAAGATCGCGCCGATGACTTCCAGGATCAGCCACAGGGCGATCCCGGCCAGGATCTCCATTTCCCCTCCGTTTCAGGTGTGCGCTTTCCTGCTTGCCGTTCGTCCGGCCCCGGGCGGGGCTTCACGAGTGGTACGCCGGCGCCCGGCTTGCTGTACCGCCCGGCGTAGCGGTTCAGGTCCGGCATCCCGCACCACGCCGGTGCAAAGACGTGTGCCGGTGAAATCACCACGTCGAGGAGAGCATCGCCAGCGCGGGCGCGCACAGCAGAGTTGTGATGAACACGGGCTGTGCCCACGCATGCTGCCCCGCCACGGCGGCCTGCCACGCCAGCCAGAACCATCCCGCGGAAAACATCCACACCACGACCAGCACCAGGAACCCGGCGTTCGACCGCAGCGCTCGTCCCAACGGCCGGAGCAGCCAGGCGCCAACTGGACGGACGGCGTCACCAACGATCATGCCGGCGGCCCAGATCAGCATCTCCACGGTTCCCCCGTTCGCCAGAAGGCGGACACTCTCGTCCGTACGGCTGGTTCGGCGCGGGGTTTCGCGGAGATCACACGGGCGGCTCAGACCCCGAGCTCCTCCGCGAGCTCGACGTAGCGGTCCAGCGAGTCCGGCGCCTGGCGGATGCCGGCCAGGCCCACCGTGTCGAACTCGTCCCGTCCCTCATCGGCCTGCACACCCAGCCATCGCAGCGCGGGGCTGATGGCGGTGATGGGCGGATCGGCCGCTTCCTCGCCCCGGTACAGCTGCGCCCACTGATCGCCGATGCCGCCGAAGTAGTCCGTGGTAATCAGGGCGAACACCGGCTCGCGGCCCGTGATCCGACGCATCAGCACGGCGCTCACCCGCTCCGTGGGAAAGAGGAGCTCGCGGGGAAACGCGCCCGGCAGGTCGCCCTCGATCCCCAGCTTCTTCTGCCAGACGGCGGTGAAGTAGTGCGTGATGTGAAACAGCGTCAGATCCTGCCCCAGATCGATGCCGGCCAGGTCGAACTGGGCAGCCGCGTCGCGGTCATACGGGCCCAGCAGGATGATGGCGGTGATGCAGTGGCCCACGGAGCCTCAGTCCGCCGCGGCGCCGCCGCCCTCAGGGGCGTTGTGGCTGTAGATCTGGATGTAGTTGCCGCAGGTGTCGTCGAGCACGGCGGCCGTCACGGGGCCCATCGCCTTGGGCTCGGCGCGGAATGCGACGCCGAGCTTCTTCAGCCGCGCGTATTCGGCGTGCACGTCATCCACCAGAAAGGCGGTGAGCGGGGTGCCCTGCTTGCGTAGCGCCGAGGTGAACGCGAGCGCGGCGGGGTTGTTGTTGGGCTCCAGCACCAGTTCCACGCCGTCGGGCGCCTCCGGCGACACGAGGGTGATCCAGCTGAACTCGCCCATGGGGATGTTGTGCTTCTCCACGAAGCCGAGCTTTTCCGTGTAGAACCGCAGCGCCTTCTGCTGGTCATCCACCATGATGCTGCTGAGCTGGATCTTCATCTCGTATTCCTGCTGGGATGGACTGGGTGATGGATCAGAGCCAGCGGCGCACGCGCTGTCGGTACTCGTGGTACTCCGCGCCGAACTCGGCTTCCAGGTAGCGCTCCTCGCGGCTGATGACGAAGTGCTGCAGCAGCAGAAGGACGGCGGGAAGGAGCAGCAGCGGCCACGCGGTGCGGGCCAGGAGCATGCCGCCCAGGTAGGCCGCCAGCATCCCCGTGTACATGGGATTGCGGGTGAAGCGGTACGGCCCGGCGTACACGATCCGCGAGGCGGGCTGGGTGGGATAGATGCCGGTCCGCGCGCGCCGGAATGTGAGCACGCCCCACAAGATGATCGCCAATCCCGCCACCACGAGCACGGGTCCGGCGACACCGGCGATCCGCTGCACGCCCACGGGCAGTAGCGGCAGATGCACCACGTACCGGTCCAGCGCCCAGCCGGCCACCAGCCCCGCCACGAACAGCAGCAGCGGCGGAAAGCGGACGCCGGGGTTCGCCGGCGCCGCGGGTTCATCCATCATGTGGTTTCAGTGGAATGTGCGGATGGCGCGTGAGACGTCGCAGCCACGCGGCTGCCGGAAGGGTAGCCGCACTCTGCGTGGGGGACAAGCGTAACCCTGCCCCGCGGCGGTGGTTTGTGTGGAAGGAAATGCCTCAGGCTGCGGACGCCGGAGCGCGGCTGGCTATCTGGCGGAGTTCGCGGTTGCCGATGATGCGGGCGCGCTGCCCTTCCGCGGTCGCCTGGATCATCGCGCGGCCGATGTCCTGGCCCGCGACGTACAGTCCCGCAAAGGGGCGCAGCACGCGAAAGAAGGGACGCATCGCCTGCAGAAAGCGCGGCGCGTTGGGCGAATCCTCGCCGTCGATGAACGCGGGGCGCCAGCACACCGCGCCGAAGTCGCGCATCAGGTCGCGCTCCGTCTCCGCCTTGACCCGCGCCCACATCATCCTGCTGTCCAACCCCGCGCCCTGGCCGCTGACGTAGTGGAACGCCGCGCCCGGGCTGCGCTCCGCCAGCATCCGCGCGGCGGCGACGGCAAAGTCGTGCGTTATTAAGCGATACGCCGCTTCGTCCGGCACCTGCGTGGCGGAGATCCCGAGGCACCACAGGCACGCGTCCACGCCCGTGAACGCGTCCGCGATCGGCTCGTAGTCCAGAAAGTCGCCGTGGACGGAAACGCGCAGCTTGTCGTGCGCGAACCCCAGCGGCCGTCGCGCGACCGCCCGCACCTCCGCCACCGCGGGCGAGGCGGCGCATGCCCGCACCACGCTCCCGCCCGCCCCGCCCGTCGCCCCGAACACCAGAACCTTCATCCCCGCCTCCCGAGTTGGCCGCGCGCGACACTCCCCTGCCCTTCCCCCGCGTTCCACCGCCACCCCGGCGTGAACCGCCGTTGCCGTTCAGCGGGTTTCGCACGACCTGCGTCAGTGCTCCAGCAAGGGGTCCTGCACGTTCTCCGCGTCGTGAAGCAGCGCCGAAGCTGGCGTGCTGAGCGCTCCCGCGATCAGGCGCAGCACGCGGATCGTGGGTGACTTTAGTCCCCGCTCCAGTTGGCTGATGTACGTGGGGTGCAGCTTGCACCGGACTGCCAGCGCTTCCTGAGAGATGCCTGCGCTTTTTCGTTTCTGGGCGATCACCCTGCCCAGCACCCGCTCGAAGTTGTCCATGACCTCAGTGGTGAGAGACCGGACCAGAGTCGCGGGGCTGGTACTTTTGTACCAGAGACGATAGTATTAGGAAGCGGATGCGCTGAGCCTTTCCACTCCCGAGGAGGCCGTATGCTCACGATTGGCGAACAGACCCGACTCCCTTCCCCGATGCGCCTGCTGGAGATGCTGGCGGACCGGTTCGGCGCGTTCGAAGCGGTCGCGAACTCCACGATCAAGCTGGCCCGCTACGCGCCTGATGAAGAACTCTCGATGGACCCGCAGGTGGCCGAAGCCGTTTTGGAATTCGGGAGCGACCTGCGGGAAGCGTTCAAGATCGCACGGGCTTGGGCCGACGCGCGAGATTGAGCGATCGCATCCGTTGGCGAGAAGTCACTCGCGATCCTGCAGGATGTCGTAGATACGGCTATGCATCTCTCGCCCGAAGACTGTCAGGGTCCAGTACTCGCTTGGCTCAGCAGGCGGATGTTTCCGCCGTGAGGGCTCTACCAAGCGCAAAAGAGCAAGATCTTCTAACCACAAACTGATTGTTCCGTATTCGATCGGCCACTTGTTGCTCAGCTCACGTGGACCGGTTCCCGCCAAACGCTGCGCCATGCTATGAGCCAGATACTCGGTAGAGGCCCCAATGTATAGCTCTGGTGCCATATAATACACAAATAGATCCAACAACGTATCCGATCGTATTTTTGTCCAAGTATCCGCCCCGTCAAAACGTATCCGCACTGGATGGCGATCAGCTTCCAGCAATCGGATTGTTTTCGGCTACTCCGGCAGGGTCCTCGCTTTCCGTACCAGACTCGAGTAGCTCTAGTCGAGACCGGAGATTGACGTTCTCGCTACTCAGCCTTCCTACGTCAGCCAGAACTGGCAACGGAAGTACGTTCCTCGAACGTACCCACCCAGGTCGTGGGTTAGTAACGATCAGCTTCATCAACGCAATCGAAAAGCGGCCATGCAAGTCCTCGGCTGATGTCCAAAAGCCTACAGGTTTCTTCCGAATCTTCGCTTTGAAGGCCTGCAGTGCAGACCGCATCGCGCCGCTATCTTCGATATATCTCGGAGGCCACACTGCATTTTCATCCAACACAAACCCGATTACGGGGACGCCTTGCTGGATTGCGTAGTCGTACTCCCTTTCAGTATAGCTGATTTTGCCAACTAACGATCCATACCGGTGAGCCACGATAACGACATAATAGTCGCTCTGGTCTATCGTGCGGGCGATAACCTTCCATTGCTCTTCGTCGGCTGCGCTAAACATCTCCATCCCGACTGGGATGTGACCCATCTCGAGAGTTGCCTTGATTATTTGATCGCGCTCGGTGCGGAGATCCTCAAACGTCGAGCTGACGAAAACCTGATACTTGGGCTGCATGGCTACATCCTCATAGAATCGGGATCGCAGAGGGGCGCCCGCAACTCGCGGCGCCCCTCGTCTTTCCTCTGCTTCTCTGCTGCTCTGCGTAAGACCGGTCTGTTGCGGAGTCGCGCTCAGACCAGCTTCATTACCACGGGCTCGGCGCCCGAGTAGTCGTAGAAGCCCTTGCCGCTCTTCCGGCCGTAGTAGCCCAGCGAAATCATCCGCTTGAGCAGCGGCGGGCTGGCGTAGCGCTTCTCCTTGTACTCCTCGAACATGATCCCGCCGATCTTGTCGAGCGTATCCAGCCCCACGAAGTCGCTCAGGGTGAACGGGCCCATCGGGTAGCCGGTGCCCAGCCGCATCCCCTTGTCGATGTCCTCGATGCTGGCCACGCCCTGCTCCAGGCAGCGGATGGCGTCCATCATGTACGGCACCAGCAGCAGGTTCACCACGAAGCCCGAGTTGTCCTTGCACACGATGGGCTCCTTGCCCAGCGACCTGGCGAACTCGAAGGCGGTGTCGAAGACCTGCGCGTCGGTGGCGATCGTCTTTACGACCTCCACCAGCTTCATCACCGGCACGGGGTTGAAGAAGTGCAGCCCCACCATGCGCTCCGGGCGCTTGGTCGCGGCCGCCATGTCGGCGATGGTGAGCGACGACGTGTTGCTGGCAAAGATGGTGTCCGGCCCGCAGACGCCGTCCAGCGTGCGCCACATCTCGTTCTTGAGCGTCAGGTCCTCGACCACCGCCTCGATGATGATGTCGCACTCCGCCAGATCTTCCAGCTTCGTGGTCCCGCGCAGCCGGCCCACGATGGCGTCGCGGTCTTCGGCGGCCATCTTGCCCTTCTCGACCGCCTTGCCCAGCTGCTTGCCGATCCCGCCGATACCCCGCTGGCACAGCTCGTCCGAGACCTCGCGGACCAGCGTGTCGTATCCCGCCGCGGCGCACACCTGCGCGATTCCGCTCCCCATCAGCCCGCAGCCCAGCACTCCGACCCGCTTGATCTCCGCCATCCTGGTCTCCTTGAAAGGTACGACCCGTCCAACGCGGGACGGGGGGTGGGTTTGCGTTCAGTCCAGCGCTACCGCTGCTCCGCGCACGTTCCGCGGCCCGGCTGGCCGTCGTTGAGAATGTGGACGGGCCACAGGTCCCGGTCGCGCGGCAGCATGTCGACGCACATCCAGCCCGGCGCCGCCGAGCGCAGGACGGGCGGGTGGTACCAGCGCAGCCGCGGCACCTCCCAGCCGGGCAGAGAATCCAGCGTGGCGGCGTACCGCCCGTATTCCAGCCGGTACGACTCCTGGAGCGTGCGAATCTGCTTGAGCATGGGCCCGGGCTCCGCCGCGCGCGCCTCCGGCGGCGGAACCGACGGCCGGGTGGCCAGCCGCGGCGGGCCCTCGCCGTACACCGGCATCTCCGGCGGCCGCGGACCGTTGAAGTCCGGCGCGGGCGCCAGCCCCGAGGGCGTGGCGGACGCGCGCACCACCGTGCCCTCCGCCGTCCGTTCCACCCGCTCCAGCCGGATGCAGCGCTCCGGGCGGTCCGTTTCGCACAGGCGCAGCACGTCGGGCTCGCGCGCCACGCGGTAGTCGCCCGGCACGGTGCCCGTGAACGGAAAGTCGATCAGCATGCGGTCGGGCGTCACGAACTGGTAGCGGCCCACCACGCGCCCCGGCCAGCGGTACAGCAGCACGGTGCCGTTGCCGAACAGTTCCACCGATTCATCGCCGCCGCGCCAGAACCCGGCGACCAGCTCCGCGCCCGCCACCACCGGGATTTCCGCGCGGGACGGTTGGTCGCGCGACTCCGCCGCGCGCGCGTCGCGCCCGCACGAGGCGAGCGGAAGCGCGCACGCCAGCAGCGCCGCGCGGGGCAGAAGACGCGTCATGGGCATCACCGGTCCTGGGGTCCGCGGGGAGGGCCGCCCAGGCGGATGTTGAATCCGCCGCCGCCCAGGGTGAATCCGCCGCCCCCCGGCCCGCCGGGCCCGCCCGGACCCCGCGCGCCCCGCGGCGTGGGGAGATTGAGCTCGTTGTGCTCCACGCGGTCCAGACACGACTCCAGCTTGTCCTGCGTGGACGACTGCACGGCGCCGTAGATGCCGCGCATCCCCAGCCAGCTCCCCAGCATGGCGGGAAGGCTGAGCAGGGCCAGCGGGTCGATGATGGGCGTGGCCAGCACCGCCGCGGTGATCCCCACGCCTGCGCCGATGCCCATGGTGGCCGCGCCGGCCGCCATCCCCGCGCGCACGCCGGACGTATCCACCGTCAGCTCCACCAGGCAGCTGTCCGCGTCCAGGGCGGAGATGGCCACGTCCAGCTGAGCCAGGTCCATGGCCGCGTGCGACGCGCCGAACTTGCGCGACGCACGCCCCAGCACCGCGGCCACGCCCGTACCGCGCACGTAGCGGGTGCGGTCGGGAAAGCGGCGCTGCACCAGCATGTACTCGCAGCGGAGCAGATATTCTTCCAGCAGCAGCCCCACCGCCGCGCCGGGGCGCCGCACGGTGCGCGCGGCGCGGATCACGCCGGGGCCCATCGCGCGCACCATCATCCCCCGCTCGGGGGGCGCCTGGCCACGGACGTCGGTGATGGCGCGGCGCACGGAAACCGGGTCCAGCCCCAGCTCCTGCCCTATGCGCAGCACCTCGCCCTCGGTGATCCCCTCGTCGGGGGTGCCGGCGGCGGACTGGATCTCCACGGCGCGGCGGATCACCGCCTCCAGCTCCTGCGAGCTGAGGCGGCGGGCCGGCAGGTTTCCGCTGCCGGGAGGCCCCGGGGGGCCGGACGATCCGCTCGCGTCGGTCATGGAAAGGCAGTGCCCAGTGCGGAAAAGAAGTGCCCGGTGCCCAGGATCAGGTGGCCGGTGCCGGGCACTGGGCACTTGAACCTGGGCACTTCTTTTCTCTCCCTCAATCCGCCGCGATGGCCTGCTCGGCGGCCCTGGGGAACGCCTCCACCACCAGCGCGATCCCCTGCCCGCCGCCGATGCAGGCGGTGCCCAGGCCGTAGCGCTTGCCTTGGCGGCGAAGCTCGTGCAGAAGGTGCACGGTGATGCGCGCGCCGCTCATGCCCAGCGGGTGGCTCATGGCGATGGCGCCGCCGGACACGTTGGTGCGCTCGCGGTCCAGCCCCAGCTCCTTTTCCACCGCGCAGAACTGCGACGCGAACGCCTCGTTCACCTCCACCAGATCCATCTGGCCCACGTCCATCCCCGCTCGCTTGAGCGCCAGGCGCGAGGCCGGCGCCGGGCCGATCCCCATGTGCTTGGGCTCCACCCCGCTGATGCCCCACGACACCAGGCGGCCGATGGGCTGCAGGCCGTTGCGGCGGGCGTACGCCTCGCTGGACATCATCACCGCCGCGCCGCCGTCGCCGATGCCGCTGGCGTTGCCGGCCGTCACCGTGCCGCCTTCCTTGAAGTACGGCTTGAGCTTGGCCAGGCTCTCCATCGTGGTCTCGGGCCGCATGTGCTCGTC
Source organism: Longimicrobium sp. (assembly GCF_036387355.1). Classification (GTDB taxonomy): domain Bacteria; phylum Gemmatimonadota; class Gemmatimonadetes; order Longimicrobiales; family Longimicrobiaceae; genus Longimicrobium. The sequence goes on from NZ_DASVTX010000406.1 coordinate 11,588, forward strand.
GCAGGCGAACAGCGTTTCACCCTTGCGGCTCTTGAGGGTGATGGGGGTGATCTCGGCGTCGAAGCGCTTCTGCTCGCACGCCTGCCCGGCCAGCTGCTGCGAGCGGAAGGCGTACTCGTCCACCTGCTGGCGGGTGATGCCGTACTGGTCCGCCAGGTTTTCCGCCGTCACGGCCATGCTGCAGCCGGCGAACGGGTCCGTGAGCGCCTCCCACAGCAGGTCCTCGTAGAACTTGCCGCTGGGCCCCAGGCGCTGGTCGCCCCACCGCGCGCCGCGGATCACGTGCGGAGCCTGGCTCATGCTCTCGGTGCCGCCGCAGAGCGCCACTTCGGCCTCGCCCAGCATGATCTCCATGGCGCCGCTCACGATGGCCTGAAATCCCGAGCCGCACAGGCGGTTCAGGGTGAGCGCCGGGGTGTCGATGGGGAGGCCGGCCTTGAGGCCGATGTGGCGCGCCAGGTAGATGGCGTCGGCGCTGGTCTGCAGCGCGTTGCCGAATACCACGTGGCCCACGTCCTCGGCCGGAATGCCGCTTTCCTGCAGCGCGGCCTTGGCCGCAAAGGTGCCCAGGTCGGTGGCGCTGAAGTCCTTGAGCGAGCCGCCGAAGGTGCCCATTCCCGTCCGCTTGGCGGAGAGGAAGACGATGTCCGTATCCTTGCCCTGCGTTGCCATAGTGGGATCGACCTCGTGCGTCGTTTGATGAACCGCGCCGGATGGGAAGCCCGGCAGAATATCCCCCCAAAGCGCGGCCCGTCAAGCCGAAATCCGCCGCCGTGGCGGTGAGTGCGGCTCACCATTCGGGCCGGGAAGGAACGGCAACCGCAGGGCCTCTAACGGAGACACAGAGCCACAGAGACAGAACGGCTGAAGGCGTGGATGCCGCCCAGCCCCGCCGCTCCTTCACCTATTCCCTATTCCCTATTCCCTATTCCCTATTCCCTATTCCCTCTTCCCTGCCCCACCTGCCGCAGCGCCTCATACAACGTAATCCCCACCGCCGTCGACAGGTTCAGCGACCGCGCGGTGGGCAGCATGGGAATGCGGATGGCGCGGTCCGGGTCGGCCTCGATCAGGTGCGCGGGGAGCCCGCGCGACTCGGGGCCGAACAGGAGCACGTCGTCCGGGGCAAAGTCCGCCTCCCACAACGTCCGCTCGGCGCGGGTGGTCAGCATCCACACGCGGCGGCCCGCGGTCGCCTCGGCGAAGTCCTCCCAGGCCACGTGCCGGTGCGACGTCACGTTGCCCCAGTAGTCCATCACCGCGCGCCTGGCCTTGGGATGATCGAACGAGAACCCCAGGCGCCCGATCAGGTGCAGCGGCGAGCCCGTAGCCCCGCACAGCCGCGCCACGCCGCCCGCGTTGCCGGGGATCTCCGGCTCGTACAGCGCCACGTCCAGCCGCGAGGGGCGCAGGATGGCACCATCCATTCGGGGCTCGTCATCTCCCGCGTCCATGCGCGAGGGCAGATCATCCATCGGATTGTCGAAAACGGAAGAGTGGCGTCCCTCCAACCGGGACGAACGACGGCGAATGCCTGGGGGCGGAATGTTACGCGACCCGACCGGCGGCACCAGTGTACCAGACGGCATCAGGCGGTTCGCGCGGGCGTACGCGACCCGCGGCCGGGCGGCCAGAGCGGGCCACGGGCCAACCTACAGGCTGGATGACGCAGATGCAGGATCGATTTCCGCTTTCCGTGCTGGACCTTGCCCCCATCGTGCAGGGCGGCACGGCGGGGCAGGCGCTCCGCAACTCGCTGGACCTTGCACAACACGCGGAGCGATGGGGCTACCACCGCTTCTGGCTGGCCGAGCACCACAACATCCCGGGGGTGGCCAGCGCGGCCACGTCCGTCCTGATCGCGCACGTGGCGGGCGGAACCTCCACCATCCGCGTGGGCGCGGGCGGCATCATGCTTCCCAACCACGCGCCGCTGATGATCGCGGAGCAGTTCGGCACGTTGGCGGCGCTCTTTCCAGGCCGCATCGACCTGGGCCTCGGCCGCGCGCCGGGGAGCGACCAGGTGACCGCGCACGCGCTGCGCCGCACCCTTCCGCCGGGCGGCGTGGACAGCTTTCCCGACGACGTGCAGGAGCTGATGGCGTACTTCCGCGAGCCGGTGCCCGGGCAGCGGGTGCGCGCCGTCCCTGGTGCGGGGGAAGAAGTGCCGGTGTGGATCCTGGGGAGCAGCCTGTACGGCGCGCAGCTCGCCGCGGCGCTGGGGCTGCCCTACGCCTTTGCCTCGCACTTCGCGCCGGCGATGATGATGCAGGCGATCCAGGTGTACCGCGAGCGCTTTCAGCCCTCCGCGCAGCTGGACCGGCCGTACGTGATGCTGGGGTTCAACGTGTTCGGCGCGGAGACGGACGAGCATGCGCGCTTTCTGATGACCTCCATGCAGCAGGCGTTCGCCAACCTGCGCCGCGGCCGGCCCACGCCTTTGCAGCCGCCGGTGGAGAACTACGAGGAGCAGCTTGCCCCGTTCGAGCGGGCGATGCTGAGCGACGTGCTCGCCTGCACCGCCGTCGGCGCGCCGGAGACGGTGCGCGCCAGCATGGAGGCGTTCATCGCCCGCACCGGCGCCGACGAGCTGATGATCACGTCGCAGATCTACGACCATGCCGCGCGCCTGCGCTCGTACGAGATCGCCGCGGACGTGGGCGCGTCGCTCAGCAGAAGTGAGGCGATCGCGGCGGATTGAGGGACATCCGTGGGGGACGGAGTGGTTGGCGGTCGCTGCGGATTGAGAAATTCGGGTGGCAGACGGAGTGGTTGGCGGCCGAGTTCCCCTGAGCGGATGAATCCGCCGCTCAGGAAGCGGTTGAAGCCTCGATCGTGGCCGCT
>NZ_DASVTX010000407.1:0-9651 GCF_036387355.1 Longimicrobium sp.
GCGAGGGTGCCGGCGAGGGTGCCGGCTGCCGCGCGAGCGAGGTCCCGGCCGACCCCGGCCGCACCTCCGCCCGTCCGCCGCGCATCACCTGGTCCGCCGCCGCGTCCGCCTGGCGCTCCGCGGGATCGTCCACCGCGCCGATCTCCAGTTGATGCTGGATTGCGGGCGCCGAGCCGCGCTGCTGGACCACGTGCGCCAGTTCGTGGGCGATCAGCCGGTCGCCGGACGGCGTGCCCGGCGCGTACCGCCCCGCGCCGAAGACGATCCTCGGCCCCACGGTGTAGGCGTGGGCGGAGACGGCCCGCGCGGAATCCGCCGCCGCGCCGTCCGCGTGCACCCGCACGTCGCCGAAGCCGTGGCCAAAGCGCGGCTCCATGGCGGAGCGCACCCTGCCGTCCAGCGGCGCGCCGGGGCGGCGCAGCACGTCGTGCACGGCCGGGGGTGCCAGCGCGGGCGTGGCCCCGGCGGACGCGGCCTGCCGCTGGGCGCGCTGGCGGCACTTGTCGCACATCCCGTCCGGCCCGACCGTGCCGCCGCACGAACACCGTCCGCCGGCCGCGGCGGGAGCGCGGCGCAGCACGGGCGCGGCGGCGGGGCGGGTTTCGGAGAGCGCGGCCATCATGGGCGGGCGCCTTCCACCAATGCGCGGGCGATCCCCGCGCCGATCTGCGACGGGGGCATGCCCTCGCTCACCGTGAAGCGCCCGCCGTCCAGCCGCAGTGTCCCGGCGTCGCCCATGAGCGACGGCGGCAGCCCGCGCTCGGTGATAAGCCGTCCCAGCTCCGCGCGAAGCGCCTCGCCCACCGCGTCGCGGTCGCGCGGCGCCACGCCGTGCAGGACGAGTTCATCCAGGTGAAGGTTGATGGTCATGGGTGCCGGAGTGCGTTAGTGCTGGGTGCGTTAGTGCGTTAGTGCGTTAGTGCGTTAGTGCGTTAGTGCGTTAGTGCGTTAGTGCTGAGTGCTGAGTGCCAAGTGCCAAGTGCCAAGTGCCAAGTGCCAAGTGCCAAGGCCAAGTGCCAAGTGCCCGGGGCTAAGCCGGTCTCTTCTCCCGAATCCCGCATCCGCATCCACGCTGTGAGCTCGACTTTGTACCCGGCTCCCTCTCGGTCGCCGACGCACTGCCGGTTCCGCACTCACGCACCCAGCACTCACGCACTTTCTCAGTTCCCCCACCCCGCCACCTCCCCCGGATTGATCACCCGCTCCAGCTTCTCGTACTCCGCGCGGGCGGCGCGCAGGACGTCGTCCATGCGCACGGCCCGGCCGTCGCCGGCGGCCAGAAAGGCGGCGCCCAGGGCGATGTTGCGAATGTTGCCGCCCGCCACGTTCAGCCGCGCCAGCCGCGCCGCGTCCAGCCCCTCCGTGGGCGTGGCCGGCGGAAAGGCGCGCCGCCAGATCCCCGCGCGCTGCGCCGCGTCGGGAAAGGGGAAGTTCACCACGAAGCGGATGCGGCGCAGAAACGCCGTGTCGATGGACGCCTTCAGGTTCGTGGTGAGCACCGCCAGCCCGCGGTACGCCTCCATCCGCTGCAGCAGGTAGCTGACTTCGATGTTGGCGTAGCGGTCGTGCGAGTCCTTGACCTCGCTCCGCTTGCCGAACAGCGCGTCCGCCTCGTCGAACAGCAGCACCGCGCCGCCTTCCTCCGCCGCGTCGAACACCCGGCGCAGGTTCTTTTCCGTCTCGCCGATGTACTTGCTCACCACCTGGCTCAGGTCGATGCGGTACAGGTCCAGCCCCAGCTCGTTGGCCACCACCTCCGCCGCCAGCGTCTTGCCGGTGCCGCTGGGCCCCGCGAACAGCGCGCTGATCCCCAGGCCCCGCGCCCCCGCCCGCCCGAAGCCCCACGTCTCGTACACGCGGGTGCGGTGGCGCACGTGCGTCACCACGTCGCGAAGGGTGCGGGCCTGATCGTCCGGCAGCACCAGGTCGTCCCACCCCGCATCACCCCGGATGCGCTCCGCCAGGTCGTCCAGCCGCGGGCGGGCCTGCGCGCGGCACGCCGCCCACAGCCGCGCGCCCAGCCCGGCCTCGTCCCCCTCCGCCAGGGCCTGGGCGCCCGCCAGCCCGATCTCCCGCGCACCCAGGTGAAACTGCGCCACCAGCCCGTCCAGCGCGCCGTTCAGCGACGCGGCGGCGGGGCCCAGCGCAGCGTGCCACAGCGCGCGCTGCTCCTGCGGCGCGGGGCGGTCCACGTCCAGCCGCACCGCCGTGCGCGTGGAGGTGCGCACCGGCTCGCGGGCGGACACCATCACCGGCGCGCGCACCCGCTCCGCGAAGGCCGCCAGCGCGCGCGCCGTCTCCGGGCCGTCGCCGTCCTCCACCTCCACCAGCAGCGCGCAGCCGCCCAGCACCGCCTCGCGCTCCCACAGCCGCGCCGTGCTTTCACGTTCCGCGGCGCCTGACGGAAGGTCGCCGGCGCGGGCCGCGTACAGGCGAAGGCCCAGGGCCTCGCACGCGGCCGCGGCCACGGCGCGCTTGCCCGCGCGCTCGTCGCCGCACAGGCACAGCAGGGCGGGGACGGGCGCGGGAACGTTCCACGCGCGGATCACGGCGTCCGCCGCGTCCTGGTGCGAGCGGGGCAGGGGGCCGGACGGGGCCGCGGGCTCCACGAGGGCCATCAGCCGCTCGTCCACGCCGCCCACGCCGGCCAGGTAGTGCAGCACGCGCTCGTCCACCCGCAGCGGCGACGCGGTCAGCGCGTCGCCCGCCGTCATCTCCACCAGCCGCCAGTAGCGCAGCGGCGCGGCGGGGGCCATGGCGCTCCAGAACGCCTCCGGCAGCGCCGCCAGCGCCAGCCCGAAGGTGGGCGCGGAGCGGCCGCAGCGCGCGACCGCCGCGGCCAGCGCCGGGCTCAGCTCCATCCCCGCGCACAGCACGAGCACGTCGCGCTCGAACGGCGACAGGCCGAACGCCTGCGCCAGCCGCTCCAGCGCGGGCGGCGGATCCATGGCGGACTCCGGCGCGGCGGGCGGCGCATCACCCTCCCCGGAAAGGTGAAATTCCACCAGCGCCTGCACGCGGTTCACCGCGGCCATCAGGTGCGCCTGGTTGGCGCCGGTCCAGTCGCTCACAGCGTAACCTCCGGGCCCGCGTATCCACCCGATGCGCCGCGCTCCAGCGGGCTCTCCGCGCCGTCCACCTGCACGCGCACCAGGTACGTTCCGGGGGGCACGTCGCCCACGGGCCACGCGAGCACGTCCCCGTCCGCCGCGCGGCGGGGCAGGGGAAGGGCGAACGAGCGCCCCTCCGGGTCCGCGGACGCGTTCAGCAGCAGCACGGCGTTCTGCGCGGTTCCCACCCGCGGCGCCACGCGCACGCGGATGCGCCGCGGCCCATCCCCATCCGCCGGGAGCACCTGCACGTCCGGCTCGTCCTCCGCCGTCCTGGCGATCACGGGGCGAAGGACGAAGGGCGCCACGTTGCTTTCGCCGCCGCGGTGCGGGCGCGGCGGCGTCCCCATCATCCGCTCGTGCACCACCTGCAGCGGCTGCACGCCGGCGCGCAGGGTGCCGGGCGGGAGGGTGGCGAGCGGAACGCGGATCTCGCCGGATGCCGCGTGCGCCGCCTCAACCTCGTGCCCGGCGATGCGGACGCGGGTGCGGTCGCCGCGCAGCCGCTGCCCCTGAATCACCAGGACGCTGTCCGGCAGGATGGGCGCGCGGCGGCCCGTCTGCGGCTCCACCGACTCCACCACGGGCTGCCCGAACTGCACGGTGTGGATGCCGCGGGATTGCACGGGAAGGCGCGGCGCGGGCGTTTCATCCGCCTCCAGCGTGACCACGGACGCCTGGTACGCCACGGAAAGCGCGTACGGCACCTGAAACAGCACCGACCACAGCTTGCTGAGCTCTTCCAGGTTCAGCAGCACGGGGCTCAGGCGCACGGGCTCCGGTGATTCCGCCAGGTCCGACGCGTTCAGGTGCGGGGTGGATTGCGCCACCTGCCGCAGCAGTTCGCGCGGCAGCGTGGGGCGCGCGTGCAGCGTCCGCACGACGGCGCCGAGCATGCGGTGCGTTTCCAGCACGCGGTCGTCGCCGTAGAACGAGATCAGGTAGTGCAGGTCCACCGCGGCGGCCGGGCGCTGCGCCACGCCGCCGCCGCCGCGCCGCGCGGGGAGGTCGGCGTTGCGGTGCGCGGCGTTGGGGGTGATGCCGTACAAAAACACGTTGGCGCCCACGGACGGCGTCGCGTCCGGCGTGTCGCCCGGGCGCGCCACGGTGGCCTCGGCGCCGGCCACCACGCCGGTCACCACGTCTTCCAGCAGGGCGCGCAGCGAGGCGGTGGCGGTGGCGATCGCCAGGTAGTTGCTCATTGCCCGGCGCCCTTGTTCAGATACTCGTCCAGCGACAGCACGGGCGCGCGCCACCCCGGCGCCGCGGGCTGGTGGACGGGCTCCGGCGCGGGCGCCGGGGCCGGCCGCACCTCGATGCGCCCGATGCTCACCTTCACGACCGGCCGCTCCGGCTCCGCCGCCGGGTTCACGGCGGGCGCCGCCGGACCTCGGGGCGCGCTCCGCGACGGCGGAAACAGCATCGCCGCCTCGCCGGCCCGACCCGTCCCGCGCTCCGCCGCAGTCCCGCTCGCGCTCCGCCCCGCGTCCGTCGCGCTCTGATTCCGCGCGAACAGCGTCGCCGCCTCCGTCCTGTCGCCCGCGCGCTCCGCCGCCGCGACCGTCTGACCCGCAATGCGCTCCGCCGCCGAGACCGTCTGACCCGCAATGCGCTCTGCTGCCGATACGTGGCCCGCCGCGCGCTCGGCCGCCACGATGGTCCGATCTGCCGCGGGTTCCGCCGCCGCTACCCGGCCCGCGGCGCGCTCCGTAGCTGCCTCGGCGACTCCTCCGGCCGCGCGCTCCGCCGCAACGACCTTCCGAGCCGCAGCGCGCTCTGCGGTTGCCGCCTGCTCTGCGGCGCGCTCCGCTACAACGGCAGCCCGGTCCGCGCCGTGCTCTGCCACGATCGGCGACGGCCGTCCCCAAGCCGATCCGTCCGCGGCCGTCCCGGTCGATCCTGCCGAAGCTGCCTGCCCGCCGTTCCGCGCGCCCTGCTCGGCGCCCGCCGTCGCCGTCCGTTGCTGCGGCGGGAACAGCAGCCCGCTATCAACCGGTTCCGACGCGTCCCGCCTGGGATCCGCGGACGCGCGCCGGATCGCGACGGCATCCTGCCCTGCGCCGGTCGGGCTCGCAGCCGCACCCGCGCGCTGAGCCGGCGAAGCATCATGCGCCGCGATGGTCTGGCCTGTAGCCGACGCCGCGCCCGTTGCCGCCGAAGCGTCCGCCTGCTCCGGGACGGTCTCCCACGCGCCCGAAGCCGCCCCCGCGCGCGGACTCGCGACCGCGCGCGAACCCGCCGCCGCGTCTCCGCCCCGCGGTCCCATCGCGGAAGCCGCCGCACTGCCCTCCGGACCGCGCGTGTATCCCGACTGCGAAGCGTGCTCCGCGGGCATCAGCAGTCCGGTCGATGACGGATTAGCCGCGCGTGATCCGCTGATCCGCGCATCAGCGGCCGAAGCGGTCGCGTCCGCATCCATTGCGGCGCCCGTATCCGCAAGCTCTCCCGAGCGATCAGCGGTGCCTCCGCCGCCGAAGGTGGAGTCCGAATCCATCGCCGCTCCGGTCCGGCCAGCGGTGTGCGCAGGCCCCAGTTCCGCGGGTATCAGCAGCTCGGTCGATGACGGATCAGCCGCGGTCGATCCGCCGGTCCGCGCGTTCACCGCCGATGCGGTCGCGTCCGCCCCTGTCGCGCCGCTCGCCTGGATCATCCCGCGCTCGACGAATGTGCTCCCGCGCTCGACGAATGTGCTCCCGCGCTCGACGGATGTGCTGCCGCGCGCGGCGGACGTGCTCTCGTGCTGCGCGGACGTGCTCCCGTGCGCCGCGGACGTGCTCCGGTCCACCGCGGATACGCTCCGGTGCGTTGCGGGTGCGCTCTCGTTGCCCGCCGAGGCGCGAGGGATGGATTCCGCCGCAGTTGCGGATGTAGATGCTCCTGCGGATGCTGTTGCTCGCGCTTCTGAGCCCATCATGTCGCCCGCCTGCGCGCTCATGGACTCCGCGGATGCGTCGCGTCCGCCAGCTGCCGCGCGCGAACCGAAGTCCGTGGCCGCAGCGGATTCCGCTTGCCCGTGCGGCGCTCCGCTCGCGTCCGCCGCCAACACGTCGTTCCCGCCCGAGACGAATCTCTCAGCCGAAGAATCCAGCGTGGAGCGCCCGCCCGAGACGCCGCGCGTGAATGATTCGGGATCGCGATCAGTGTGAAAGAGCAGGCCGGCATCCCCGCCCGGCGCCTCGAGCCGTTGCCCGCCGCCACGCTGTTCATCCACCGATGCTCGATCCGTTTCTCCGCGGTGCGGCGCCAGCGCGTCGCGTTGCGCAAACCCGCCTTCGCCGGCGGTGACTTCGCCGCGCGAGACGATCGGATGCAGCGCTGTCGCGTCGTGCTCCTCGATCGATCCCTCACGGGAGATGTCGCCGCGCGCCCAGGCGGAAGCCTGCGCATCGCAGGCGGACGCGGGATCGAGCAGCAGCGCGTCCGGATCGCCGCCTCCAGTCGACAGCGCGAGTCCCGTAGAATCCCCCACGGACGAGCCGGATGCAGGCGCATCGCCCGCATCAGCCGTACGCCCACGATCCGCAGCCGGCGAGCCGGATGCAGCCGCATCAGCCGAACGGCCGCGATCCGCGGCCGCTGAGCCAGGCGGAACCGCGCTTGAGGCCGCGGCCACACGTCCGGAATCCGCCACAGACGGAGCGGACGGAATGGCAGCGCCCCCATCCACCGAACGCCCGGAATCCGAAATGCCCGCGATTGCCTCACCCGTGATCGCGTAGACGCCACCCGTATCCACCAGGCGCCGCAGCACCGGTGCGCCCGGCGACGTACCGGCGGGCGAAGAAACGGGTTCCGGCGCGTGCGCGGAGCGATCCCCATCCGCCACGGGCAGCGCCGCGTTCCGCACGTCGGACGCGGCCGCGACGGGCGCACCGGACGACGCAGCGGACGAGGGTCCGGCCGTGCGCGGGGCAGAGGATGAAGGCGACGCGGCCGCACGGGGCGAGAGCGCCCGGTCAGGCGCGGCGACGTGCGCGGTGCGGGCGGTCTCGCGGCCGCGCTCCACCTCGGCGTGCACCTCCTGGAACCCGGGTTCGCCCTCGGCAAACGCCGCGTCGGCAAAGCGCGACACCATCCGCGGTTCAATGGTGTGCGCCACGCCCAGCGCGCGTTCCGCCTGCCGCGTAAAGAAGTCGCTCATCCCTCCACCAGGTCCAGGTACGCCCGCCTGCGGTGCGGCGTCATCGACAGGATCTCGTTCTCGCTCCAGTGGTACGCCCGGGCCAGCGTGTGCACCTCGCCCAGCACCCGCCGCGCGCGCACCGCCAGCTCCGTCCAGAAAAAGGCGGGCACGTCCAGCACCGACCTCCACTCCGTTCCGCACGCCGGGCAGGCCAGCTCCAGATCCACCTCGGCCGTGGGCGACGCGGCGGCCATCGCCTCGCCCACCGCGGCCCGCACCGGCTCCGGCAGCGCATCCGCCTCCGCCGGGCCGTGCGGGCCCTCGATGCGCAGCAGGCAGCGCGCGGCCAGCAGCCGGCGCGCCTCGTCCACACCGCCCGCCTGCGCCGCCGCCGCCGCGTCGCGGCTGTCCGGCAGGCGAAAGCGGACAGTCCATCCTTCCGCGCGGGCCTCGTGCTCGCCCAGCGCGGACCCCTCCGAGGCCGCCAGCGCCCCGGTATCCAGCGAAAACTCCAGCCGCTCCCCGCACCGCCCGCAGGCGGTGAACGCCGACAGCGACGGGCCCAGCATGGCCGCCCGCAGCCGCAGCAGCCGCGCGTCGCGCTCGGCCAGCGGAAGGGCGGCAAGCTGGGCGCGCGACTCCGCGGCGCCCGCGGCCAGCAGCACCGTGAGGGCGCGGTCCAGCGGATGCTGTGCGGCACCCGCCTCCCACGCCCCCAGCAGCGCCCGCGCGGAAAGCGGGCTCACCTGCCTCAAGCCGGCTCGGTGAACGAAGGCTCGGTGGGCTCAACCACGTCGTAGTCGCGCTCCCAGCCTTCGTTTTCCAGCTTGATGCTCTGGATGGCCACCGCGTTGGCGTTGGCGTCCAGGTCCGGCTGCGCGGTGAACTCGCTCACCCAGCAGCGGAACACCTTGTAGGCAATGGCCAGCTGCCCGGCCTCGTTGTACAGCTCAATGATGACGTCCTTGCGAAAGTCCTTGAGCGAGACCTCCGCGCCCAGCCCGGAGCCGAAGTTCCACACCTTGTTGGCCCAGCGCTCGAACTCCGGGTCGTGCGTCACCCCGCGCTCCAGGGTGATCGCGTCGTACTCCGTGCGCCCCGGGCTCTTGCGGCTGCTGCTGGGGTCGCCGCCTTCGCGGTGCTTCACCACCTCGGTGCTGCGCTTGAGCGCGCCCACCTTGCTTACGCCGGCCACGTACCGGCCGTCCCAGCGCACCCGGAACTTGAAGTTCTTGTAGGGATCGAAGCGCTGGGCGTTTACGCTGAACTGTGCCATGGTTCGGGGTCTCCTCAGGACGCGGTCTGGCCGGCCTTCTGCTGCAGCCGGATGATGACGAATTCCGCCGGCTTCAGCGGCGCGAAACCCACCAGAATGTTCACCACGCCCAGGTTGATGTCGTTCTGCGTGGTGGTGTCGGCGTCGCACTTGACCATGTACGCCTGCGCCGGGGTCTTGCCCTGGAACGCGCCCTGGCGAAACAGGTTGTGCATGAAGGCGCCGAGGTTGAGCCGGATCTGCGCCCACAGCGGCTCGTCGTTGGGCTCAAAGACCACCCACTGCGTGCCGCGGTACAGGCTTTCTTCGATGTACAGCGCCAGGCGGCGCACCGGCACGTACTTCCACTCGTCGGCCAGCTTGTCGTCGCCGCGCAGCGTGCGGGCGCCCCACGCCACGGGGCCCACGCCGGGAAAGGTGCGGATGGCGTTCACCCCGCGCGGGTTCAGCACGCCGTTCTCGCCGTCCGTGAGGTGGTAGTCCGTCTTCTGCACTCCCAGCAGCGACGCCTCGGTGCCCGCGGGCGCCTTCCAGATCCCTCGCGTGGCGTCCGTGCGCGCGTACAGCCCGGCGATGGTGCCGGACGGCGCGGACAGCCGCGGCTTGCCCCCCTTGAGCGGGTCCGCCACGTACACCCAGGGAAAGTAGACGGCGGCGCGGTCCGTCTTGGGGAGCGCCGTCCCGGCCGCCAGCGTGGCCATGGCGTCCGGCGTCTGCGCCGAGCGGGGCGCGTCCACGATCAGAAAGGCGCGGCGCTCGCGGCAATAGGCGGCGGCGTCGGCCAGGATCCCGGGATCGGTCACCCCCGGCAGGCACATCAGGTTGAAGATGTCCACCGCCTCCAGCGCGTAGATCCCCTTGCGCGCCGACCGGTCGCCGATGAACAGGCTGTAGGCGTCCGCCGGGCCGTACGCGGTCTCGCCGCCGCTGCCCAGCGAGGTTTCCTGCACCGCGGCGCTGCTCCCCACCAGCTTGAGCGTGGTGGCCAGCGTGTCGCCCGAGGCCGCCGCCACCAGCACGGACGAGCCCGGGCCGCGGGTGCCGGAGCGCAGGCGCAGCCGGTCGCCGCCCTCCACGGTGACGGTGAAGCCCGCGTACGCCGGGTTGGTGGGCCGGGCGGCCCGCACCTGCGCCTGCAGGTT
>NZ_DASVTX010000408.1:0-3642 GCF_036387355.1 Longimicrobium sp.
CAGATCGACGTGGAGCCCGGCACGGACGCGCGCGCCGCGTTCGAGGAGCGCTACACGTCCATCTACGGCCACCGCCCCGCCGCGCGCCCCATCGAGGTGGAAAGCGTCCGCGTGATCTCCGCCACCCTTCCCGCCTCAGTCGCACCGCCGGAATCCGCCACCGCGCACTCCGCCGTTCCCGCGGACGAGCGGCGCACGTGGATCGGGGGCGGGTGGACGGAGGTGCCGGTCTACGAGCGCGGGTCGCTGCAGGCTGGCGCGCGGCTGGCCGGACCGGCGCTGATCGCGGAGCAGCACAGCGCCACCTATGTAGCGGAAGGATGGTCCGCGGTGGTGGATTCTGCCGGCAACCTGGTCCTCCACCACGCCGCGGCCGAAGCTCCGCACCGCCCGGATGAAGCGGCCGGACAGGCCGTTCCCTCCCGTACTTTCGTACCGTCGTACTTTCGTACTCAATCCCCTCCCGAATCCGTCCGCGCCGAACTCTTCATCTCCCGCTTTCGCGCGCTGGTGGGCGAGATGGGCGAGATGCTGCGGCGCACGGCGCTTTCCACCAACGTCAAGGAACGCCTGGACTTCAGCTGCGCGCTGCTGGACGCGGACGGCGAGCTGGTGGTGAACGCGCCGCACATCCCCGTGCACCTGGGCGCCATGGGGCTGTGCGTCCGCTCCGTCCGTGACGCGATCCGGATGGAGCCGGGCGACGTCGTCGTCACCAACCATCCGGGCTTCGGCGGATCGCACCTGCCGGACGTGACCGTCATCACCCCCGTTCACGACACGGATGGCGCGCTGATCGGGTACGTGGCGAGCCGCGCGCACCACGCGGAGATCGGCGGCACGCGCCCGGGCAGCATGCCGCCCGCCGCACGCACGCTGGCGGAAGAAGGTGTGGTCATCGCCCCCATGCACCTGATGCGCGGCGGCGAGGCGCGCTGGGACGACATCCGCGGCGTCCTTTCCCGCGGCGCGCACCCCACCCGCGCGCTGGACGACAACCTGGCCGATCTTGCCGCGGCGGTGGCGGCAAACCATCGGGGTGCGGAGATGCTTCGCGCGCTGGCCTGCGAGCACGGGCGCGGCGCGGTGGCGGGGTACATGGACGCGCTCAAGCAGCGGGCGGAGCGCGGGATCCGCGCGGCGCTCGCGGCCCTGCCCGACGGCGTGTACGAGGCGGAGGAACGGCTGGACGACGGGGCGCCGCTGCGCGTCCGCATCACCGTTCAGGGCGACGCGGCGGAGGTGGACTTCACCGGGTCCGCCGCCGTGCACGCCGGGAACCTGAACGCCACGCCCGCCATCGTGCGCAGCGTCGTGCTGTACGTGCTGCGCCTCCTCGTGCGCGAGAACCTGCCGCTGAACGAGGGGTTGATGCGGCCCGTGCGGCTCATCCTCCCGCCCGGGCTGCTGAACCCGCCGTTCGGCGACGACGCGGCGCGCGATCCCGCGGTGGTGGGCGGCAACACCGAAGTGAGCCAGCGACTTACGGATACGCTGATCCGCGCGCTGCGCCTTTCCGCCTGCAGCCAGGGGACCATGAACAACGTGCTGTGGGGATCGGAGCGGTTCGGCTACTACGAAACCGTGTGTGGCGGATGCGGTGCGGGTCCCACGTGGAACGGCGCGCACGCCACCCACAGCCACATGACCAACACGCGCATCACCGACCCGGAGGTGGTGGAGCACCGCTATCCCGTTCGGGTGGAGCGGTTTGCCATCCGCGAGGGTTCGGGCGGCGCGGGCGCGCACCCCGGCGGGGACGGCGCTGTGCGCGAGTTCACCTTTCTCGCGCCCATGTCGCTTTCCGTGCTGACGCAGCATCGCACGGAGGGCCCGTTCGGCATGGAGGGCGGGCAGCCCGGCGCGCCCGGCCGCCAGACCGTCATTCGAGCAGACGGCCAATCCGCCGAACTGGCGCCCGTCGATGGCGTGGACGTGGCGACCGGCGACCGCCTGGTGCTCGAGACCCCGGGCGGTGGCGGCTGGGGTGCGCCGGCGATGGCGTCTGGCGGGACGGATGCGTAGCTTCGGCCGGGCCCTGAACCCTGAGACGCGCCGGGATTCAGACCACCGCTCCCACCCGCCGCGCGGCGTTCTGCGCCCCGGAGCGTCGGCCGCGCGCTTCGTCCTGAGCCGGCGGATGCCGCCGTAGACATTGCGGAGACCATCGACCCCTTCTGGACGGGGCGGACCTGCGCGGCCGTCGTGTCTCCCGCGAAGTAGCCCGCCGCGCCGCGCGCGCCCCTCCACCTGACCCGCCCTCTCTCATCCACAGCGCCTGCGATGCCCGAATCCGTATCTCCCGAAGCGCGCCTCGACCGCGGCCTGGGCGCCCTGGACGCCACGCTTCTGGTCGTCGGCTCCATGATCGGCTCGGGCATCTTCATCGTCTCGGCGGAATCGACGCGGCTGGTGGGCGCGCCGGGCTGGCTGCTGGCGGCGTGGGCGCTCGCGGGGCTCATGACCATCACCGGCGCGCTGTCGTGCGCGGAACTGGCCGCCATGTGGCCCCGCGCCGGCGGGCAGTACGTGTTTCTGCGCGAGGCGTACGGCCCCATGACCGGCTTTCTGTTCGGCTGGGGGATGTGGGTCGTCATCCAGACGGGGACCATCGCGGCCGTCGCGGTCGCCTTCGCCAGCTTTCTGGGCGTGCTGGTGCCCGCGGTGTCGGGATCCGCGTATCTGATCGAGCCCATCGTGTTCGGGCGGTACGCCGTCTCCCTGTCCACGCAGCAGGCGGTGGCGGCGGGAATGATCCTGCTGCTGACGGCGGTGAACATGCGCGGGCTGCAGGCGGGACGGTGGATTCAGAACACCTTTACCGTGGCCAAGACCGGCGCGCTGCTGGGGCTGGTGGTGCTGGGGCTGCTGGCGGGATGGAACGCGCGGGGCGCGGCCTTCACCGCGTCGTGGTGGAACCCGTGGGCCAACGGGTGGTCGCCGGAAGCGGTGCAGCCGGGGCTGGGCGTGGCGGGCGGGCTGGCGCTGGTGCTGCTTCTGGGCCGTGCCATGGTGGGGCCGCTGTTCGCCCAGTCCGCGTGGAACAACGTCACCTTTGCCGCCGGCGAGGTGCGCGACCCGGGGCGCACCCTCCCCCGCGCCCTGCTGATCGGATGCGGCGTGGTGGTCGCGCTGTACCTGCTGGCCAACGTGGCGTACGTGGTCACTCTTCCGCTGGACGGAATTCGCGACGCGCCGCAGAAGCGCGTGGCCGTCGCCGCCGTGCAGCAGATTCTGGGGCCCGCCGGCGCGCTGGCCATGGCGGTCGCGATCCTCGTCAGCACCTTCGGCTGCAACAACGGGCTGATCCTGGCCGGCGCGCGGGTGCAGTACGCGATGGCGAACGACGGCCTGTTCTTTCGCGCGGCGGCACGCCTGAACCGCCACCGTGTGCCCGGCGCGGCGCTGCTGGCGCAGGGCGTGTGGGCGGCGCTGTTGACCCTTCCCCGTACGGTCACGGCGGACCCCGCCACCGGCGCGCCGGTGTTCGGAAACGTCTACACGCAGCTGCTGGAGTACATCATCTCGGCGGACCTGGTGTTCTACGGGCTGATGGTGGGCGCGGTGATCCTGGTGCGGCGGCGGCGCCCGGAGCTGCCCCGGCCCTACCGCACCTTCGGGTATCCGCTGACGCCGCTGGTG
>NZ_DASVTX010000409.1:0-2221 GCF_036387355.1 Longimicrobium sp.
CTTCATGAAGCCGAACGGCTTGGTGGCCGCCGCCTCGATCACCTCCCACACGTCCACGTTCAGCCGGTCGCACGCCTGCGCCAGCTCGTTGGCCAGGGCGATGTTGATCATGCGGAAGGTGTTCTCGTACACCTTCACCAGTTCCGCCGCCTCGGCGCTCTCCACGGGGACCAGCGCGTCGAACACCGTGCCGTACAGCGCCCTGCCGCTCTCCAGGCACAGGGGGCTCACGCCGCCGATGACCTTGGGGGTGTTGCGGGTGTGCCACACCGGGTTGCCCGGGTCCACCCGCTCGGGGCTGAAGCACAGGAACACGTCCTCGCCCACCCGCAGCCCGCCTTCTTCCAGAATGGGCATCACCACATCACGCGTGGTGCCCGGAAACGTGGTGCTTTCCAGAATGACGAGCTGCCCGGGGCGCAGCGTCCGGGCAATGGCCTCGGAGGCGCTCACCACGAACGACAGGTCCGGATCCTTGATCTTGTTGAGCGGCGTGGGGACGCAGATGCACACGGCGTCGCACTCGCCCAGCCGCGCCATGTCGGTGGTGGCCGAAAAGAGCCCTTCGCCCACGAAGGCGCCCACCACCTCCGACGACACGTCCTGCACGTGGCTGTGCCCGGCGTTGATGGCGTCCACCAGCCGCTCCGAAACGTCGAAGCCCAGCGTGCGGAACCCGCTGCGCGCCACTTCCACGGCCAGCGGGAGTCCCACGTACCCCAGCCCGATGACGCCAACGACGGCTTCGCGCCGTCCCACACGCGCGAGGAGATCAGTGTTCGGCATACGATCCACATGCTGCAGGTACGAGTACGCGGGCCGGCACTGCCAGTGCGGCCCGCGCGTAAACAGATAATCTACAACAACTTGCCGCCAACGAGGACCGGATCAGGCCACGAAGGCCGCCCGCAGCCCGCGTTCGCGCAGCGGCGCCACGCTCTCCGGCACCAGCGCGCAGATCCCCGCGAGGCAGTCTTCCACGCTTCCCACCTCCACCGCCGCACCCATGCGGTCCAGCCCGGAAACCAGCGCCTCCGGGTCGGGGTCGGCGGTGCGGACGATGCGGATCTTGGCCAGCGCCGTGGGAATGGTGCTTTCCAGGTCCGACATCAGTTCCTCGTGCAGCTTTTCGCCGGGGCGAAGGCCGGTAAACAGAATGGGGACGTCCCGGTACGGCTCCAGCCCCGAAAGGCGGATCAGGTTTTCGGCCAACTCCACGATCCGCACCGGCTCCCCCATGTCCAGCATGCAGATGCGGCGGGCGGCGTCCGGCAGGGCCGAGGCCTGCAGCACCAGCTGCACCGCCTCGGGGATCGTCATGAAGTACCGGGTCACGTCCGGGTGCGTGACGGTGAGCGGCTTGCCCGCCGCCAGCTGGCGGCGAAAGAGCGGCAGCACGCTGCCGTCGGAGCCCAGCACGTTGCCGAAGCGCACGGCGCGAAAGTCCGTGCTGGACTTGCGCAGCGTGGGCCACCCCAGCACCACCTGCTCCGCCAGGCGCTTGGTGGCGCCCATGACGCTGGACGGGTGCACCGCCTTGTCGGTGGAAATCAGCACGAACTTGCGGGCGCCGAACTGCGCCGCCAACTGGGCCACGCACAGCGTGCCCAGCGTGTTGTTGCGCACCGCCTCGACGGCGTTGTCCTCCATCATGGGGACGTGCTTGTACGCCGCGGCGTGGAACACCGTGTCGGGGCGGTGCTGCCGGAACACCGACAGCATGCGCGCCTCGTTGGCGATGTCGGCCACCACGGGAACCACCTCCACCCCGGGAAAGGCGGCTTCCAGTTCCATGGTCACGTAGTACAGGGGCGTTTCGGCCTGGTCTACCACCACGAGCCGTGCCGGCTGGCGCCCGGCCACCTGCCGCGCCAGTTCGGAGCCGATGGACCCGGCGCCGCCGGTCACCATCACCACGCGCGCTTCCAGGTCCTCGCGCACGCCCTGCATTTCCAGCGCGACGGTTTCACGCCCCAGCAGGTCTTCCACCTGCACGGCGCGCAGTTCGCTCAGCCGGGCGCGCCCGTCCAGCACCTCGCGCATGGAGGGCACGATCTTGAACTCCACGCCCGAGTCCATGCACGGCTGCACGATGCGCCGCATCTGCTCGCGCGTGGCCGAGGGGATGGCGATGACCACCAGTTCGATCTGCCGCTGCGCGATGATCTCCGACAGGTTGGACGTGGCGCCGATGACGGGAACGCCGTGCATGCGCATGCCG
>NZ_DASVTX010000410.1:0-16869 GCF_036387355.1 Longimicrobium sp.
GCCCGCGTGCGTCCGGCCGGGAAAGAGGAGCAGCCCGCGCTTGGGCGCGCCGAACGTCACCGTCACCGCCGCGCGCACCGCCTCGCCCGGCGCTGCGCCCGTCGACAGGTCCACGCCGGAGGGGCCGTCCAGCGCCACGACCGGCCGCCCGGCGTCGTTCATCGCGCGGATCGCTGCCGCGTACGCCTCGCGCGGCGCGCCGGTGGCTCCCGTCCCCAGCAACCCATCCACGATCACCGCCGCCTCCCGGAACGCCTCCGCCGCACCCTCCGCCGCGACGACGGGCACGCTCCACCCGTGCAGCAGCGCGTCGTCCGGCATCCGCGAGCCCACCTGGACGGCGAGCACGTCGCGGCCCCACGCCGCCATCGTGCGCGCGAGCACCAGCGCGTCCCCGCCGTTGTTGCCGCTGCCGACGGCGACCACCACGCGCCCGGCGGGGGCCAGCCGCTGGACCACGGAGGCCGCGGCGCGCGCGGCCGTTTCCATCAGCACCCGCTCGGGAATCCCGGTGCGCTGGATGGACGACGAGTCCCACGCGCGCATCTCGTCCGCGGTCAGGACGGGCAGGTCGGCGCTGGCGAAAAACGGTGCGGGCTGGGGCATGGAACGGAAGCGGTGGATGAGACAAAGCCCACGGCACCGTGGGCGCCGTGGGCTGCAGACAGAGATCAGGCCCGGTTACTTGAAGCTCTGGCCGATGGTGCGGCCAAAGCTGATTTCGCCGTTGTCGATGCGGATGTTGAAGCCGCACTCCGGGTTGGTGCACACCCACGCCTTGTAGGTGATGGGCGCTCCTTCGCGTCCGTAATCGGACAGCGGCAGCAGAACGCCCTCGTCGCACTTTCGGCACTGCGGAAACTCGCGCTCGTCCGGCATGGCACGTCCCCTCCCCTCAGGTTCCACCCCTCCACGGTCGCCGAGCCGGTGCGCCCTCGCACGCGGACGGCCGCACGGCGCCGCAAGGGCTGTTCCATGCCCGGTGCCAGATCGCCCCCGGAAGGGCGCGTGTCATGATGAAGAGGGGGAAGAGCGGGTCAGGTCTGCAGTTCGCGCGGGGCGCACCAGGGATAGTTGCTCTCGAAGGCGTCGCAGAAGCAGAAGACATCCTCGAAGTCGTGAACGCAGTCGCCTTCCTGCTTGACGAGCACGCCGCACTCCACGAGGGCGAAGACGATCTCGCCGAGGTCACGGGTGGAGCGGATTCCCCAGAACTCCAGGACCGAGCGGGCCATCAGCCCGAACCGCTCCATCGCCAGGTCGCGGCACCCCTCGGCCAGTTCGCGGCCGGTGATGTGCCGGGCTTCTCCCGCGCGCTCGATGGTGAAGTGCAGGGCGGCGAGAAGAAAAAGGTAGGCGGTTTCGTTGTACGCGGGGTTGCGTTTCCTCAACCGCTCCATGATCGGCTCGGCGAGCACGGCTCCATCCATCCGTGGTTCTCCTTCAGACCTGCGGGCGCGAATCGGCCGCGAGGCGCGGCCGGTACGGAAAACGTGGGCTCCGCGAGACGGGTGCGGAGCGGGTACAGCTAGGAATACGCCGATCCGGAGCCCGCGTTCCGATACAGCACCGTTTCGCCCTCCCGTTCGGGCGCCACGGCGCCCGCGGTCGCTTCCCGCAACTCGTCTGCCAGGGCCTCCACCCGGCTTCGCGGCACGGAAACCCGCACGATTCCGGCGTCGCCCGCGGGGGCGTAGCCGTGCTCCATCTCCTCCGCCGCCGCGCGCTCCACCGCCCGCATGACCGCCGCCGTGTGCGCATACGGATAGGTGATGGCGATGCGCTCCGCGTACGTGCCGCGCAGACGCGGCGCCCCTTCCAGCGCCTGCGCGGCCGCGTCCCCATAGGCGCGCACGAGGCCGCCGACGCCCAGCTTGGTGCCGCCGTACCAGCGCGTAACGATGACGATGCAGTCCGTGACGCCCGCGCCCTCGATGGCGGCCAGGATGGGCGCGCCGGCGCTGCCGCCCGGCTCTCCGGCGTCGTTCGCGCGGCGCACGCCGTCGCGCAGCAGCCACGCGGAGCAGTTGTGCGTGGCATCCCAGTGCAGCTTCTCGCGCGCGGCGAGCACCGCCCGCGCCTCCGCCTCGCTTGCCGCCGGCGCGGCGAGGGCCAGAAAGGTGGAGGCTTTCTCCTTGAACTGCGCCTCCGCCGGGGCGGCGAGGGTGAGGAAGGTGTCGGACAAGGCGGAGTGCGTGAGTGCGTGAGTGCTGGGTGCGGGACTGCAGTACGAAAGTACGAAAGTACGAAAGTAGAAAATGCGAACGGCGTGCTTCGGTGCGTGGGGCGGGCTTCACGGCGGCCCCCACCCGGGCTCGCATGACTCGCCCACCCTCCCCAAAACAGACTGGGGGAGGTTTTTTGCGGCGGGCCGCGCAAGCGCCTCCGCGCTCGCTAAGTGCTTCCCTGAGTGCCACTTACAACCTCTCCCCCGTCCAGCCGCCGAAAGCAGGGTGTCAACAGTTGGTGTCAAAGGCCCCTTTCAGGCCATCCGGCGCTGATTCGCAAGAATCTCCATCGCCAGTTGCAGCACCTCGTACGGTACTTCGTCGTACACCTCGCGGAGAATTTCGTGGCTCGTGCCCGTAAGCTGCTCCTGCACCTTGGGCGTAAGTTTCCGGAATTCTTCCGTCCGCACTCCGGCGCGCTTGTAGGCGTGGAATCCCACGTACTCCTCGGTAATCCCTGCGGCCTTCTTCGCCTGCCGCATCCAGTTCGCCAGCACGCCCCGTGAAACGGGTTGGCTGGGGTCCTGCTCGGACGGGATCAGCCAGGGCGACAGGACGGGCGGCGTGGGGGCGGAATCAAGTGCTCGCACGGCTTCGGGGGTGAGCGGGCTTACAAGCTCACGTCCCGTCTTGTCGTACTCACCGGGCCACCTGATCCGGTTGCGGTCGCGGTCAATATCGACCTTCCGCAACTGCCGCACCGAGTTCCCCCGGTGCAGCGTTTCCCGGCACAGAACCGCCACAAGCGCAAAGCGCCAGTCGGGGGAGTGCCGCAGCAATGCCGCATGCTGCTCGTCGCTGATGCCGGGGCGCCTCGGGTCTTTCTCCTTCGGCATGACCATCTGTTGCACCCGGCGGCGCTCCCCCCGCCACGGATTGCGGTTCAGAAAGTAGGGCGCGGACTCGTCCGCCCCGCTCGCCCAATTGAGCACCGCAACCACGAATTTCAAGTCACCGCGAATCTGCGTGTTCCGGCAGCGCCGGGGCCATCCGGTGATCTTCCCATCCCGCCGGGCCGCAATGAAGCCTGTCCAGTCGGCTTTGTCCAGCGTGGACGGATGGCGCTCCGGCCCGCGCTCCTTCTCTCCCTTGTCGGCCCGGTCCTGCAGGTAGGCCAGAAAGATTTTCGCGGCGCGTGCGTTGCCGATGCGCGTTGTCTGCACCTTGTTCGGGGAAACCTCCTTGAGATAGCGGTCAAACAACTGTCGGAGCGACGTAACGCGAGCGGTAGCCGATCCATCCCGCAGGGCCTTCGCCTTCTCCTTGGCGGCAATCTCGGCCTTGTCGCGGTCCCTGTGGCCCAAGCTCTCGCGAGTCTTGATCCTGACGGGCTTACCCGTCTCAGGGTCGCGTACGGGCTTTCCGTGCTCGTCCTGGGGCATCTCAAACCATTCCAGCATGATGATCCCGCCCCGGCACTTCTCAAACGCGCGGCACCAGTTCTCGCCGCGCTCGCCGGCGTTGTAGCTCCACGCCTGATTCTTAGTACGCGCCATGGGGATGCTCACTTTCTCCAGTGGGCGCGCACGCGCAACCTGCACCTCTAATATAGGCAAATCGGGTGCAATAGTCAAGGGCAACATTGCGGGTGCGCGCCTTGGTTTCAGGTAGAAACCTCAGCGATACCCCCGCATGTTCTTCCCTTGGGGTTGCAGTCATTGCATGCATTGCAGGAATCATTGCGCCTCCCGCACTTCGTCCGGAACAGGCTGGCCCACGCGGTGGCCGGGTTTGCGGGGCAATTCGGCCGCGCGAAACAGCGGGCGCGTATCCGTCCCATAGTTCGCCAAAGTGCGCGCAAACATCATCCGCCGCAGATGGCCGCGCGTGTAGCCGGACAGGGCCACGGCTGTGCCCATCTCCACCAGTTCGGGAAGCGGCTCCGTGGCGGCCGGATGCACCAGCACTGCGGCGGCGGCGCGCTGCGCGTCCTCCTCCAAGTCCGCGGCTGCACGTTCCAGCGCTGCGGCCCCAGCGATGGCGCCCCAGCGGCGCAATGTCTCGGCGTCCTCGCGCCAGCGTTCGATACGTTCGCGGATGGTCATTGCAGGTTGCCCGTATACTGCGTGGCTGCACCGGGGCCGCCGCTCGGCCCCCGAGATATGTACCGTGCAACCGCTGTTGTCCGTTCTGCCCGGCCTGCCGTGCACTTGGCGCCGGGGCGCCGCAACCCGGCTTCCGTCCGCACCACACCTGCCGCGCGAAACGTGGGGGTGTGGGGGGCGCTGCCCCCCACAGATGCCCGCCGCAGGCGACCTGCCCACCGTAGCGAGCTTGCGAGCGCAGGTGATAGCGCAGCGTAACCGCGTGAGGGATTCGCGCCCGGAGGGCCGGGACAGACCGGCGGGCCTGACACCGGGATCGGGCCGGACGCGCTGCCGCCCGCCCGCGCACCGATCCGCCGGTGTGGCCCGGCGCAGTTGGGCGACGTTGTTTGTCGCCCTACTGCGCGCGAAGCCCGGCCCCCGCGCAGCGGGGGACACGCCCACACTCTGTAGGAGATCGGACGCGTATGCGTTAGATTCAAGTTGCAGGTTCTCGCCACAAGAAAGCCCCAATGTCCTACCCCGCCCGCCCGCTCGTTCTGCTGAGCGATCCGGACTCCGACTCCCGTGAGGTATACGGCACTATTCTGCGTTTCATGGGTGCTGAGGTCATCGAAACGGCCGAAGTGTCGGATGCGTTCATAATCGCAGCACGCGAGCCGATTTCGGCCGTTGTGACGGAACTCCTCCTCCTTCCAAGCGGCGTCCATCTTCACCGTGCGCTTTCCGAGGGCACCAGCACGAGGCAGCTTCCCGTATTCGTAGTAACCTCCGAAGCACGTCCGGAACTGCTTATGGACGCGAGGAAGTGCGGCACCACCGTGGTTCGCGTAAAGCCTCTGACCCCCCGCGACCTCGCGCTTCTCGTCCTTGGCAGTAAGGCGGCCTTGCGGAACTGAAATGCGCGCACTCACCGCTCCAACCCTGCCCCCCGGCCCCGGCTTAAGCCACGGGCGGATTTCAGTTCCTGCCCCAAGCTGCGCGCCAGTTCTAGACCCAGCCCTTCGCCGCGCCCCCATTCGGGAGCTTCGCCGGACTTCTTCGCGCTCGCCTTCAACGCTTCCACGATCAGCCCGGCCATGTGGCCCGGCAGCATGGCGGCAAGCTGTGCGTGAATGGGCGGCGGCCCCTTCCCGGCGGGCGGCTCGTCCACGTCGCGGCGGCGGCACAGAATCGCGATCAGACGGGCGGCCTCGTCCAGCCCGCCCGGCTCCGGTGTCGTGTCCACCAAGCGCCTGTGCTCTGCACGCGCATCCCACTCGCGTTTGATCGCGCGTGCTACGCTACCCGTGCGGTTGTGCCGGAGGGGGCGCTGTAGACCCCCGCGCGCGGCGGCGGCCGGATCAAAGCCACTCGCGAGGAAACCGGCGACGCTGCTCCGGGCCTCGTGCGCCGTAGGCATCCAGAGCAGGCCAAAGAGGCACGGCACGGGCACGAGGCGGAGCGGCCCGAAGAACGGCGGCAACGCCTCCAGCAGAGCGCGCGTCCGACGCACGCCGTGCCGCCGTACGGTGCGGAGGATCACGCGGCATGCGCGCGCCGGGTGAGCGTAGACCGCCTCCGCCCCCTTCACCATCTCGCGTACGGCATCCCGCTGGCGACGGCGCCGGGCGTGTGTGTCCTGTAGCGCGGCTGCGAGCGTTTGCACCTCCTTCGCGGCATCCTCACGCCGGGCGATGTGTGCGCGCCTCCGGTCCTCGGCGTACAGCGCCTCTGCCGCTTTGATGAGGAGGAGCCGGGGGCGCCTCTCCCGCTGGGTCCAGTAGATGAACGCGGGATCCCGCACGGCGCTCGCGAACCGGCGCGCCATGCGCGGGCCGAACTCGTCCGGATAGAGCGCGAGCATCTTTAGCGCGCCGTCCTGGGTGTTCCACTCCACGGCTTCGCGGAACAGGCGCCGGGCGCGCACCGGGTCTACGAACGTGGCCCGGAACGCGTTGGCGTAGACGCGGGCCGCCGCCACGTACAGCGCGCGCTCGCGCGTGGGCTGGGCCGGGGGCTGGGGCTGCTTGTTTTTGGTCATCGGCTCAACCCCCGCTCGCGTTCGTGGTCCTGCCCCATCGCCATCACCTTGCCCAACTGCACCGCCTGCCGGACGAACTGCACGGCGGACTTGGAAACCATCGGCAGCATGCGTTGGGCAAGCTGCGCGGCCATCTCCGGCCCCTTCCCGATCTGCGCGGCCATGAGGCGGGATGCGGCTTCGCGGACGTGGCCCTGCACGTTGAGCGGGCGCACAGCGCCGCGTGCGATTTCCAGTTCGCGCGCGGCGCCCCGCGCACCGGCGACGGCGCGGTGCAGATCGCCCACGCGGGGGCGCGCCGCATGCGCCACGTCCGCGCGGCGGAACGTGTCGGCCAGCGCCCGGGCGTGCTCGCGGGCTGCGTCGTAGCTGGTGCCGCGGACGATGCCGAAGAACCGCGGGGCGGGCGCTCCGCGGAGCGCCCCGAAGCGGTCCGGCGCTTCGCGGATCGCGCGCTCGGTCTGCTCCGCGCCGAACCGGGCACGATGGGCGGCCACGGCGCGCACGGCGCGGGCGGGGTCGGCGAATACCTGGGCGGCATCGTCGCGGAAGCGGCGCGCCGCGTCCCGCCCGGCGCGCCGCAGATCGGCCAGCCGGGCGGGTTCACGCGCCGCGCGCGCGGCCTCGTCCGCCAGCCGCCCCACGGCGCGCTCGCGCTGCTGGTGCGCATCCACTTCGCGGAGCAACGCGGCGGCCTGTTTCAGCGCGCCCCGCTCGTGCACGGCGTGGGCGTGGGCGTAGTCGTAGGCGGCATCCGCCGCATGGGCGCTGCGGGCCGGGTCGGCGCCGGGGCGCAGTGCGCCGAACCGGTGCGGCTCGTCGCGGAGCGCGGCGGCGGCGCGGTCCGCGCCGCGCCGCTCGGCGGCCGACAGGAACGCGCGGCGCGCGGCTGCGGGATCGGCGTAGAGGGCGCGCACCTCGCGCGAGAAGTCGCGCGCGGCCTCCGTGGCGCTGCGCGGCCGCGTGCGCGGGACGGGCGAAGGTGCAGGCGCCGGACGCGCCGGCGTGACGGCCGGCGCGGGCGCGCGCTCGACGTGGGGGCCGCGTTCCGGGGCGCGGGGCTGCATTCCGGTCGGAATGGGGCGCGGCGCCGGTTCTACGGTGCGCGCGTCCAGCGTACGCCCGGCCACCGCCTGACGCGCGCGGTAGTCGGTGTACGATCCCAACCGGCGCTCCAGCCGGAAGCGGGACGCGGCGGCGTCCACCTCGGACGCCTTCACCTCGCGCGTGCCATCGGTCACGACCATCCCCCGGCCCTTCATCCGCAGGGACAGCCCGCGCTCGGCTAAGCCGCGCTCCAACTCGCCCCACGACCGCGCACCAGCGAAGTGCGGGGCGGCCTCGGTGCGGACGCGCTGCAAGAACTCTCCATCGCCTCGCACGCGCTGCACGGGCGCGCGCTCCATCCGGTCGCGCGCATGCTCCGGCACCGGCGCGTGCTTGCCCGGCACGATGCGCAATCCCAATTCGGCCTCCTGCGCGCGCAGGCTGCTTTCAATCCGGCGATAATCCCACGAGTTGGACCACGCCCGGCGGCTCTCCGGGTGGACCGTGTTCACCATGACGTGAACGTGCGGATGCTGCCGGTCCCGGTGCGCGACAATCAGCACCTGGTGCTCATGCAACCCGAGATCGCGGAGCGTGCGGTCCGCAACGCGGCGCATCGTCTCGCGGTTCACCGGGTCGGCCGGGTCGAAGCTGATGGAGAAATGGTAGACGGGCTTCCGCACGCGCTCGGAATCGCGGGCCGTGGCGGCCATGAGACGCGACGCCGTTTCCGGGTCGCGGGTGGGCAGGTTGCGCGACTCGATCCAGTCAACCCGGTCCGGCTGCAACGCGTCGGCGCGGCCCCGTTCCAGATACGCGGCCAGCCCCTTGAACCCGGTCCCCAGCTTGTACGCCTTGCCGATCATGCGAGTGCCCGCGAGACAAAGGCGAAAACCGCCGTAACGGCCTGAGTCACTTCCTCGTCCGGCGGCAACGCCTCGTCCGTGTTCGCCCGGTGGGCGACTTCATTCAGCGCGCGCCCAATGTCGATCAGTTGGACCACCAGCGGCCCGGCGTCTCCTGCGCGCGTGGGTGCGCGCCGGATCGCGGCCTCCGTCTCCTGAGCCGTTGCGGCGGTCACGTGCTCCACAATGTCGTTGCCGTCCTCGACGGCGAGCCGTTCCAACTGCCGCAGGTTGTTCAGCACGCGCCCGAGCTGGTGCACCAGCTCGTCACGGACGCGGCGGCGGCGCGGCGCAGCCAGCGGCCCGCCGCCCGCCACCGCACCCAGCACCGCCTCACGAATGAACCGGGCGGGCGGCACGCGCCGCGCGCGGGCCGCGTCCTCGACGCGGCGCCACTCGTCCTGGGTCCATCGGGTGGGTCTGCGGATGGTGCGTTTGGCGCGCATCGGGTGCTCGTCGGTCGTGGCTGTTGCGAGGGCTGCGGGGCGGATAGGCGCCTCTGTTGATACCCCGCACCCCCTGCGCGGGCTTTCAGTTCCCCCCGTTCGCGGAGCGCGCGCACCCTTTGAGCGGAGCGAAAAGCCAGCGGGGAAAAAGGCGCCTGCGAGCGAAGCGAAGCACATAGGCGCCTTTTTCCCATTGCTGGCTCCCGGTGTTCGCCGCCCCCACACGAGGTACCGCGACGTGCGCCAAAGCGTTCTGCGGAACCGGCCGCCTCACCCATCGGAAACGCATGGTTAACCCCGTCCTAATCCGGCGCGGGATGCTGACCGGGGGCTGAACAGCAAAAAGCCGCCGTCGCTGGATAGCGACGGCGGCGTATGCTGTTCATGGTTCAGGATTGAGCGCGGTGCCTATCTGCCGAACACAGGGCGGCGTGGTAGGAAGTCATTCATACCCGGAATAAGACACTGTTTGCATTGAAGCTCTCCGCGTCGTACTCTGTTGTGGGGGCGTACACTTTGGGATGAAAAGCGCAGCTTAACCTTGCAGAGCAATCTTGGGTGTCTAGCGGAATGGCCGATCAGCAAGTGAGCCGGGGGAGAGAGATCATCCCGCCCCCGCCCCGCCCGCCTTACTGGGTAAACGAGTTCGACGCAGTGGACGAACGCGGAGCGGTGGACACGCCACTCGGTCACACGTTGTGGCGAGTTCTCCGGATCACTCGCCTGTGGTTAGCGAGCGACCCCGAC
The DNA here is from genome assembly GCF_036387355.1 of Longimicrobium sp. Taxonomy (GTDB): domain Bacteria; phylum Gemmatimonadota; class Gemmatimonadetes; order Longimicrobiales; family Longimicrobiaceae; genus Longimicrobium. The sequence goes on from NZ_DASVTX010000410.1 coordinate 9,442, forward strand.
AAGCGTTCGCACCTACTCTCACCGTATTCGCCAGTGATCGCGGACAGGTACGCAACCGCCGCGTCGGAAGCGCCGGGACTCGCTACGCCGCTGACAGTATTTGATCAGTTGCAGCGCGCCCCGGAATCCGTAGGCGAACTCCAGTTGGCGGAGGCTTGTCACGAAGTATTTGCGTGGGCTGAAGAACGTTCGTTGATACGGACAGCTATGCACTTTGCGGAACTCGCCGCACACGCTGACCTCGGAAGCGCGGCACGGTGCAACGTCGCGGGGCGAGCTTGCCGCGCCGCCGGTGAGCACACCCGCTCCCATGACTGGTACGAGCGCGGATTCAAGATCGCCAAAAGCGGAGAACGGCGAGCGCTGATCAACACTGCCGTAAGGAGTCTACTAGGGCTCGGTCGACTCTTGCAGGTACAGGGAAGACCGCACGAGGCAGCGCGCTACTTCAAGAAAGCTGTCAAGCGTTCCACTAGGAGGGATCGGCGGGCGCTTGCCGCCGAGGCCAACCACGATCTATTCGCGGTGCTCGCGGAACTCGGCCAGTACCCAATGGCCCTAGTGCACGCGCGCGGCGCGGTGGACTTCTACGGTCCCAAGCACCCGCGCTTTCCTTATGCAGCGCACGACTTCGCGTTCCTGTTGATACGGTGCTTGTATTTCCGTCCCGCGCTGGAATTGCTTCAGATGCTACCGCGATACTTCACTCGTCCTGAAGAAGCGGCACTGGTCTGGTCTACCCAGGCATGGGCTGCTGCGGCGAGTGGTGAGCGCGAACGCTTCTTGGTGGCGGAGGAACGCACGGTCCGTGCGATTGGACCCGCGACCGAATACTCCGCGCCAGCGATGACTCACCTTGCGGAGGCTGCTCGCGCTACGGGCGAATGGGAGCGTGCCGAGCGATATGCCCAAGCTGCTGCGGATGCAGCGCGAGAATGGGGGGACACGGGAACCGAACGCGAGTCGCGCGAGTTGCTGCAAGCAATCCGGATGCGCCAGCAAGGGGCTGCGACCCTCAATCCAAAGGAAGCGGAGTTAGCAGAGTTAGTGCAGACGTACAAGGCTCGGCTCCGTCGCTGGAAGGGGCCGACGCCCGGTGCGCGCCCCCCTCCGGCGAGGTAGCGGGCCTAGTTACCGGAACCCAACGTGTGTACGCCGTTGTCCTCCGCTGTCGAATCAGCACTGGTGGCCGTCGTTCCGTATCGGTCGGCGGCCACAGTCGTTGAGTCGGCTCCCCCCCCGGCGCGATTTCCGGAGCCGAACGTGTGAACACCGTTCGTATAGGCGGGCTTCGCTGCCCCATGCCGAGTTGCCCCGGTGGGTACCTCCACACAGGCGGCCGGTAGGAGAAGCAGCAGTGCCGCCGCAAGAAACACGCGTGTCTTCATCATCATCGTCTACCTCGTAGCGGATAGGGACGTGGGATGCTCGGCCCACTTCCGCAACGCAGTCGCGTTGCGAACCGGAAGCTAATACTCCGGTGATCATACACAACCCGCCAGCTTCCGCCCGGAGCCTCTTGCCGACAACTCCTGCCCGTACCGGCACCGGCTAAACTGTTAGCGCGGGGGCGTACGAGCGGCGTAGCTGGGCGCGCCTTGGTTCGTGGATCGAGCCGCGCGCCGGGGCACCGCTAACAGTACATGATGAGTAGAGCCAAGTAGGCGCGGGGCTGCGATGAGCATGGATCACAATGCTGCGGGCTGTGCGGAGCCGGGGAACACTACGGAAGCAAAGCAGCCTGACGACGGAAGGGTCCCCCGGCACGATTCAGCAGTCAGCCAAGCGCGGCCTTCCAGCGACTCGAACCAGCCGGGCGAAGGCGGGGGGGAGGAGCTGGAGTCTCCGCGCCGGATGCACTTTCCGAAGACGGAGCACAACGGTGGATTCTTTGGCAGCGGGAATTAAGAGATCGGCTTACAAATGACCAGACGGAAAGCCGACAAAGGTCCAGCGAGCAAGACCGCTTCGCGGCAGTACATCCAGCCCCGAAAGTGGCATGTGCCTCCCGCCCTGCTGTACGATCCCGCCGAAAGGCTTGAAGGGGAACGAGTGCTGTGCGAGTCCAACGGGGACTTGGGTCTGGTGCTCTGGCGAACGGTGCGAGATGTAGCGTTGTGGGCCGCGACCCCACCGGAGAGCCGCGACCAACTCTTTGCAGTCGGAAGTGACGCTCTCCGGCTTGCCCGGCTCACCGCCGCCGGGCTGCCGGACGCGATTGCACGCCCGGTCGATACGCTCAACAGCATGCTGATGCTGGGCGGAAATGCCGACGCTGACACAGTGATGATCTGCTGCCTTGAAATCGCGGCTTGGGCGCGAACCTCGGCCCGGCCGCATACGGCATTGGCGTTCGCGCAAGCAGGCGCGCTTGCATCTCCGGCATTTTCAGAAGCAGCACTCCACACGGGAATCTGCGCGGCCGAAGCCGGGCAGGCCGTGCGCGCGGGCACGTGGCTACGCCGCGCGTTGGCGCTGGCCCGCCAGGAGAAGAACCTGGCGGCGTACACCGTCGCTCTCAGTGAATTGGGGTCCGTCTACGAGGGGCTGGCTGGCGGAATCCCCCGGGCCGAACGGTACGACCGGAAAGCGTACAAAGCTGGCAAAAGGTTCACTTTGCCTGACGCACGTTTGCAAGCCCTGTACGGGCTGCGGCGGATCGCACTGGCTCGCGGAGATACGGCGAAGGCGGAACGGCTGGTTGGCGCGATTGGGCGCCACGAACGGCGGTGGCGCCCGGACCGCTCCGGGCGTGGTCCTGACCCCGCATGCCCGCCATGAAGGAGTTCGACGCGCGTACGTGCGGGAACGCGCTGGATACGCTGCTGCAGGGATTCGCGGAGGAACAGCGGCCCAACGCTGCGGGGTTCCTTCTGGCGGAACTTGAACGGCTGTACGTCGCGGCAGGACACGCGCCGCCTACGTGGCTTCGCACTCTGCGGGCGACTCGTGCTCATAGAGAGTAACAAATCCAGTTTTACCGCCATTTCGGGCGCGTGCCCCCCATCAACCGCTCGGTTGGGGAGTTCACGTTCACTGGGTCCTTAGCATCATGAGCAGCGGGAAAGGAGGACAAAGGCTTGGCCGCAAACCCGAGCGCAGATCGGCGCGGGTGTGGAATCATCTGAGGGGGGCACCCCTGCAACCCCGGATGCGAGGCGCAGTCACTGACAAACTTCAACGATGTGAGGTGTTCAATGCAGTCCCGCTTCCTACAGCATGTGCTTTCGCTCGGCGTGCTCCTGCTGGCGGCCGCGTGTGCCGACTCCCCTACGGCGCCGAGTTCCAGTCCCGAGCCGGTCGGGATGATCGCAACGAACGCAGCCGTCTCGCCGCAGGGCACCGCGAACGGGCTGACCTCGTTGCCCTGCTGGGTGCAGATTCCCGACGGATTTGGTGGCTTTCGCAGCCGGGAGTCGGTCGTTAACTTCCCCGAGTCGGATTTGCATCTTAGCGGGCGCCGTCGCATGTACCAGTACAGGGGTTACGCGGGCGATTCGCTTGTCTTCGAGGCGACGTGCGTCATACCGGCCACGGAGAACGCGGCCCGCCGCATGGATCGGATTTTCCGGGTCCAGCGTTCGCCCGAGAAAACCCTCAGTCTGATGAGTGAGGAAGACCCGTGCGGAAAGGCCGGGTGCCTCCTCAATCCCATCACGGTGACTGCGTGTGTGGGCGGTAACACCTACCCGAACTGCGACGAAAAGCCCGAGGATCACGATCAGTGCTACGATTTCGGGATCTGTGGCAGTGATAGTGGCACGGGCTGGACGGGCGGCAGTACCGGAGGGGGTGGTGGCGATCCTGCTGCGACATCTCCTTACGAGCAGGGTCCGCTTACGTTCGCCGCGTGCGTACTCGCGGTTACCGGGAGCGTGTATACGATCAACCAAGTAGGGAACTTGTTCACGGAGTGGTGGGCCGCTCAAAAGGACTACGAGTCCGCGAAGCGCATCCTCGACGCAATCTATGCGAATCCTGGTAGCGTCTCACAAGCCACCGTGGAGGTTTACGAGTTGCGACTGGACCTCGCTAGACAGCGGCTCGACGCGGCGATCGGTGCCGTGAAGGGGGGGACGGATATGACGGGCTTCGCGCTCTTGGGCGCGGCCGTGGCTTGCGGCGCCAGCGCGTTTCTGCCTACGCCATGAACGGCCACAGCGTACCCGATAACCGGGAGAACGCGATGATGCAGGATGGAGGCACGATGATGCAGGATCGGGGCAGCCGTGAGGGCGGTCACAAGGAGCGCTACTTCCGGCGGCTGATGCTCGTGGTTGGGGTCGGGGCAATCGTTGGGATCGCGGATCAGACCCGCGTTCTCTTGTGGATCGGACTGAAGCATCTAGCCGGCACTTCCGAGCCGGTGAGTGAGGCGATCGCTCCAGTGATCCTTCTTGCTGGTTGGCTGTTGATGGCGTGGTGTGCGGCTCAGGTTGTACACCGGCGCCGCGCCCCGCCCACGTGGGCGATACTGACGATTGTGGTGCTCCTGTGGCTGCGGATCGGACTCCACGCGTTGACGTAACGGGGTCACGGTCCCGGCGCTTCTCGGCGTGGGGCATCAAGATGCGGTGGACCTGAACCTGATGTACCGCAGCCCGCGCACCTTCTCCCGGATGGTTCGCGGGCTGCGCAGTCATGGCACCTCACCCGGCACACGGCAGGCGAGCGGGGGGCTTGTCCCCCCAGAGCCTGCCGTTCCGATTTTTTCGCGAATCGGCCTTTCGGTTTTCCGGCCGGATACGACTTTACAGGTCAGCGGGTCAGAAGTGTTCAGACCGGCCCCGCCCGCCTGCCGTTCGCAGCAAGCAGGCGGAACCGCTGGTGTCCGTAGGTGTCAACTGAGGTGTCATCAACAGCGTGCAGGCTGCGAAAAGTCGCGATTTCGGCGTGCAGGTTGCGCGTGCGCCGCAGAAAAATCGTTCTCGCGCCTGCATTTTGCTTTCCCGACTTGCACGGTGTAACCTCTGGGGGAGGGTTGATCCGGGCGACAAACTCTGGAGCGTGTACCCAGTGCTCCCTTCCCCCAGGTTTTTTTGGGGGAAGGGCTGGGGATGGGGGCCACTCTCCGCCGCGCCAAACCCCTCCGACCGGCACCGTACCGCGGTTGCCGTGTGCCCCCTCTCCCACATCCGTTCGTGGGAGAGGGTGGCGAGCTTTAGCGAGCCGGGTGAGGGCCACACCCGGCCGCCGCGCCGGACCCACTTTCGTACTTTCGTACTTTCGTACTGCCGTCAAACAAAGAACCCGGCCCCGCGCACGCGCGAAGCCGGGTTCCGTTCATCCTCAACCCGCAGCCGTCAGACCCCGGCCATGGTGTTCGCGTCCTCGAGGTAGTAGTCCAGCCCCAGGTGCGTGATCTGGTCCTCGCCCATCATCCAGCGCAGCGTGTTCTTGAGCTTCATCTGCTGAATGAACAGGTCGTGCTCCGGGTACAGCCCCTCGGCCGCCAGCGGGCTCTTGAGGTAGAACGACAGCCACTCCTGAATGCCGCCCATCCCCGCGCGCGACGCCAGGTCCAGGAACAGCGCCAGGTCCAGGACGATCGGCGCGGCCAGAATGCTGTCGCGGCAAAGGAAGTCCACCTTGATCTGCATCGGGTAGTCCAGCCACCCGCGGATGTCGATGTTGTCCCAGCCTTCCTTGGCGTCGCCGCGCGGCGGATAGTAGTTGATCCGCACCACGTGGCTGAACTTGCCGTACAGCTCCGGATAGGTCGACGGCTGAAGGATGTGCTCCAGCACCGACAGCTTGCTCTCCTCCTTGGTCTTGAAGGAGCCCGGATCGTCCAGCACCTCGCCGTCGCGGTTGCCCAGGATGTTGGTGCTGAACCAGCCGTCCAGCCCCAGCATGCGGGCCTTGAGCCCCGGCGCGATGATGGTCTTCATCAGCGTCTGGCCCGTCTTGAAGTCCTTGCCCGCGATGGGCACGCCGCGCTCCTCGGCCAGCTTCATGAGCGCCGGAAAGTCCACCGACAGGTTGGGCGCGCCGTTGGCGTACGGAACGCCTTCCATGATGGCCGCGTAGGCGTATAGCATGGAGGGGGCGATGTCGGGATGGTCCGCGTCAATCGCGGCCTCGAAGGCCTCGATGGTCTGGTGGACCTCGCTCTGCTTGATGTAGATCTCGGTGCTGCCGCACCACACCATCACCAGACGGTCGCACCCCTTCTCGGCCTTGAAGGTGCGGATGTCCTCGCGCAGCGCCTCGGCCCACGCCCGCTTGCTGGTGCCGGGCTTGACGTGCGTGCCCTCCAGCTTCTTGACGTAGTTCTGGTCGAATACCGCCTTCATGGGCTCGATGCCCATCAGAAAGTCGGCGATGGGCTCGATGTGCTCGTGCCGGTTCAGCACGCCGCTCACCAGCGCGCTCTCGTACGCGTTGGCCGGGAACGGGTCCCACGCGCCGAACACCACGTCGTTCAGCGAGGCCAGGGGCACGAAGTCCCCGATCTTGGGCACGCGGTTCTCGGTGCGCTTGCCCAGGCGGATGGTGCCCATCTGCGTCACGCTGCCGATGGGGCGCGAAATGCCGCGCCGCACCAGTTCCACGCCGGCGATGAAGGTGGTGCTTACGGCTCCGAGACCCGGGAGCAGAATGCCGAGCCGCCCCTCGGCGGGGCGCGGCGAGTGCTGTTCGTTCCGCACGTCAGATTGACTCTTTTACGGGTGATTTGGCCTGGCGCCGCTTGGGCGTCGCCGCGGGCGGGGCCGCGGGGGCCCGGGTGTGTCGATAAACCCAGTAGATGCGGTACAGTGCCGTGAGGTTGGTGAGGGCCGCCATGGCGATCATCACCCACGTAAGCACCACGCCGTTCTCCCAGCTGCCAAAGAACAGGGTGGCGATGCCCAGCAGCAGAATGCGCTCGGCGCGCTGCATGAGCCCCACCCGGCAGTCGATGCCCAGCCCCTCCGCGCGGGCCCGGGTATACGACACCAGAAGCGACCCCGCCAGCGCCAGGGCCACCACGTACACCATCCACGGCTCGCCCAGGGTGGGGTAGTCGCCGTTGTACAGCGACAGCACGCCCAGCAGCACCACCACCTCGCTGATGCGGTCCAGGGTGCTGTCGTAGAACGAGCCGAACAGGGTGCTCAGCCCGCGCTTGCGGGCCACGTAGCCGTCGATCACGTCGAACAGCCCGCCCAGCAGCACCAGCAGGCCGCCCAGCTGAAGCCGTCCAAAGAAGTACGACACGCCCGCCCCCGCCGTCACCAGAAAGCCGATGGTGGTGATGACGTTGGGCGAGAGCCCCGACCGGACGAACAGGTCCAGCAGGGGGTTCAGCAGGCGTGTTCCCTGCTCGCGCCAGGCGCTGGGCTGGATCTTCATGCCTGCGGGGCGCCGGTCACGAGGGGAGGATGATGCGGCTCTGCTCCCCCGCCTGGATCCCCTTTTCGATCTCTTCCTGCACCCGCATCATCA
>NZ_DASVTX010000411.1:0-5440 GCF_036387355.1 Longimicrobium sp.
CCAGGTTGCAGGCGTACCACCCCGCGCAGCGTATCGGGGAGAGTCCGGCGACTGTCTCTGGCGTCACGACCACAGCCCAAGCCACGCGCCGGCATAGGCCGCGATGAACATCAGGATGCAGGAGACGGGGATGATGCCCACTCCCCACGCCCACCACCGGGGCGGCCGCGGCGTCAGGCGGATGCCGAGCGCGAGCGCCAGCAGCATCGCCGCGATTCCCACCCATGGCGCCGCCGCCGAACGCATGCCCGCCATGGACAGGGTCGCCGCCGCGAGGACGGCAGCGGACAGGGCGAGGGCCGCCCGCCTGCCCAGCCGCGGGTTCCACCGCGCCAGCGCCATGGCGAACGGGACGTAGAAGAACGCCAGCGCGGGGATCGCGGGGCTGAAGAGCAGGTACGTGTAGACGAGCATTCCCGGCTCGCGGCCGGCCCAGCTCCGTTCTCCCAGCGCGTACAGCGCCGCCCACGCCGCCACGATCCCAAGCGGATACGCCACGCCCGCTACGAACAGCGCGTTGTACCCGTACCAGGCCACGAATCGGCCGGGCGTAAGGTCTTCCCGTCCACGGTCCGCCGTGCCTGGCGGGACCATCGTCGTCATCCTGCTCACCTTGCACCTTCCTCGAAGCGGCGCCTCCCGCGGCGGGAGGCGCGCTCCATCCATCCCCACCCGTGCCCGCTACAGCCCGCCATCCCATGTGGCGATGCTCACCACGATGGCGGCGATCAACCCGCACATGGGCACCACCGCCAGGATCCACATCCACCAGCGGGGCGGCCGGCTCCCCAGCCGCATGACCCAGGGAAACAGCGCCATGGCGGGGAGCAGCCCCATCCAGAGCGCCAGGTTCTCGCGCCGGTGCAGAATGGGGACGACGGAGAAGATGGTGACCACCACGCTGACACACGAAAGCCGGAACCGCCGCACGCCCGGCCACCGTTCCCCCACGGCGACGGCCGCGGCCACCACCATTCCGCCCAGCATCAGCAGCGGCAGCCCCACAAAGAACAGGATGCCCGCCAGCGCCATCCCGGGATCCTCCACGAATTCGTCCGGGCCCATCATGATGGCCCCGAGCGCCGCCACCATCAGCGGCACCACCGTCCCGCCGAACAGAGCCAGGTTGAACGCGAAGTTGCGCCCGCTCATCGATTCGCCGCGAACCGGGGGTGCGCCCCCGTCCTCAAGCGGCAGTGTGCCGTCCGTCATGTTCGCCTCCCGTGTGGAAAGGCCCGCTCCGGATCAGAAGTCCATCACCTGCATCACCACGTACATGACCCCGCCCAGCACCAGCAGCGCGCCGGGCGCCAGCGCGGCGATCCACTCCACCTCGTCCGGCCGGCCGCCCCGGTTCAGGCGGATCCCCAGCGTCCAGCCCACCATTCCCGCGGCCACCACCGCCCACCCGGCCACCTGCGCCGGCTGCAGCGGAAGCGACCACCACATCGCCAGCCCCAGCGTGGCGAGCATCGCCACCACCACCAGCGCCCGCGCCCTGCGGGGCCACCCCGCGCCCAGGTACATCATCACCGGCAGAAACAGCACGCCGAAGATGGAGAGCGGAATCCCCGTGAACAGGTAGGCGAACAGCAGCCCGCCCAGGTCGCTGAACTCCCCGCGGGCGTTGCCGGCGCCGATCTGCACCGCCCACCCGCCCAGCAGCATGGCCGGAAGCACGGCCCCCAGCAGCAGCGCCAGGTTCCAGCCGAACCAGTCCAGGGCCCCGCGCGGATGCATGCGGAGCCCCGTGAGGCTGGTCACGCCTCCGCCCGCGCCGCACGGCCGCGGCGCAGACGGCTGAACACGTACAGGTTGAAGAAGTGCATGGCGCCCAGAACAAAGAGCACCACCCCCACCTTGCCGGCCAGCATCTCCACCGCGCTGCGCACCGTGGCCACCTCGTCGGTGGTGCGCAGCGCCAGGCACACGAAGGCGAAGTTCACCAGGTAGAAGCCCACCACCAGCAGGTGGTTCACCGACACGGCCAGCTCCGTGTCGCCGTGAAAGACGTCTACCAGAAAGCGGTGGCCGTTCTGGAACAGCGTGCGCGCCACCCACACGGTCACCCCGATGGTGACGGCCAGGTACGCTCCATATGCCGCGACGATGGTATCCATCTTCCCCTCCCGTGGTGTGATTTGAACGTGTTCAAAACCTGCAGGGTCATGATAGCCCGCCCCGCATCGGCCGTCAAGACTTTTGTTGAACGCGTTCAGAACCTAGCATCCGCGCCAGAGCTGCCGCATGGGTCAGCCGGCGGGGGTGGGGTGGCGTGCATCGTGCAAGGCGGCAGCGTTTCGCCGCCTCCGGGCGGCATTCGCGCACCATCATCCGCCGGCCCGCCACCCTGCCCTCATGGCACCCAGGAAAGAGCGGAAGGAAGACGACGACCCGTTGCGGACCACCGTAAGCAGGATCGCCGACGACGCGGGCGCACGCTCCGTCGCCGTGGCCTATCACGACTATGAAACGCGCACCGCGTGGAGCTACCGCGGCGACGAATGGTTCCACGCGGCCAGCACCATCAAGGTGCCCGTGCTGCTGGGGGTGTTTCACGCCATCCAGCGCGGCGAGCTTTCGCTCAACGCGCGGGTGCACGTGCGCAACCGCTTTCTGAGCGTGGCCGACGGCTCGGCCTTCAGCCTGGAGAAGGGGCGCGACGCCAACAGCGACGTGCAGGCCGCCATTGGCAAGACCATGAAGGTGGACGAACTGGCCCACCACATGATCACCACCAGCAGCAACCTGGCGACCAACCTGCTCATTGAGATCGTGGGGGTGGAGCAGATCCGCGACACGCTCAAGGAGCTGAACCTGGACGACGGGGTGGAGTTCCGCCGCGGGGTGGAGGACGAGCGGGCCTACGAGGCGGGGGTCAGCAACCGGTGCACGGCCGACGGCATGCTGCGCGTGCTGCGCGCCATTGAGGAGCGCAAGGCGTTCAGCGCCAAGGCGTCGGAGCGCATGCTGGAGATCCTGCACGCGCAGGCGTTCCGCAGCGGCATTCCCGCGGGACTCCCGGAGGATGCGCGCGTGGCGCACAAGACGGGGGAAATCAGCACCGTGGCGCACGACGCGGGGATCGTGTACCTGCCCCGGCGCAAGCCGTTCGCGCTGGTGGTGCTTACGGAGTGGGACGCGCAGAAGACGTCGGGGCGCAGCGACACCATCGCCCGCATCTCCCGCAGCGTGTACGAGCGGCTGTCGGGAAAGGGCGGGGACTGATGCCCACTCTGCGCGTCGTGGACGCCACCCGGCTGCCCCGCGTGTACCGCGAGGTGCTGCGCCCGGGCGAACTGATGCACGACCGCGACGGCCGCGCCCGCCGGCTGCCGCGCTGGTTCTTCGAGGTGCCGTCGTGGGAGGCGGCGCTGGGAACGGACCTGGCCCCGCACTTCAAGGTGTGGGAGTTCCTGAACGTGGACGTGCGCGAGCACGAGGTGCAGCGGCTGCGCTGGCCGCGCTACCTGCCGCTGGGGGTGAGCATGCTGGCCTCCGCGCTGGAAATGCTGCGGGCCAGCGTGGGCACCTACGTGCACGTGGCCGCCAACGGCGGGTACCGGTCGCCCGCGCACCGGCTCACCGCCCACGCCTCCACGCACCTGTGGGGCACGGGGGTGAACCTGTACCGCATCGGCGACGACTGGCTCGACGACGAGCGCACCATCACCCGGTACAGCCGCCTGGCGAGGTCGCTGTCGCCGGGGATCTTCGCCATGCCGTACGGGCACGGGGTGGGGGAGACGGACGACCACCTGCACCTGGACCTGGGATACGTGGCGGTGGTGCCGCACGGGGCCGCCAGCGAGGTGGACTCCGGCGATGTGCGCGACGAGGGCGGGCACGACGAAGAGGGTGCCGTGGCGGAGCCGTTGCGCGGTACGGACGAGGACGAGACAGAAACCGGTGATCGATAAACGCTGATGGCAGACACCACCAAGAAACGCTCGGGCGCCAAGGGCGAATCTCGCCCGGAGGGCGTGCTGGAACTGGCCGCCGTGGGGATGGAGGCCGAGTTCCAGGTGGAAGTCGACGGCCAGCCCGCCCGCCCCGAGGACGTGTTCGGCAGCCCCCGCAACTTCATGCAGGGGGCGCTCATGCACCGCGTGGGCACCTCGTACCACCTGCCCACGGGCGGGGCGGTGTACTTTGACACGGGGGTGATCGAGGTCGCCACGCCGGTGATCGAGATCGACCGCGGGTGCGCGGCGCGCGCCGGCCGCTCGCTCTGGGAAAGCATCCTGGTGCTGCGCGACGAGCTGGACGGCTGGGAACAGCGCACGGGGCACCACGTGCGGCTTTCCGGCTTCAGCACGCACTACAACGTGTCGTTCGAGCTGCCGCGCGCGGAGCAGGGGCGCAGCCGCACGGTGCGCAAGCTGGCGCTGCTGCTGTCGTACATCCTCCCCGTTCCGGTGATGCTGCTGGCCACCAACCCGCGCAGCACCGGGGTGGGGGTGCGCCCGCGCGGCGACCGCATTGAGGTCACGGTAGACTTCACCCCCAGCGCCTCGCTGATGATCGCCACGGGAACCCTCATCGTGGGGATCGTGCGCGAGGTCATGGCGTGGCCCTCGTTCGAGCTGGACATGCTGGAGCGGATGGAGCTGCCGGTGATCGCCGGGTACACGCCCATGAAGCACACGTCGCGCAAGGGATGGCTGGCGCGCAACGACTGCTACGACCGCGACCCGTTCCAGACGGACATCGACGACGCGGTGTGGGACACCACGGACGGGCGCACGCTCAGCCTGCGCAGCATCGCGGGGCTCATCACCAAGCACTTCTGGCACCCCATCCGCCGCATCAGCGATCCGTGGACCTTCCGGCTGATCGGCTCGGTGATGCGGGGGCGCGCGCCGTCGCTGCTGGATCTGGACGACCGCCCGGCGGAGTACGACGACGTGGGCCGGCTGTGCACCTGGGACAACCTGTTCCCGGAAGACGAGCTGAGCCGCAGCCGCTACGAGCGCGTGCTCATCCGCGCCATCTCGGGGCAGAAGCTGTGGATGCACGGGCGCCGCTACCGGCCCACGGGGATGCGCGGGTGGTCCGCCGTGGTGTTCCGCGCGGAGGACGACGACTCGCGCCACGTGTTCAGCATCGACTACCTGCTGGGGCATCTGCGGGACTGGGAGCAGACGGCCACGCGGGGAGGGTGAACTGCAGGAACTGCAGGGAGTAGGGAATAGGGACTAGGGAATAGGTGGATTGGCGCGGCCCCGTCTTCTGGTGTGGAAGGCGGGGCCACGTTGCGCTTTGCGGGGATGGCGAGCCCGTGAGGCACCCTCTGTCGGGCTCATCCCAGCCTGTTGAGCAGCCCGCTCGCCCGGACGCCGCGGCCCGTGAGTGTCATTCTGAAGGAGGCGCCGCGCGGAGTGTCGGCGTGCTCAGACTCTGGCGCCGACAGAAGAATCCCGCGCCGCGCCTTCCGATG
>NZ_DASVTX010000412.1:0-6838 GCF_036387355.1 Longimicrobium sp.
CGTGAAACTCCGTGCTCTCCGTGAGAGACGCGGTTTTCAGTAGAGGCAGGCCGGCGCGCAAAGGGCGGCTCCCCACGCGGGAAGCCGCCCTCGGCATTTCATCGAAAGAAACGGTCAGCCCGCGCGCATCTCGCCGTGGCCCAGGCTGGCGCCGTGCTTGATGTTGCGCCCCTCCACCAGGAACACCACGTCTTCCGCGATGTTGGTCGCCAGGTCGCCGATGCGCTCCAGGTTGCGGCTCACCAGGAACAGCGACATCGACGCGCCGATCCGCCGCGGATCCTCCATCATGTGCGTCAGCAGGATGCGGAAGAGCGAGTTGTGCAGCCCGTCCACCCGGTCGTCGCGGCGGCACACCTCGCGCGCGCCCTCCGCATCCGCGCGCACAAAGGTGTCCAGCGCGTCGCTCAGCATCTCCGTCGCGAGCCGCGCCATCTCCTCGATCTCCGGAAACTCCAGGTACACCGGCTGGTCCACCAGGTGGCGTACCGCCTCGGCGATGTTCACCGCGTGGTCGCCCACCCGCTCCAGGTCGTTGCTGATCTTCATGGCCATGGTGATCAGCCGGAGATCGCGCGCCATGGGCTGCTGCAGCGCCAGCAGGTGGATGCACATGTCGTCGATCATGACTTCCATGGCGTCCAGGTCGTTGTCGCGGCGAATCACCTCCTGCGCCAGCTCCCCGTCCCGCTGGCGCAGCGCCGTCATGGAGCGCGCGACCAGCTCCTCCGCCAGGCCCGACATGTCCAGCAGCTGGCTCTTGAGGCGCGCCAGCTCCTCGTGAAAGTGGCGGACTCCGCTTACCGGGCTCATCCAAACCTCCCCGTGATGTACGCCTCGGTGCGCTCCTCGCGCGGGGTGGTGAACAGGGCCTGCGTGCGCCCCATCTCCACCAGCGCGCCCATGTAGAAGAAGGCGGTGAAGTCCGACACGCGCGCCGCCTGCTGCATGTTGTGCGTCACGATGACGATGGTGTAGTGGTCCTTGAGCTCGTACACCAGCTCTTCGATCTTCTGCGTGGCGATGGGGTCCAGCGCGCTGGCCGGCTCGTCCATCAGCAGCACCTCCGGCTGCACGGCCAGCGCCCGCGCGATGCACAGCCGCTGCTGCTGCCCGCCGCTGAGCCCCAGCGCGCTGCGGTCCAGCCGGTCGCTCACCTCGTCCCACAGCGCCGCCTGCCGCAGCGAGCGCTCCACGATCTCGTCCAGCTCCCGCCGCCCCCGCGCCAGCCCGTTCACCCGCGCGCCGTACGCCACGTTCTCGTAGATGCTCTTGGGGAAGGGGTTGCTCTTCTGAAACACCATTCCCACCCGCTTGCGCAGCTGCACCACGTCCAGCCCGGGGCGGTACACGCTCTCACCGCGCAGGGTGATGTCGCCGTCGTGGCGGATTCCGGGAATGAGGTCGTTCATGCGGTTGATGGACCGCAGAAAGGTGCTCTTGCCGCAGCCGGAGGGCCCTATGAAGGCGGTGACGCGCTTTTCGGGGATCTCCAGCGTGATGTCGTTGAGCGCGCGCGTGCCGCCGTACCAGAAGCTGAAGTCGTCCGCGCGGATGGCGACGGCCGTGGCGGCCTGCGCGCCCGGCTGGGCGGCGACGGGAACGGGCGGCTGCGGCATCGCTGCATCCTGGGTGTGGGCCGGCGGCGCGTGCTGCCGCGGCGCGGCCGTGTGGAGTTCGTTCATGGTCAGCGGCTCCGGAAAGGACTGCGGATGAGGAAGCGGGCCACCAGGTTCATCGCCAGCACCAGTACGATCAGCAGCAGCGACGCGGCCCAGGCCTGCCGGTGCTGGTCCTCGAAGGGGCTGATGGCGTACTGAAAGATCTGCACGGGAAGCGCGGCGATGGGCTGGTCCAGCCGCGCGCTCCAGAACGGGTTGCCGAACGCCGTAAACAGCAGCGGCGCCGTCTCCCCCGCGATGCGGGCGAGCGCCACCAGCACGCCGGTCAGAATGCCGCTGCGCGCCGCCGGAAGCACCACGCCCAGCGTCGTTCTCCACCGCGTGAAGCCCAGCGCCAGCGCGCCCTCCTTGAGCTCGCGCGGCACCAGGCGCACCATCTCCTCCGTGGTCCGCGTCACCATGGGGATGATCATGAGCGCCAGCGCCACGCCGCCCGCCAGGGCGCTGAACCCGCCCGTGGACACCACCACCCAGGCCCACACGAAGATGCCGATGACGATGGACGGAATGCCGTTCATCACGTCTGTCACGAAGCGGATGCCGTTCGCCAGCCGCCCGCCTTCGGCCTCGGCCAGAAAGATCCCCGCGCCGATGGCCACGGGGAGCCCCATGGCCCCGGCAAGGAGGACGAGAATGGCCGTCCCCAGCACGCCGTTGCCCACGCCTCCGCCCGGCTGCCCCACGGGGGCGGGCACGCTGGTGAAGAAGGCCAGGTTCATGGAGCTGAGCCCGGCGCTCAACAGGTGGTAGAAGATGAGCAGCAGCGGGATGACGGTGCACAGCGCGGCTACGCCCGTCATGGCCAGCCAGAAGGTGCTCACCGCGCGGCGGCGGCGGTCGCGCGGGGTAGAGCCCATCCGCGCCACGGAAGCCCCGTTCATCGTCCCCCCCGCAGGCGCACCCGCCACACCAGAAAGCGCGCGACGGAGTTGACGATGATGGTGATGCCGAACAGCAGCAGGCCGATGCTCATCAGCGCGGCCAGGTGCATGTCGTCGGACGCCTCCGCGAACTCGTTGGCCAGCACGCTCGCCATGGTCGCCGCGGGGGCGAAGAGCGACGACGCGATCTCCGGCCGGTTCCCGATCACCATGGTGATGGCCATCGTTTCCCCCAGCGCACGGCCCAGCCCCAGGATGATGGCGCCGATGATCCCCGGAACCGCGTAGGGGACCACGATCTGCCAGGTCATCTCCCACCGCGTGGCCCCCAGCGCCAGCGCCGCCTCGCGCTGCGCCACGGGAACGGCCGCCAGCACCTCGCGCGACACGGCGCTCACGAAGGGAACGATCATGATGGCGAGGATGACGCCGCCGGCCAGGATGCTGCTGCCGTACGCCGGCCCCGCGAACAGCCCCACGGACCTGCCGATGGAGTTGGCGAGCGGCTCCTGGATGGAGGAGCGCAGCCAGGGCACCAGCACGAAGATGGCCCACAGTCCATAGACCACGCTGGGGATGGCCGCCAGCAGCTCGGTGCCGAACTGGATGGGCGCGGCCAGCCAGCGCGGCGCCAGTTCCGTCAGAAAGATGGCCAGCCCCACGGAAAGGGGGACGGCGATCAGCAGCGCCAGCAGCGACGACGCCACCGTGCCGAACACAAAGGGGAGCGCGCCGAACTTGCCGGCCACCGGGTCCCACGTGGTCCCCGTGACAAACGCGGCTCCGAAGGCGCGCACCGCCGGCCACGCCGCCCCGCCCACGCGGATCACGATCAGCGCGAAGATCACGGGAATGGCCAGCCCGAACGCGCCGATCGTGAGCGCGTAGGTGCGGTCCGACAGGTTGCCCTGCGCGTAGCCGGGAAGCAGCCGCGCGTAAAAGGGCGGTGGAGCGCCGGCCGCCAGCGCGCCGGCCTGCTCAGGTACGGGTTGCATCCGTTCCCACCGTCAGAGTTGCCGTGGTACGAACGCGGGGCCGCGGCGACGAGATCGTGCCATGGCTCCGCGTTCGAAGGGTTCTGCTCGTTGTTGCCCCGCTCCAAGGGCGCCGCCCTCGAGACCCCTCTCCGTGCAAACTCCCGCACAGAGAGGGGAGGACCGGATCCGCCGGTTCTTCGTGCCGCGAAGTACTCCGCACTCCGCACTCAGAACTCCGCACTGCCGTCCGTTTGAATCAGCCGTTCCCCAGCGGTTCGCGCGCGGGGCCGCATGTGATGGCCGAAAGCTTCTGCAGCACGGGACCGCGTACGGCGTCCGGCAGGGGCGCGTAGTGCAGTTCGCGGGCGTACGCGGCGCCGTCGTTCAGCGACCAGCGCACCAGCCCCGCCATCGCCCGCGCCTTGCCGCAGTCCTGCAGGTGCGGCGGAACCAGCAGGTAGGTCCACGCGGTGATGGGGTAGGTGGCCGCGCCCGGCAGGTTCACCAGCGACAGGCGAAAGTCCGGGTGCTGCTGAATGAGCCCGCCCAGGTTCTCCGCGGCGGCCGCCGTGGCCTCCACCGTGGGCTGGACGAACTGGCCGGCGCTGTTGCGGAGCGACGCCGTCGACAGGCCGCCCTCGCGGGCGTAGGCGAGCTCCACGTAGCCCACGGCGCCGGGGGCCTGCTTCACCTGGCCGGTGACGCCCTCGTTGCCCTTGCCGCCCAGCCCCTTGGGCCAGTTGACGCTCTTGCCCGCGCCCACGGTCTGCTTCCACTCCGGGCTGACCGCGGAGAGGTATTCCGTGAAGATGTACGTGGTCCCGCTGCCGTCCGTGCGGTGCACGGGAATGACGTCCGTGGCGGGAAGGGCCACGCCCGGGTTGAGCGCGGCGATGGCCGGGTCGTTCCACTTGGCGATGCGCCCGCTGAAGATCCCCGCCAGCGCCGGGCCGTCCAGCTTGAGCGGCTGGGTGAGGTCGGGAAGGTTGTAGGCGACGGTGACGGCGCCCATGACCGTGGGCAGGTGCACCATCCCTGGCGCCTTGGCCAGCTCTTCCTGCGACATGGGCGCGTCGCTGGCCCCGAAGTCCACCGTGCCCTCGGTAACCTGGCGAATGCCGCCGCCGGAGCCGATGGCCTGGTAGTTCACCCGCACCGGGTGCTCCTTGGCGTATTCGGCGAACCACCGGTCGTAGATGGGGCGGGGAAAGGACGCGCCCGCGCCGATCAGGGTGGTGGTTCCCCCCGCGCCGCCGCCGCCCTGCTGCTTCTGCTTCATCTGCGCGGGGCTCGCCCCGTCGCCGCCGCCGCATGCGGACAGCACCATTACCGCCACCGCCCCGCAGATTGCTCGCTTCATCCGTGTCGTCTCGTTGCTCTGGAGTGTCCCTCCTGGAACGAGGCGAACATATCCGAACCTTGTAACGCGGCCGTAACGGTTGTAACATCCCGCGGTAACTGGCCCCGCCCGTGCATTTCCGCTCCCGCGGGAGTCGCTGCGGGGGCGATAAAACCGACGCGACGCCGGCCGTGCGCCCGCTCGCGTCGCGTGCTGTACACACCTGAAAAATTCCGGAGGATCCCGTGGGTCTGATTCCGCGCGACGAGAAGTTCTTTCCCATGTTCAACGACGTCGCCCGGCTGCTGTGCGAGTGCGCGGACCTGGTGGCCCGCATTTTCGCCGACCCGTCGCAGCTGAATGCCCTGGCCGCGGAGATCAAGGACCGGGAGCACCAGGCCGACCAGATCACGCACGACGTCATCGTGCGCATTGACCGCAGCTTTGTAACGCCGCTGGACCGCGAGGACATTCACCTGCTCACCTCGCGGCTGGACGACGTGATCGACCTGCTGGACGGCACCGTGCGCCGCTGCCAGATGTTCCACATCACCAGCGCCCCGCCCTACGCGGCGCAGCTGGCCGACGTGCTCAAGCGCGCCGCCAACCGCATCGAGACCGCGGTGCGCAGCATGAAGAAGCCCAAGAGCATGCTGGAGCACACGCTGGCGCTCAAGGCGCTGGAAGAGGAAGGCGACGCCATCTACGCGCAGGCCGTGGGCGACCTGTTCAGCGGCACGCCGGACCCGCTGCACGTCATCAAGTGGATGGAGCTGTTCGACAAGCTGGAAGAGGCCATCGACCAGTGCGACGACGTGGCGAACGTGCTGGAAAGCATCGCCCTGAAGAACGGTTGAGGCCGTGGTCACTTACGTCATCCTGATCGTGGTCGTCGCGTTCGCGTTCGACTTCATCAACGGGTTTCACGACAGCGCCAACTCCATCGCCACGGTGGTGGGCACGCGGGTGCTCAGCCCGGTGGCGGCCGTGCTGTGGGCCGCGTTCTTCAACTTCGTCGCGCTCTTTACGGTGGGCACCGCGGTGGCCAAGGCCATCGGCAAGGGAATGATCAACCTGGACGTGGTGACTCCCACGGTCATCCTGGGCGGCCTTTCCGGCGCCATCATCTGGAACCTGATCACCTGGTTCTACGGCCTGCCCAGCAGCTCGTCGCACGCGCTCATCGGCGGGTACGCGGGGTCGGCGGTGGCGGCTGCGGGGATGGGGGCGATCGAGTGGGGGACCAAGTGGATCCAGACGCTGGTCTTCATCGTCCTGTCGCCGCTGATCGGCATGGCGCTGGGGTTCGGGCTCATGGTGGCGGTGATGTGGATCTTTCACCGGGTGGCGCGGGGCAGGGTGGACCGCTTCTTCCGCGGCGCGCAGCTGGCGAGTTCCGGCCTGTTCTCGCTCGCGCACGGCGCCAACGACGCGCAGAAGACCATGGGCATCATCGTCTCCCTGCTGGTGTCGGTGAACACGGTGTTCGCCAACGAGACGGGGACGCTGCGCCACTTCTACGTTCCCAACGCGGACCACATTCCGTTCTGGGTGGAGCTGTGCGCCTACACCGCGCTCAGCACGGGCACGCTGTTCGGGGGATGGCGCATTGTGCACACCATGGGATCGCGCATCACGCGGCTGCGGCCGGTGGGCGGGTTCTGTGCGGAAACGGGCGGCGCGCTGAGCATTCTGCTGGCCACCTTCTTCGGCATTCCGGTGAGCACCACGCACACCATCACGGGCTCCATCGTGGGGGTGGGCGCCACCAACCGCCTGTCCGCGGTGCGGTGGGGCGTGGCGGGGCGCATCGTGTGGGCCTGGGTGCTCACCATTCCCGCCGCGGCGCTGATGGCGGCGGTGAGCTACCTGCTGCTGAGCCTGGTGGCGCCCGTGGGATGACCCCGTTCCGCGGCTGAATTGCGGAGCCCCGCCCGGCACTGGTGCCGGGCGGGGCGT
>NZ_DASVTX010000413.1:0-1614 GCF_036387355.1 Longimicrobium sp.
CCAGGCGCGGCGCCGCGGCCAGCGCAAGCAGCGGCAGCGCGCGAGCGAAAACGCGTTTCGGCATCGTCGGGACGGGAGGGGGTGGCTGGCACGGAACGGAAGCAGTTCGCACAACTTCTCTCCTCGTCCCGGGTTCCACAAGCCCGCGGTTCCGGCGGCCCGCTTGCGGCGGCGGGGCGCGGCGGCCACACTGGGCGCCAGGCGCACTCATCCCTCCTGATGCGGAACTTCCCGTGATCCTGAGCGTGCTGGACCTGGTGGGGGTGGCCGTGTTCGCCATCAGCGGCGCGCTGGCGGCGGGGAGAAAGAGCCTGGACCTGCTGGGCGTGGTGGTGATCGCGGTGGTCACCGCGGTGGGCGGGGGCACGCTTCGCGACGTGCTGCTGGACCGGCACCCCATCTTCTGGATCGCCCATCCCATGTACATCGTGGTGATCACGGCCGCGGCGCTGGCCACGGTGGCGTGGAGCCGCCGCCTGCGCCCGCCGGAAAAGTCGCTGGTGATCGCGGACGCGCTGGGCCTGGCGCTGTTCAGCATCACGGGTGCGCAGATCGCGCAGCAGGCAGGCCTTTCGCCGGTCATCGTCATCATGATGGGGACGATGACGGGCACCGCGGGGGGAATGATGCGCGACGTGCTCACGGCCGAGATTCCCATGATCCTGCGGCCGACCATGGAACTGTACGCCACCGCCGCCATCGCCGGGATCGCGCTGTACCTGGGTTTGGAGGCGCTCGGGGTTCCGCGCGATCCGTCCGCCGTGGCGGGGATGGCGGCCATCGCCGCGCTGCGCCTCGCCGCCATCCTCACCAACCTCAAGCTCCCGGTGTTCAGCCTCCCGCCGGAAGTCGGAAAACCGCCCCCGGGCTGATCGCGGAGCGTAAGGGCCAACAGCGGAACATCAACACAGAGACGCGGAGGCGTGGAGAGGGGATGAACGGTAGTCCGATGATCCTCTTTGTCTGTTGTGTCTTCCTCTGTGTCTCTGTGCCTCTGTGAGAGATTCATAGCAGTGCCGAGGTGGGCGGCAGGACCGGCGGGGCGGACGGTGCCGGCGCGGGGGAGAGGCGCGAACTGCCGTCAGGCGCCTGTCACATCAGCCGCACCGGGATTCCTCACCGGGCTCGGACTTTGAGCGTCATTCTGATAGGACTTACGCAGTTGCTCCCAGAGTGAAGCTGGGCTTGGTGAGATAAAGACGCACGGCGTAGCGCGTGCTACGCAGCTTTGCTTCAGCCCAGCTCATTCCGGTGAATATTCTGTTCTTTTCCAGCCGCACAAAGGCACGGATCGCCAAGCCGATGTGGTTTCGCTGTGCCGGACTTTGGCGCGGAGTCGAAGGATCTACTCGCCGCCGAGCAGATTTCGCGACACGCACGCCCGTTCTCGCAGGCATAGCAGATCCTTCGTCGGCGCCAGCACTCGGTGTGGGAGGACGGTGCCTCCGGCGCCTGCTCAGGATGACAAGGTAATGCGCGGCAAGGACTTGGGTGCGCAGTAAGCTGTCATCCTGAGCGGAGCGCTGCGCCGAACCTCCCCCTGCACGTAACCGTAGCGCGAAGTCGAAGGATCTACTCGCCGCCGAGCCAACGTCGCGACACGCACGCCCGTTC
>NZ_DASVTX010000414.1:0-8746 GCF_036387355.1 Longimicrobium sp.
CCGACACGCCGACGAACTCGTCGCCCCCGCCCCACAGGCGGCTCGCCGCCAGCGCGAAGTTCCACACCTTCACGATCCAGCCGTAGTCGCCCGGCTCCTTGTGCTTGATGGCCTTGTGCGCGGCATTGCCGGCCGTCAGCGCATCCACCGTGAGCTTGACGTAGTCCTTGCCCGTCTTGAGCACGCACCGCTCGTCGTCGTCCTCGTACATGGCGACCGCGCGGTTCACGCCCTGCGGAAGCTCGTTGTCCGCCGCGATCAGGAACGTGGTGTAGTAGTTGGTGCCGTCCATGTTGAAGCGGTTCGGCTCCACGCTGCTCTCGCCCACGCAGGTCAGCGGGTTGCGGGTCTCCGCCTCCACGACCCAGAACTCGAACTCCGGCGAGCCCGACGCCCAGCTCTCGAAGTCGCTGGAGGTGTGCACCTCGTTGGCCCACAGGCCGGTGAACTGCGCCGCGTACGGGTCGTGGTTGTAGCTCGGCGCGCCCGTGGCGGCACGGGAGAAGTTCGCGCGGATGATGCCGTGCGCCTTGCCCTGCGCGTCGAAGCCCTCGGCGTGGGTGATCACTACGGTCGGCGTCGTGGGCGTCACGTCCGAAGACAGCTGCACGGCGTTGCCGTTCAGGTCAAAGCCCTTGAGGCCCACCCGGTCGCGCTCCTGCACGGCCACCTGCAGGTCCGAGCCGCCGGTCCACGCCGCACGGTGCGCCGGCACCGGAAGGTAGATCTCCATGCTGCCGGCCGCCTTGGCCAGCGCAGAAACTTCGTCCAGCGACAGGCCCGACGCGCGGGACATCGCACGCAGCAGGGGCTGGCCCTCGCCGCTCAGAAAGGTGGTCACGTGCAGCTTGCCCTCGGCCACGGGCGAATTGTGCGTGGCCTTGAGCAGCAGCGCGCGCACCGAGGCGTCACGCAGCGACAGGGCGATCAGCTGGGCCATGCGCTCGCGGGCCGGCGCCTCGGCGGAAAGCCGGTCGGCGGTCACGTCGCCGGCGGCAAGGGGCGCCTCGGACTGATCGGAGCAGGCACCCAGAAACGCGGCGGCCGACAGCGCGGCCACGGCGACAAAGCGGGAACGGAAGGAGGTCATGTACCCTCAGCAAAACGTTGCAGGTAAACGAGTTAAGTCCGCTGTCGCGAACGCATTCAGAATACCTCCGCGGCCGGAACGCCTCAATCGCAGAATGTCGGAATTGTTCGAAGTTTGTCTGATGTGGGTGCCGGGAGGGGGCGCCGCGGTGGCCGGGCGGCGGGCCGGCGCATGGATGCGCCCCCGTGGAGGCGCGGATTGTATACGGGAAAAACCGCCGTCCGCGGGGTGCGGGCGGCGGTCGGGGCCAGGTCAGTGCGGGGCGGGGTGCCCGTCGCCAGCGTTCTTGAGGGCGCTTCGCAGCAGCACGCCCACCACGTCGTGCTCAAACTGGTCCACCATCTCCCCCTGCCTGCGCCCGGCCAGTTCCCGGAGCGAAAGCCCGGTCAGCTGCTGCGAGATGCGCCCCAGCGTCTGCGGATGCACGCCCAGGTCGTCGGCCACGGCGGCCCAGGAGCGGCCCGGCGTCTTTTGCGCGGCGGCGCGCAGCAGCAGCAGCCAGTGCAGCACGTCCTGCAGGCGCAGGTCTTCGCCGCCGATGGCGCTCTTCCAGTGCTGCCACAGCGTGCGACGGTCGCATCCCACCATCCTGGCCAGCTTCTGCACGGTGCGCAGCGGAGGCTCGGCGGAGCAGGCGCGGGCCAGCGCCGGGCCCAGGCACCCCGGCAGGTAGTCCGCGTCGCCCATCGCCTCGCAGAAGCTGCGGTGGTGGCTCAGGGTACAGGTGCGGGAGACGGCCCCGGTCAGCTCGCGGTCCATCTCCTCCATCCAGATCACCTCTTCTACCTGCACCGCCTTGAGCTGCCGCGCGTTCTGCATGTCGCCGCGGGTCACCAGCACCACGGGGTGCAGGGGATGGCGGGACTTGAACGCCATCAGCCGGCCCACCTCCGGCACGCCCAGCCAGCCGATGACGATGACGGAGCACTCCGCGGCTTCGGCGGCCCGCTCAAACTGCAGCCAGTCCGCGCTGGGCACGGCCTTGGGGCCCTGGAGCGCGCGGCACAGACGATCGCTGAAGCGGCGGTCGGAAACGTAGAGCGCAAGCATGCGGAACGTCGGGATTCGGGGGTCAGGGCCGGACCCCGTTCGCATGCATCGGGCCACCGTGAACAAACTTTGGCGGATTCTATCGCGGTGTGTTTCGGCCACCGATTGGCTTTCAGCCGTACCCGGCACGCCGGATTTCGTGTACGGATGACCCGGTGAAGCGCGTCTCCGCGCTGGCGTGACGCTGGATGGGAGCCCTGCCGGCCACGCCAGAGCGGAATTCGTGATCATGGAGGCGCCGCCCACGGGTGCCGCCAGCCTGACGCTCCGCACAGGATGACAGGTCGATGGTTCCTATGCGTTTGCCGCGCAAAGGCTTGTCATCCCGAGGAGGCGCCGGCCGTACTTTCAGCAGCGTGAGACTCTGGCGCCGATGAAGGATCTACTATGCCCGTGAGAACGGGTGTGCGTGTCGCGACGTTCGCTCGGCGGCAAGTAGATCCTTCGACTCCGCGCCACAGTTCGGAGCGACCGACGATTCGGCGCGGCGCTCCGCTCAGGATGACAGGCTATTGTGCTCCTAAGCGTTTGCCGCACAAAGGCTTGTCATCCTGAGGAGGCGCCGGCCGTACGTTCAGCAGCGTGAGACTCTGGCGCCGACGAAGGATCTACTATGCCTGTGAGAACGGGTGTGCGTGTCGCGACGTTGGCTCGGCGGCAAGTAGATCCTTCGACTCCGCGCCGAAGTTCGGTGCGGCTGACGGTTCGGCGCAGCGCTCCGCTCAGGATGACAGGTTGATGGCTCCTAAGCGTTTGCCGCACAGAGGTTTGTCATCCTGAGGAGGCGCCGGCCGTACTTTCAGCAGCGTGAGACTCTGGCGCCGACGAAGGATCTACTATGCCTGTGAGAACGGGTGTGCGTGTCGCGACGTTGGCTCGGCGGCAGGTAGATCCTTCGACTTCGCGCCACAGGTCGGCGCAGCGGAAGGCCTGGCGCAGCGCTCCGCTCAGGATGACAGGTTGCTGGCGCCTAAGTGGATGACGCGCATAAGCTTGTCGTCCTGGGGCCGCCCGGACTTGCCGCCCCCGCCGGGATGCACAACGGCCTCCCCGGACGTCCGGGGAGGCCGTTGTTTTCTGGCGGCGGTCGCGGTCAGGCGGTGCGTCCGGATGCGTCCCGCCGCGCCTGCAGCTCATCCGCGAGCGCCTGGTTCTCGATGGCGAGCGAACTCATCTCGTGCGCCAGCGTCTGCAGCCGGTCGGAATACTCTTCCAGGTCGCGCACGCGCGCCCGAAGCGCGATCTCCCGCCGGGCGGACGCGGCAAGCTCCGTCATCACCTCCACCTCCGTTTCCGACCACTCGTGCGGCTTCTGGTCGATGGCGCAGAACGAACCGAGAATGTGGCCGTCCGGGTCCGCCAGCGGAATGCCCACGTACGCCGCCACGCCCAGCGTCTCCACCGTGGGCACGTGGCGGAACACCGGGTCGGCGCGCGTATCCGGCACCACGAGCGGGCGGTCGGACTCAATGGCGTAGTGGCAGAACGTGAGGCCCGTCAGCTCGCGCGACGAGGCCAGCGGCTCGCCGAACCCGTGGGCACTCTTGTAGAAATCGCGCTTTTCGTCCACCAGCGAAATGAACGCCGCGGGCACGCCGAGCAGCTTGACGGCCAGCCGCGTCATGCGGTCGAACGCCTCCTCCGCGTCGGTGTCCAGCAGCCCCGTCCGGCGCAGCGCCTGAAGACGGGCCGGGTTGGCAACGGCCGTGAGAGGCCGGTCGAGTTCAGCGCCTGCCGTCATGAACTACTCCGTTCGATGAACATCCGTCCCTGCCCGGCAAAGTTATGCTGGATGATGGGATTGCGTAAGTGGATGGCGCACAAGCAAATACCGGGCACGTGCGCCCGGGTGGGTGATTCAGTCGTCGGCCGCGGCTTCCGGGGCGCGCTCCGGGATCCAGAGCGTGAAGACGGAGCCGCCCCCCGGCGCGTCCTCCACCGCGATGTCGCCGCCCAGCAGCCGCGCGATCCGCCGGCTGATGGCGAGCCCCAGTCCCACGCCCTGCGCCGCGCCGGGCTGCAGCCGCGTGAACTCCTGAAAAATCTGCTCGCGCTTTTCCTCGGGAATGCCGGGCCCCGTGTCGCGCACGTCCACCCCGAACCACCGCACCGTTTCGGCGGAGCGGCGGCCCTGGTGCGCGTGCAGGCGGACATGAATGCCGCCCCGCGGCGTGTACTTGACCGCGTTGCTGAGCAGGTTTCCCAGAATCTGCCGCAGGCGCGTGCCGTCGCTTTCAACGCGGCACTCGTCATCGGGCATTTCCACGGTGAGCGCCAGCCCGGCCGCCTCCACGGACGCGCGGTAGTCTTCCGCCGCCTCGCCCACCAGCGTGCGCAGGTCCAGCGGCGCGCGGTGCAGCTCCAGGTGGCCGGACTCCGCGCGCGACAGTTCCACCAGGTCTTCGAGGAGCGCGAGCGCCGTGTGAATGGAGCGCCGCATGCGGCCCACGACGGTGAGCTGGGCTTCCGGCATCTGCCCGTAGGTGCCGTCCTGCAGCAGCGCGGCGAACATGTCGGCCGCGCCCAGCGGGTTCTTGATGTCGTGGCTGAAGCCGCGCATCAGCCGGGTGCGGCTGGCGCTCACCCGCTCCAGCTCGTCGCGGCGCTGCCGGGCCTCCTCCAGCATGCGCAGCCGGTTCATGGCGAGCACCGCCAGTTCGCCAAAGATGGCGGCCCGGTCAATCTCCTCGCGCAGGAAGGCCGGCTTCTGCGGCGAGCGCAGCAGGCAGAGCGCGGCGGGTGAGGGGTTGCCGCCCACCTGCAGGGGGAGCAGGAGAACTTCGCAGCTGCCCGCGCAGCTTTCGCTTTCCTGAAAGTGGCCGTGCTCGGAAAGCGAGCCGTCCGCCACCAGGATGGGGCCGCTGGTGCGCGAAATGGCTTCCACGCACGATCCCTCGTACCCGAAGCGCGCGTCCAGCGGTGGGGCGTGCGCGCCGGCGGAGGCGCGCACCACCACGTCGCCCGTGCGCTCGTCCACCGCTTCCACAAACGCGCTGTCGGCGCCGGTGGCCGCGGCGGCGCTGGCCCCGAACATGTGGATGAACTCGTTCCAGTTGTCCGCGCGGCTGATGGCGGTGACCGCGTCGCGCAGCGCGGCGTCGGCGGCCAGGCGGCGCTCGGCGGCCTCGCGGGCGTGCCGCTCGCGCTCCAGCAGCCGCACCACGGCCTTGTCGGAGCGCTCCGTGCGCGGCTTGCGCCGGCGCTCTTCACGCAAGGCGGGCGGGGCCGGCGGCTGCCCTGCATCCACGGCAACGGGTACGGTCGGTTCGTCCGGCACGGGTGCTTTTCCCTCACGATGATCCCTGCGCCCGGCGGGAGACCGTCTCGGGCGCCGACGCACGTCCACATCCACAACGTACACGGCGCCCCCCGCGCGAGCGAGTGCCGCGTCCGCGCGCCTTGATGCGGTGGTGCCCGGTGGAGGGGAGCGGAAGGTGGTCTCGCGGGAAGGGCCCGCGTCAGGTCTCGATGGCGGTGGTGTGCAGGCCGGCCAGGCCGCCGGGGACGGAGCCGAGCAGGTAGCACTCCACCTGCACGCGGCCCAGGCGAAAGACGCGCAGGTCCGGCAGCCGCTGCGCCAGCAGGTCGCGCAGCGCGCGGTATCGCCCCGAGGCCGCCACGCCCACGGGATCGTTGGGGTCGCCGTCCACGTGGTGGCGAAAGAAGCGCTCCAGCGGCACCTCCTCCGCAATCTCCCCCGGCTTTCCGAGCACCGCCCCGATGCGCTCCGGCGCGAGGTCCGCCGCCGTCGCGCCGGGATAGGCGACAAAGTCGAACGGGTAGTCGCCCTCCGACCCGTACAGCAGCCCCGAAGCCGCGGACTCCAGTTCGGCGCGCAGGGCGGACACGTCAGCGGTCTGGGACATCGGGTTCCGGGTGCGTGAGGGGGGATGAAAAGGGCCGTGGCGGCCAACATAGCCCGCGGGGCGCTCCCGTCCAAGCCCCCGCGGCCACCCGCTCCGGGCACTCGGAACATGACAGCGACGGGACGGAAAGGGTGCGACGGACCGGCGGGATGGGAGCGGTGGGGTGTCGCATAAGTGCTTGTCAGATTATCCTTTAGCATTACCCGCGCTTTCCCCCGGACCCGGAATCTGCCCTTGCCTGGTTTCTTTCCGCGCGCCGTCACGCGGCGCAGCTGGCTGGTTGCCGGCCTCGCGCTCCTTGCGTCGGCCTGCAGCGACCACCCGACCGCCACCGTGCCGGCTCCCGCCGGGGGTGAATCCGCGCCCAGCGAACTGCTCACCTGCACGGTGTCGGTCAAGTCGGGCGCCGTGGCGTGCTCGCCGGCTTCGGAAGGCGGCCAGGGCGGCCCGTCGCGCACCCTGTACGGCGGGCAGAACACGCTGGTGCGGCTCACGTCCAGCAACGTGCAGATCGCCGGCGGCGTGGCCTCGTTCGACGTCACCGTCACCAACCTGCTGGCGGACCAGGCCATCGGCACGCGCGACGGCGTGACGCTGGACAGCGCGGGGGTGCGCGTCTTCTTTGCCAGCGGCCCCACGGTCACGGCCGGCAGCGGCTCCGTGTCGGTGGCCAACGCGGACGGCGACCGGGACTTCACCGGGCTGGAGCAGCCCTTCTTTCAGTACAACGCGGTCATCGCCCCCGGGGCCACCTCGGCCGCCAAGCCGTGGCGCTTCACCCTGGCGGGCACGGTGGAAAGCTTCACCTTCAAGATGCTGATCGCCACCGAAGCGCAGGCCCGGCTGGTGATCAGCGAGGTGATGGCCAACCCCGGCGGCGCGGTGCAGGACAGCGTGGGCGAGTACGTGGAAGTGTACAACGCGGGCCGCTTTCCGGTGAACCTGCGCGGCTTTTACCTGCGCGACAACGGCAGCGCGGCCGACACCATCAAGTCGGACGTGATGGTGCAGCGCGGCGGGTACGCGGTGCTGGGCCGCTCCACCGACACGTCCAAGAACGGCGGCATCCAGGTGGACTATGCCTTCACGGGCCGCATCGGCACCACGTCGACCAACCTCACCTTCAGCAACAGCGGTTCGGACCGCTTCGTCATCCGTTCCGGCGCGGGCGTGCTGCTGGACTCGGTGTCGTACACCTCGTCCGGCACGGTGGCCAAGAACGGCATCGCGCGCGAGCTGGTAAACCTGGCCGCCGACAACACCCTGGTGGACGGGTCCGCGTGGGCCGACGCGGTGGCGGTGTACGACGCGGCCAACAGCAACAAGGGAACGCCGCGACGGGCCAACGGCGCCACCGACACCACCACGGTGCCCACGGCGGGCCCGGTGGTGTCGGTCACCGTCTCGCCGGCCAGCCAGACGCTGGCGCCGGGCGCCACGCGGCAGTACACGGCCAGCGGCCGCGACGCGGGCGGGCTGAACTCGGCTTCCACCTACACGTGGGAAAGCACCAGCCCGTCGGTGGCCACGGTGAGCGCCAGCGGCCTGGTGACGGCCGTGGCGAACGGCACCACCACCATCCGCGCCACGTCGGCCAACGGCGTCATGGGCTCCACCACGCTGACGGTGGCCACGCCGTCCACCAGCGCCGTGTACCGCAACCACCTGGAGTTCGGCGTTCCGATGGACGCCGACAGCAGCAACGACATCCGGCTGAACAAGGCGCAGTACGCGTTGTCGTACAACGCGGCGCGCGGCCAGCCCAACTGGGTGAGCTGGAACCTGAACGCCACGCACTTCGGCACCGCGGCCCGCTGCGACTGCTTCCTGGCGGATGAATCGCTCCCCGCCGGCGTCACCCGCATCACCACCTCCGACTACGTGGGGAGCGGGTACAGCCGCGGGCACATGGTGATGAGCGAGCAGCGCACCACCACCGCGAGTGAGAACGCCGCCACGTTCCTGATGACCAACATTCTGCCGCAGCTGCAGGACATGAACGGCGGGCCGTGGCTCAAGTTCGAGGTGTACACCAACGACCTGGCGCGCACGGGCGGCAAGGAAGTGTACAACATCGCGGGCGGGCTGTACGGCGCCACACGCACCACGCTCAAGGGCGAGGGCAAGGTCGACATCCCCACGTACACGTGGAAGATCATCGTGGTGATGAACGGCGGCGAAGGGCTGGCCAACGTCACCAGTGCGAGCTCCATCCAGGTGATCGCGGTGGTGATGCCCAACCAGGCGGGCATTCAGTCCAACGGGTGGGAGATGTACCGCACCTCGGTGGATGCGCTGGAAGCCGCCACGGGGTACGACTTCCTGGCCAACCTGCCGGACGCCATTGAAGCCGCGGTGGAAGCGCAGAACTGATCTTCTGCACGCGAATGATCGGATGAGGACGGGGGAGCCGGCATCACGCCGGCTCCCCCGTTTTTTGTTGGATGGTCCGCCGTACGCGCGCCACACGGCGTCCGGCGCCGGTCGCCCGGTGCCTGTGCGCCTAAGTGTTTGCTGCACAAAGTCTTGTCATCCTGAGGAGGCGCCGGAGGCACTTGCGGGTGCACGGCATTCTGGCGCCGACGAAGGATCTACTATGCCTGTGAGAACGGGCGTGCGTGTCGCGACGTTGGCTCAGCGGCAAGTAGATCCTTCGACTCCGCGCCACAGTTCGGTGCGGCGAAGGGTCCGGCGCAGCGCTTCGCTCAGGATGACAAGGCGTTTGTGCTCCTAACTGTCT
>NZ_DASVTX010000415.1:0-13710 GCF_036387355.1 Longimicrobium sp.
CCGCGAACTGGCCGGCACCCTTCCGCCGCCCGCCGCGCCCTGACGCGACGTCTTCCGCGACACAACACAGCGGCCCGCCTCTCCCGGAGGCGGGCCGCTCTGCATGGGAACGGTGATCATCGGCCGGTTTCGCACCCGGAACGCCGGGTCATCGGTGATCAGACGAGCGCCGCGGATCAGTTCAGCGCCACGAACGGCGCCTCGAAAGTGCCATTGGTGATGGCGATGGCCGGGCGATTCGGATCGGCCGGCGAGTAGCACGAGCCCGTGCCGCTGAAGCTGCCCTTGATGCGCGTGTCCGAGATGCTGGCCACGCCCACGGTGCCCTGCGTGATGGTGCAGGCGTACTGGCGCGGCGCGGCGCCCGTGGCGGTATGCGTGAGCGTCACGGTAATCACGGCGCAACCCGTTTCGCACGAAGCGCTTACTCCCTTGTCGCCCAGGGTGAGGTTCGGGACCACCACGCTGGCGCCGTCCACGATCTGCCCGGTCTGGCGCTGGGCGAAGATGTATGCGCCATTCCCATCCTTGGCGGCCGCGGTCCCCGTCCCGTCGGCGCCCGGGCCCGGATGGACGCCCTCCACCGAGAACGTGCCCGTCATCGGCGAGTTGTCGCTGGAATACGAAAAACTCAGCCGCCCGGCCGGGTCTTCCTGCTGCGGCAGCGTGGACGCATCAGCACAGGCACCAAGGGAAAGCGCGCCCGCAAGCATCAGGGCGGCGGAACGGATCGTCATCATCAATCTCCACGAAAGTTGGATCGGGGCCGGCGCTCCGTGCGCCGCCACGCACCACAATCGCGAAGGTGCCGCACAGCACGCCCGTGTCAGTTGACCCAATCACCCGTTCCGGCGCGCGCGTTGATCCCGCGGCGCCGCGTCGCTGGTGCGCGGGGGCACTCGCTGTTACCTTGGGAGCGCAAGCCGCCAGGGGTACCCCGCTGATGCGGGGTTGAGACAGTCCCTTGGAACCTGATCCGGTTCAGACCGGCGGAGGGAGCGCGGCGTGTCGTCCAGGCGAAATCCGCCGTGCCCGCACTCCACGGGTCCGCGGGACCGTCGCAGGCGCCACACCGGGCATTCCGGCGTGGCGCCTTTTTGTTCCGCCACCGCCGTTCCCACTCGCCCGGCCCCCGGATCGTCCCTCTCCCGCGCGCAGCCACTCCGAGGAGCGCAGATGACCGACCGAGCCCGCCCCCAGCCTTCCCCCGCCGGCGACTACGGCGACGCCTTTCCCAACAGCCGCAAGGTGTACGCGGAAGGGCGCCACGGTGTGCGCGTTCCGCTGCGCGAAATCAGCCTGTCCGGCGGCGAGCCGCCGCTGCGCGTGTACGACACCAGCGGTCCCCTGGGCGGCGACGTGCGCGTGGGGCTGCCTTCCGTGCGCGGCGAGTGGATCCGCGCGCGGGGCGTAACGGAAGTGTCCGGTGCCCAGGATCAAGTGCCCGGTGGACGGGCTTCGGGCACTGGGCACTCGGCACTGGGCACTGCCGTTCCCGCGCCGCTCATGCCAGAGGGCCTGCGCAGAACCCGTCTGCGCGGGAACGGCTGCGTGACGCAGATGGGCTACGCGCGGCGCGGCGAAATCACGCCGGAGATGGAGTACGTGGCGTTGCGCGAGGGGATGGACGCCGAGTTCGTGCGCAGCGAGGTGGCGCGCGGCCGCGCCATCATCCCCGCCAACATCAACCATCCCGAGCTGGAGCCGATGATCATCGGCCGCGGCTTCAAGGTGAAGGTGAACGCCAACATCGGGAACAGCGCCGTTTCGTCATCCATCGAAGAAGAGGTAGACAAGCTGCGCTGGGCCACGCTGTGGGGCGCCGACACGGTGATGGATCTGAGCACGGGCAGGAACATCCACGAAACTCGCGAGTGGATCATCCGCAACTCGCCCGTTCCCATCGGCACGGTGCCCATCTACCAGGCGCTGGAGAAAGTCGGGGGCGTTCCGGAGGACCTGACCTGGGAGCTGTACCGCGACACGCTGATCGAACAGGCCGAGCAGGGGGTGGACTACTTTACCGTCCACGCCGGCGTGCTGCTGCGCTACGTGCCCATGACGGCCAACCGGCTGACGGGAATCGTGAGCCGCGGTGGGTCCATCATCGCCAAGTGGTGCCTGGCCCACCACAAGGAAAGCTTTCTGTACACGCACTTCCGCGAGATCTGCGAGATCATGCGGGCGTACGACGTGTCGTTCTCGCTGGGCGACGGGCTGCGGCCGGGCTCCATCTATGACGCGAACGACGAGGCGCAGTTCGCGGAACTGCGCACGCAGGGCGAGCTGAACCGCATTGCGTGGGAGTTCGACGTTCAGACCATGAACGAGGGGCCGGGGCACGTGCCCATGCACCTGATCAAGGAAAACATGGACAAGCAGCTGGAGTGGTGCCAGGAGGCGCCGTTCTACACGCTCGGCCCGCTTACGACGGACATCGCGCCGGGGTACGACCACATCACGAGCGCCATCGGCGCGGCGCAGATCGGGTGGTACGGCACGGCGATGCTGTGCTACGTGACGCCCAAGGAGCACCTGGGGCTGCCCAACCGCGACGACGTGAAGGCGGGGGTGATCACGTACAAGATCGCGGCGCACGCGGCGGACCTGGCCAAGGGGCACCCGCGCGCGCAGGAGTGGGACAACGCGCTCAGCAAGGCGCGCTTCGAGTTCCGCTGGCGCGACCAGTTCAACCTGGCGCTGGACCCGGTGACGGCGTTGAGCTACCACGACGAGACGCTGCCGGCCGAGGGCGCCAAGATCGCGCACTTCTGCAGCATGTGCGGCCCCAAGTTCTGCAGCATGAAGATCACGCAGGACGTGCGCGACTACGCGGCGAAGCAGAAGGTGATCGAGGCGGGGATGGCCGGCATGTCCGCCGAGTTCCGCGAGCGCGGCGGCGAGGTGTACCTGCCCGCCAGCCAGATCGTCCGCGCCCCGGAGGACGCGCAAGCGACCGTCGCGGCGGATTGATATCGCTCCTCGGGTAGATGGCACAGCAGCCCCGCGCGGTCCGCGGCGGAGCATGGACCAGGCTGGCCCAAGTACTCAGATGGGTCAGTTGACGCTGCAAACGGGGGCTGATCCGATGTTGATCGTCAACATCCGCACGGCAAAGACGCACCTGTCGCGCTTGATCGAAGCGGCGAGAAGACGTGATCATCGCGAAGAACAATGAGCCGGTGGTGCGGTTGATCCCGGTGAACCCGCGCCAGCCCAGGAAGCAATGCGGCGCAATAAAGGGTTTGGTGAAGCTCGGGCCGGAGTTCTTCGAGCCCTTGCCCGCGCAAGAAGTCGAGCAATGGGAGCGCTGATCGGCGCCCCGTGTTTCCCTACTCCTGAGCGGAAAGCTGCTGCCGGTGGGGATGCCGGGGCCAACTCCAAGGTCACCACAAATCTGTGAGCAAACTGACCTAACGATCCAACTGGATGCCGGGAGAATCCTTGTGGTTCTCCCGGCATTTTACTGGCACAGAGACGATGAGCCGCGGCCTCGGCGGCCACGGACGATCGCCCCTTTCAGGAGAACACCCTGCAATCTGCTCACGCGTCGAAATCCGCCCCTGACTGGCTCGTTTTGCTGGTGCTCTGGCTGATCGTGTTCTCGGTCAGCAGCCAGTTTCTGGTGATCGCGCCGCTGCTGCCGCGG
Source organism: Longimicrobium sp. (assembly GCF_036387355.1). Classification (GTDB taxonomy): domain Bacteria; phylum Gemmatimonadota; class Gemmatimonadetes; order Longimicrobiales; family Longimicrobiaceae; genus Longimicrobium. The sequence goes on from NZ_DASVTX010000415.1 coordinate 3,650, forward strand.
ATGGTGGAGGAGCTGCGGGTGCCCGCGGCGTCACTCAGCGTTCTGGTGAGCGGGTACGCCTTTGCCGTGGGCGTGGTGGCGGTGGTGATGGGGCCCGTGTCGGACCGCGTGGGGCGGCGGCGGATGCTGCTCGCCGGCACCGCGGTGATGGCCGTGGCCCTGGCGCTGCACGGGCTGGCGCGCGGCTTCCCGACTCTGATCGCCGTGCGGGTGCTGGCCGGCGCCGGAGGCGGCGTGCTCACCGGCGCCGCGGCCGCGTACGTGGGCGACTACTTTCCGTACGAGCGGCGGGGATGGGCTCTGGGGTGGGTGGCAACGGGGATGGCCGCGGGCCAGATCCTGGGCGTTCCCGCGGGAGCGCTGATCGCGGACCGGGCGGGGTTCCGCATCGCGTTCCTTGTGTTCGGCGCCACGATGGCGCTGGCGTGCGCGGCGGTGTGGGGGTGGCTGCCGCAGCCGCAGGTGGAGCGCAGCACCGACCGGGCTTCGCTCGCGGGCGGGCTGCGCCATTACGGAGCACTGCTCGCGCGGCCGGGCGTGCGGCCCGCGGCGGCGGCGTATCTGTGCGTCTTCGTCGGCACGGCGCTCTACACCGTGTACCTGCCGACGTGGCTGGAGGCCTCGCGGGGGATCACTCCCGCGCAGGTGGCCGTCGTCTTCGTCGCGGGCGGCGTGGCCACTCTGCTGGCGGGTCCACGCACGGGCCGGCTTTCGGACCGGGTGGGACGCCGGGTCGTCGTCATCTTCGCCAGCCTGGGCGTCGCGCTGCTGATGGCGCTCACGCCCTGGGTGGTCACGGGTGTGTGGAGCGCGTCGGCGGTGTTCTTTCTGCTGATGACGCTCATTGCCGCGCGCTCGGGCGCCCTGGACGCGCTGCTGACCGAGATCGTCCCCGATACGCAGCGCGGGTCCATGATGAGCCTGATGATGGCAACGGGGCAGATCGGCTTCGGGGCGGGCGGCGCGCTGACCGGCGCCGTGTACGCGGCCATCGGCTACGAGGGCAACGCGACGCTCGCGGCCGGCGCCGCCATCGCGTTGGCGATGATCGCGTGGCGCTTGCTCCCCGAGCCGGACTCGGCATCAGACGGTGAGCCCTCGCCCGCATCCCGCTGAGCAGTGGCGGAGCTGTTTCGTGGCGCACCCTGGTTTTCCGCTTCAGCCGGCCGATCCATCACGAGAGCAGCCGCCAATCCACCCTGGGACTGCCCCGGGAGGTCAGACGAGGAAGAACGGCGTGTGAAAATACAACTCGCCCGGTCCGGCACCGGGCGAGTTGTATTTTTGCCAATAAAATACAACTTGATTTCGCATGGCTTCCCTATGTTGTATATTCGCAGCAGGAAATACAACTCCACCCGGCGCATCCGCGATGACGTTTGTTTTTCTGGGTCCTGATCCGGTGGACCGGCAGGTCAACGAGGTCATGGCGCGTCTGGCGGCGGGCGACGCCCCGCGCGGGATCGAGCGGGCCCAGGTGGACGTCAAGGAGGAGCCCGGCCGGAGAGGGCGCGACGGCGGCATTGCCGCGGGCCGATCCGAGAACGAGGAGGCCGCCCGGTACCTTGCCGGCGAGATGGCCTGCCTGGCCAACACGGCCGGGGGTGGCGCCATCATTCTGGGCATCGCCGATGACGGAACCCGCATTGGGACGGAGCTCGGCGCAGAGTGGCTGCGGCACCGGATCTTTGAGCTGACGTCGCGGCAGTTGACCATCTCCGTGCAGGCGGTGGTTTTTGAAGGAGTTCGCCTGCTCGTGCTGAAAACGCACCAGGCGATCGAGCCCATCCGGGTGGGCGGCAAGCTGAAGTGGAGGCTGAACGACCACTGTGTCGAAATCGATCCCACGAGCTGGCACAGCGAACGGCTGCGGATCACGGGAGTGGACTGGTCGGCCCAGCCCTCCGGCCACACCCTCGCCGATGCCAGCGCCATTGCCTTGGAAATCGCGCGGCGGTACCTGCGGGCCGCCGCGGATCCCGCCGCCGAAGAGCTTGCGTCCGCGTCGGACGCGGACCTGCTGCACCGGGTGCATGTGCTGGATGGGACGAACCGCCTCACCAACGCCGGCTCGCTCCTCTTCGTCGGTACTCCGCACGTGGGTGTGGACTACATCCGGCGCGACCTGCCGGGCGCAGACAGCACCAACCGCATCCGCACCACGCGCCCGCTTCTGGAGCAGATTTCGGAGATCGAGAAAGCCGCCGAAGCCGTAAACCGGCTGGTGCATGTGCCCGGCGGGTTTGCGCACGGACAGCTGCGGGCCATTCCCATGCGGGCGCTGCGCGAGGCGATCATCAACGGCGCCGTGCACCGCGACTGGCTGACGCCCCAGCCAACCACGGTGGAGCACGTGGGGGACAGGGTCACGGTGACCTCTCCCGGCGGGTTCGTGGGCGGCGTAGGACCGTTCAACATCATCACACATCCGTCCGTGCCACGGTACCGGAGCCTGGCAGAAGCGGTGGCGTCGCTGCGGCTTGCGGAGCGGGAAGGGATCGGGGTGGACCGGATGGTTCGCGACATGCTGGCGCTGGGCCACCCGGAGCCGCACATCCAGGAAGTCGCCGGTCCGTATGTGCGGGTAGGGCTCGTAGGCGGAGACCCCGATCCCTATCTGCTGGCGCTGCTAGCGTCGGTTCAGCCGCCGATTTCGCAGGATGTGGAGTCGCTCCTGCTCATCAACCACCTGACGCACGCCGGGTGGGTGGACGTGCTGCGCGCCGCCCCCGTCCTGCAGCGGTCGGCCATCGAGGCAAAGACGGCGCTGGACCGGCTTGCCGCAGTGGAGGCTGCCGGCCGCCCCGTGATCCTGCGAATCCGCGGAGTCCCCGCCGGTGAGCCGGAGGCGTACCGGCTGAGCGATGCCGTGCGCGAGGGGCTCAAGCGGAGCATCTCGTATGCGGACGGTCAGGCGGCGCGGCTCGCGCTCATTCTGGGGTGGGCCCGCGCGCGCGGCCGGGTTTCGTCTACCGAGATCACCGACATCACGGGATTGAGCGTCACCCACGTGGGAAACCTGCTCGGCGCGCTGGAAGCCGAAGGCGTGCTCCGTCCCGGGCGCGAGAACCGCCGGGGACGCGGCTTCTACTACGTTGCGGCATAGCTCACGCGCTGGGAGAAATACAACACGGAATCTGTGACGGAGGATCACTTGCAATTCAGGTATAAGACCGTGTTCCCGGCGGTGATCTCCGCTCTGCTGTAAAATACAACTCACCCGTCACAGCTCCGGGCGAGTTGTATTTTCCTCCTCAAAGGCCCCGACCTGGCGGTCCACGGCGCCTCGAAAAATACAACTCTGCCCCGGGATGGATTGGATGAGTTGTATTTTGGGCGATAAAATACAACTCTCGGGCGCGATCCTGTCATCGCTTGTATTTTCTCCCAGGCCCGGGCACGAGCGGGCACCCCGGCCGCACCCGCACGGGAGCGTACGTGGGCGCAACCCCGCCGCGCTTGTTGGAGAGCGCGGGATTCCGTTAGCTTTGTGCATCATCGGCGAGCGGCGTCCGGCCGCTCGCGCCCCCGGCTGATCCCAACCCAACCGGCGCACCCGCCGATCTCCGCGCCGAAACCCCGCCCTTCGCAGTCCGCAGTCGCCGCCATGAGCCACCCCGCACCCACCCTGCCGGAATCCGCCTCCGCGGATCCGAACGACCTGCGCGCCCGCATCGCCGAGCTGGAGCGCGAGCTGGAGTCCGCCCGCGCCGCCAACGCCGCCCTCGCCGAGAACGAGGAGCGGTACCGCGCGCTGGTGGACGCCGACCCCGACGGTGTCGTGATCATCGACGCGGAATCCACCATCATGGCGGTGAACCCGGCCATGTGCCGGATCTTCGGGTACCCGGCGTCGCAGATGGTGGGAAAGCCCATCACCGTGCTCATGCCGCCCCGCATGCGGGCGGGGCACACCAGCGGAACCCGGCGCTACATGTCGACGGGGGAGCGCAGCATTCCGTGGCAGCGCGTGCAGGTGCCCGCGGTGCGGCGCGACGGCACCGAGTTCCCCGTGGAGATCAACTTCGGCGAGTACTGGCGCGACGGGCAGCGCTTTTTTGCCGGCTTCATGACCGACATTACGGAGCGCCGCCGCGCGGAAGAGGCGCTGCAGTTCCAGACCACGCTCCTGCAGGCGCAGAGCCACGTGGCCATCGACGGCATTCTGGTGGCGCACCAGGGCCGCGTGCTGAACATGAACCGGCGCTACGCCGAAATCTTCAACGTTCCCGAGGAGCTGCGCGCGCCGGACCGGTGCGTGGAGATGTTCGCGTGGGCCACCCGGCAGGCCGCCGACCCGGTGGCGTACCGCCGCACCATCGAACAGCTGCGCGACGATTTTCAGACGGTGCACCGCGACGAGGTGCTGCTGGCGGACGGGCGCGTGCTGGACCGCTACTCCGCGCCGTTGCGCAGCGAGGCGGGCGAGGTGTACGGGCGCATCTGGATGGTGCGCGACATCACCGAACGCAAGCAGTTCGAACTGGCCCTGCAGGAAGCCAAGGACGCGGCGGAGGCGGCCAACGAGGCCAAGAGCGACTTTCTGTCGCGCATGAGCCACGAGCTGCGCACGCCCATGAACAGCATTCTGGGCTTTGGGCAGATCCTGCAGCGCAGCCCGCTTCCCGCGGACCAGGCCCGCAGCGTGGAGCATATCGTCAAGGCCGGCCGCCACCTGCTGAACCTGATCAACGAAGTGCTGGAGATCGCCCGCATCGAGGCAAACCAGCAGCAGCTTTCGCTGGAGCCGGTGCACGCGGCGTCGCTGCTGAACGAGGCGATCGCCCTGGTGCGCCCCGCGGCCGACCAGCGCCCGGTGCAGCTCTCGGCGCGTGCGCCGCAGGGCAGTGACGTGTACGTGCGCGCCGACCAGCAGCGCCTCATGCAGGTGATGCTGAACCTGCTCAGCAACGCCATCAAGTACAACCGCGCGGGCGGTGCGGTGGAGCTCCTGGCGCGCCCCGCCGCGGGCGCGGACGGGAGCGCCTTCCTGGCCCTGGGCGTGCGCGACACGGGCCCGGGAATTCCCGCCGACCGCCTGGGGGAGCTGTTCGTCGCGTTCTCGCGGCTGGGCGCAGAGCATTCCGGCGTGGAGGGCACCGGGCTGGGGCTGAAGCTTTCGCAGCGCCTGGTGGAGGTGATGGGCGGGCAGATCCGCGTGGAGAGCTCCGTGGGCGAGGGAAGCACCTTCTGGGTGGAGCTTCCCGTGACGGAAAGCCCGCGGCAGCGGCTGGAGCCCGGGCGCACGGACGGCGCGCGCGCGGAAAGCGCGCCGCGCCCGGCCCGCACCATTCTGTACGTGGAAGACAACCTCGCCAACCTGGACCTGGTGGAGACGATCTTTGGCGACCGGCCGGAGATCGCGCTGATTCCGGCGCTGCAGGGGCGGCTGGGGCTGCAGCTGGCGCGTGAGCATCGCCCGGACCTGGTGCTGCTGGACCTGCACCTGCCCGACCTGTCCGGCGAGCGGGTGCTGCACGAGCTTCGCGCGGATGAGCGCACGCGGCACATCCCCGTGCTGGTGATCAGCGCGGATGCCACGACGCGCCAGATCGAGCGCCTGCGCGCCGCCGGCGCCCTGGACTACCTGACCAAGCCGCTGGACGTGGATCAGTTCCTGGCCGCCGTAAACGCGGCGCTGGACCCCGCGGGGTGAACGGAGCCGGTCTGACCGGGGCAGCAGGAGAATAGGCCGGGGAGCCCCATGTGGTGCTCCCCGGCTCTGTTGATGGCGTCGGGATGTCGGCCCGCCGCGCCGCGGCGGGGGCAGGCACCGTTCCCGGGCCGCGGCCGCTCACCATTCTGCAAGGAGGAACGACGGCATGATCCAGGGCGCGAACATTCACCTGCGCACGGTGCGGGAGAGCGACCTTTCCGAGCTGTTCACCCTGCTGAGCGACACGTCGGCGCGCGGCGAGCACGTGCCCATGCGGCTGCTCTCCGAAGCCGCGTTCGTGGCCGACTTTCGGCAGACCGGGTTCTGGAACGACGCGCTGGGGCGCCTGCTGATCTGCACTCCGGAAGGGCGCATGGTGGGCACCATCTGGTACTTTCAGACCGCGCCGTACTACGATGGGGTGGAGATTGGATACCAGCTGTTCGATGTAGAGAGCCGCGGAAAGGGCTACACCACCGAGGCGCTGATGCTGTTCGCCGAGTACCTGTTTGGGGCCAATAAACTGAACCGGCTGCAGCTGACGGTTTCCGTGGGGAACGAGGCATCGCGCCGGGTGGCGCAGAAATCCGGGTTCACCAGCGAGGGCCTGGTGCGCGGCGCGGTCTTTCTGCACGGCCGCAACGTGGACATCGAGATGTTCTCGCGCCTGCGCTCCGACGCGCCTCCCGCCGGAACGGACCCCGCCTCCCACGGCTGAGCGGCCGCGCTCCGGTCAACCCATCCACCGGCCACCTCCAGAGCGCTGCCCGCGCGCCTTCCCCGTTTCACCGCGCGAGAACGGCCGCCGCGCGTTCCCGCGATCCTCCTTCCACTTCCCCAGGGAGCATCCGGTTCGCGGGTGTCGGCGCGCTGGATGCAGCGCGGCGCCGTGCGGATGCGGGTTCCGCGGCCCGCCCCGGCGCCGGACCCGTCGGTGCGTCCGCGGGCAGGGTGGGCGGCCTGCGTTAGGTGATTCGCCCTCAAACCGTTAGCTTGGGTACGTGACGCGCCGCAGTACGGTTGGCGCGGAGCGCCCGCACGGATTCTTCCCCCCCGCACGAGCCTCCGCCCCCCTGCTCCCGCCCCGCACTTCCCTCCGCTCCATCCCGCGGTCGGACTCTTCAGCGAGAAGGTGGTCCGATTGAGCTCCACGATCCCATCTCCGGCCGCGGGCGCCTTGGACGCTCCGGCACCGGACGACCGCGCGCGCGGCTTCGCCCTGGCAGACGGCGGCCTCCCGGTCGCCGCCGCGGAGGACGCGTTCGGCCGCCTGGCGCGGCTGGCCGCTGCGCTGGTGCGCGCGCCCGCCGCCTTCGTGAGCCTGGTGGATGACGCGGACGGCTTCTCCCTTTCGTGCGCTGGTTTTCCGGACCGGCCGGCGCTGGAGCGGGAAATCCGCGGCCCCGCGTTTCGGCGCCTGGCCGAGCAGGCCGCCGGCCCCCTCGTTGTTTCGGACAGCGGCGCCGCGCCGGAGTACGCCGGTCTGCTTTCCCCCGGCCCCACGCGGGCGTGCGCCTATATCTGCGTGCCCCTTCGCGGGGAGCACGGTGCCGTGCTCGGTACCTTCTGCGTGCTCGATTCCGCTCCCCGCGGGTGGACCGCCATGGAGGTGGACACCGTAGTGGAGCTGGCCCGGTCCGCCGAGCGCGAGATGGAACTCCGCCGACGCGTTCGCCAGGTGGAAGAGCAGGGCGAGGAAATGCAGGCGCAGGCGGCCGAGCTGGAGGCGCAGGTAGAGGAAGCGCAGGAAGCCGCCGAAATGCTGGAGCAGTCGAATCACGCGCTGCGGGCGGCCCGAGCGGAATCGGAGCTGGAGCGGGGACAGCTGCGCGGCGTTTTTGAGCAGGCCCCCGTGGCCGTGGCGGTGGTGCGCGGCCCGGAGCACGTCTTTGAATCCGCCAACCCCGGCTACCTGCGCCTGGTGGGCGGGCGGCCGGTGGTGGGCATGCGGGTGGCCGACGCCCTGCCCGAGGTGGTGGAGCAGGGCTTCATCACCCTTCTGGACGGGGTGCTGCAGACGGGGACGCCGTTCATCGGCAACGCCATCCCCATCACGCTGCAGGACGGGCCGGGGGGAGAGCTGGAGGACCGCTTCCTCGACTTCATCTACCACCCGCTGCGCGACGCGGGCGAGGCGATTACCGGGATCGTGGCGATCGCCACGGACGTGACCGCGCAGGTGCAGGCCGCCGCCCACCGCGACCGGGAGCGCGCCCGGCTGGCGCGCATGGTGGCCCAGTTTCCCGGTGCGGTGGCGGTGCTGGAAGGCCCGGAGCACCGCTTCGTAGCGGCCAGCGAGCAGTACCGGGCGCAGGCCGGCGGGCGGGAAATGGTGGGCCTCGCCTTTCGCGAGGTGTATCCCGACCTGGATGGCCAGGGCTACTACGAACTGCTGGACGGGGTGTACACCACGGGCCAGCCGTGGACGGGAACGGGTGTGGTGGCCGCCTGGGACGGCGACGGCGACGGCGTTCCGGAAGAACACCTGCTCGACATCGTCTACGCGCCCGTGCGGGACGCGGAGGGGCGCGTGGAGGGGGTCGCCACGCTGTACACCGTGGTGGACGAGCGGGAGCGCGCGGCCGAGGCGCTGCGGCAGTCGCAGGAGCGCTACCACCTGGCCGCGCGCGCCACGGCGGACGTGATCTGGGACTGGGACCTCGCGGCGGACTGCATTCGCTGGAACGCCGCCCTGGGCGAGCGCTTCGGTTATCATCCCCCCAGCAACGCAACGTCGGGCGCGTGGTGGATGGATCACGTGCACCCGGACGACCGCGACGAGGTGTCACGCGGCATTTATGCGGCCATTGCCCTGGGGCACGAGTCGTGGAGCGCGGACTACCGCTTTCTGCGCGCGGACGGCGGGTACGCGGACGTGATGGACCGCGGCCACATCGCCCAGCACGAGGGCGGCGCGGCCACGCGGATGGTGGGCGCCATGCAGGACGTGACCGCGCAGAAGGCGGCCGAGCAGATCCGCCTGGAACTGTACGACCAGGCGGGCCGGGCCCGCGCCGAGGCCGACCACGCCAACCGCGCCAAGAGCCAGTTTCTGGCGCAGATGAGCCACGAGATCCGCACCCCCATCAACGCCGTCATCGGCTACATCGACCTGCTGCAGGCCGGTGTGGCGGGCGACCTGAACCCCCGGCAGACGGACTACATCGCCCGGGTCAAGGCCAGCGGCCAGCACCTGCTGGGGCTGGTGAGCGATATCCTGGACCTGTCCAAGGCCGAAGCGGGGGAGATGGAGGTTGCGCACGAGCCCACGCTGCTGCTGGGTACCGCCTCCGCCGCGCTGGGGATGGTGGCCCCGCTGGCGCAGGGCAAGGGCGTTCAGCTGCACGACGAGTCGCTGTCGGCCTGCAACGAAACGTACGTGGGCGACGAGGACCGCGTGCGCCAGATCGCGGTGAACCTGCTGAGCAACGCCGTGCGCTTTACCGATTCGGGCGGGCAGGTCACCATCCGCTGCGGCGTGCGCACCGCGCCTCCGGCCGGGAGCGCGCTGCAGGGGGCCGGCCCGTGGGTGGTTGTGGAGGTGGAAGACACCGGCCGCGGCATTCCCGCCACGGAGCTGGAGCGCATCTTTGACCCGTTCTCACAGGTGGAGGGCGGGCACACGCGCAGCACGGGCGGCACCGGCCTGGGCCTCACCATCAGCCGGCGGTTCGCGCGGCTCATGGGGGGCGACCTGACGGTGCGGAGCGCGCTGGGCGAGGGAAGCTGCTTCGGTCTCTGGCTCCCCACGCCCGAGGGCATTCGCGAGATGGTGGAGGCCGAAGGGCGGGCGGACGAGTCCGCGGCCGCGGAGCCGCCGGCGGTGGAAAGCTGGTACTCGGAGTGGGCGGGCATCTCCGGGCTGGCAGAGATCGGGCACCTGATCGCCCGCGGCGCCGACCCGCTCACCCGCCGCTTCGGCGACCGGCTGCGCACCGATCCCGCCCTGCCGCACGCGCGCACGATGGACCGCGCGCAGCTGGAGGACCACGTCGCCACCTTTCTGCTGGAAACGGGCAAGACCCTCATCACCCTGGACGAAGGGCGCGGCGATCCGGAGCTGATGCAGGACGGAGCCAGCATTCAGCGGGTGATCTGCGAGCGCCACGGCGAGCAGCGGCGGCGCATCGGCTGGACGGCGGACCACCTGCGTCGCGAGTTCGTGCTGCTGCGCGCGGAGGTCACGGCGCTGGCGGAATCCGAGGGGCGCGCCAGCGGCGACCTTTCCGCCGCGCTCGCGGTGCTGTACCGCCTGCTGGACCGCGCCGAGGCACGCGCGCTTCGCGCGTTCGGCGCCTGATCCGGCCCGCTCCGCCCGCGTTCCCGGGGGCGCGCGGAGGATGATCGCCGGCGGGACGAAACAGGGGGAGCACCGCGAGGTGCTCCCCCCTTTTGTCATCGGCCG
>NZ_DASVTX010000416.1:0-23526 GCF_036387355.1 Longimicrobium sp.
GTGGCCCTCACCCGTCTCGCTTAGGCTCGCCACCCTCTCCCACGAACAGATGTGGGAGAGGGGGCACACCCCAACGGCCCGAGGTCGCCATGCGCATCGTGATCCATCGCGCTCCGTGGATTAATCCGCCGCAGCAACGGCGGAAAGGCCGGCGTGGGCAGCGCCGGGCGGTGGCGTCCCCGGCTCTCCTGAGCGGATGAATCCGCCGCTCCAGAAGCGGTAAGCCCCGACTCGTGGCCGCTGTCGCGTCCACGCTCGGGGCGTCAACCGACCTGGCGGACGGCCCGGCGAGCGCGGCCCGCGCCCCAGCTGCGGGTGCAGTCCGCGGAGGCGGACTTCGTGCTTTCCAGCGGCGAATTCATTCGCTCTGGACAGGGCGGACGCATGCGGCCGTGCGAGGCGCACCAATGCCGCCCGCCCGCGCAGGCGGGCTTCGTGTGTTTCGAGGCGCGGTTCAACCGCCGGGCACGGGCCCCGGCGATCCGAGCCGTCCTCCGCCTTCGCGCCGAACGGCTCCCCCTCTCCCGCGGAGCGGGTGGAGGGGGCTGGAGGGAGGGGGCCTCCTTCGGCGGCATCTCGACCTTCCGAACCGCACCGTCGCTGCCGTCCTCCCCTCTCCGCGCGGCTGTTTGCGCGGGGAGGGGCCGGGGGCGGGGCGCGGTTGCCGTGTGCCCCCTCTCCCACATCTGTTCGTGGGAGAGGGTGGACGCGTATCAGCGCGGCCGGGTGAGGGCCACACCGTCCGCCGCGCCACCCCCCGCCGCCCACGTCCGCCCGTAACAGTGACACCACACGGCGAACGGCCAAAAAAAGCCCGCCCCGGATGCCGGGGCGGGCTTTCCATCCATCTCCACCATCCGCCGCGCGTCAGCGCTTGCCGACCGCCCGCTCCGCCTCGGCGCGCATGGCGGGGAGGCCCTGCTGGTGTTCCTGGTACTCCGGAAGCTGCTTGGCGATCTCCTCGGCGTACGCCCCCAGGAACCCGCGGTAGAACCCCGCCGCGTCCTCGGTCTTGCCGCGCAGGGTCTCCGCCTGCGCCGCGCCGAACAGACCGAACAGGTGCGTGGGCGACTGGGCCAGAATGGCGTCGGCCTGCGCGCGCGCCTGCTCGGCGTCGCCCTGCACGCGGTACAGCTGCACCACGTGGTAGCGCGCGTCGGCGTCCGGCGACTCCACCATGCCGTACGCCTGGATCGCCATGGGCGCGAACTGCTTGGCCGTCGCCATGTCGCCCGTGGCCTCGGCCTGCATCACCCGGTCGAACAGGCGGTCGGCGGCCTGCCGCGGCGTCATGCTGGAAAGGTCCACCTGCGTGGGGTCGCCGGCGGGCGACGCGCCGCCCGGAGCCCCGGCGGCGGCCTGCGCGAACGGAGCCACAGGCGCGGCGGGTGCCGCGGCCTCCGGCTGGCGAAAGACGAGCACGCCGGCCAGCGCGGCCACGGCCGTGCCCGCGACCGCCCAGGGAAGCATCGCGCCGCCGCGGCGCGCGCCCGCGGCGCCCGGCACGGCGCTTACGGGGACGCCGCACTCGTTGCAGAAGCGCGCGCCCGCCGGAAGCGGGTTCTGGCACTCGCGGCAGCTGGCGTCCAGCGCCACGCCGCACTCAGGGCAGAAACGTCCCGACGCAGCGGCGCCGCAGGACGGACAGGATTCGCTCATTCGGGGGCCGGCCGGGGAAGTGAGATGGAAACGTATGACCCAAATGTATGCCCTGCATCCACTTCCCTCAACCCCGCGACGCACGTTTCATCCATCTCCCTACACGGGGTGTCCGCTGCTACGGTTGTTTGCCTCACCGGGCACACCTCGTGCAGCACCTGGTGGCCGCAACCGATCCACGACACACCAGCCCAGCCCGCCCGGGCGGAGGACCCCATGAAGACCGGAGCCGAACCCGCGCTCCCCCTGGCAGAGGACCGCCAGACCGCCTCGGTAACGCCCATTCGCGCACTTCCGCTGGACCCGGACCCCCGCGCCGAAGAACAGGCGCGCCTCATCCGCCGCCTTGCCGGCGACCGCCTGCGCGAACTGCGCGACGACGGGGTCACGCCTTCGTACATCGCCCGCATCTACGGCGTCGAGCTTTCGGTGATTGAAGATACCATGCAGTCGCTGGGCCTCCTGGTCCGCTGACCGCTTCCTGACCGGATGAACAAGGACGGCCGGACCGCATCGCGCGGTCCGGCCGTTCCATTCTGCCCGTCCCTCCCCAATCCCGCCACGGCCGTCAGGGCGTGAGCAGCACCTTGCCGAAGTTGCGGCGGTCCTGCAGAAAGGCGTGCGCGTCGCCGGCCCGCTCCAGCGGAAACGTCTGGTCCACCACGGGGGTGAAGGTGCCGTCGTTCACCAGCGCCATGATCTGGGTCTGCATGCGCGAAAGCAGGTCCGTGCGGTGCCACAGGTGGCCCAGGTTCACGCCGTGCACGCCGCGGTTGGCGTTCATCATGGGAATGGGGCTGAAGCGCGGCATCTGCATCAGCCCGCGCAGCGCGGCGGGAATGCTGCGCTTTTTTCCCGGCGCAAAGCTGGACACGCCGAAGACGTACATCCGCCCCAGGTGCGCGAGGCACTGGTAGCTCTTGCGGAAACTTTCGCCGCCCACGGCGTCCAGCGCGATGTCCACCCCGTTGCCGCCGGTGATGCGCTTGACCTCCGCCGCGAAGTCCTGGGTGGTGTAGTCGATGCAGTGCGCCACGCCGGCCTCCCGCAGGCGGGCGTGCTTGGCCGCGCTCGCCGTGCCGATGACCTCCGCGCCGCGCCACCGGCAGATCTGAATGGCGGCCTGCCCCACCCCGCCCGCCGCGGCGTGCACCAGAACGCGGTCGCCCGCCTGCACGTTGCCCAGGTGCACCAGCATGATCCACGCGGTCAGGTAGTTCACGGGGATGGCGGCGGCCGCCTGGAACGACAGCGCGTCGGGGAGCGGCGTCGCCTGCCCGGCGTGCACGCACACCACGTCCGAGTACCCGCCGAACCGCGTGAGCGCGCCCACGCGGTCGCCCTCGCGCACACCCTGCACGCCGGCGCCCACGCGGTCCACCACGCCCGCGACCTCGTAGCCCACCACGGCGGGAAGGGGCGGCGCGTCGGGATACAGCCCCATGCGCGCCAGCACGTCGGCAAAGTTCACCCCCGCCGCGGCCACGCGAATGCGCACTTCGCCGGCCCCCGGCTCCGGGTCCGCCGCCTCGCGCACCTGCAGCACCTCCGGCCCGCCCGCCCGGGTGATCCACACCTGTCGCATCGCGCCTCTCGATCGTGATCCGGCGGTTTCGCGAGGGAATCAGGAGTCGTCGCTCCCCGTCCTCCCTGAGCGGATGAATCCGCCGCTCTGACTGCGGTAAGCCCCGACACGACGCCTACAGGCGCCGTTCGGGGCTTCAACTGAATAAGGGACCAGCACCACCGTCCCGGTTCCAGTCCGCGGAGGCGGACTTTGTGTTTCTGGAGGCGCGGTTTTCAACCGCCGGGCCCGGGCCCGCGGACGAACCCTTCTCTGCGCCGAACGGCTCCCCCTTTCCCGCGGAGCGGGTGGAGGGAGGGCGCCTCTCCGAAGGCGCCTCGGACCCGGCTGAACCGCCCCGACCAGCCGTTCTCCCCTCTCCGTGCGTCTGTTTGCACGGGGAGGGGCCGGGGGAGGGGCCCCGAGCACGAGTCGCGTACCTCGAGTTTCCGACGAGCCCCAAACCGCGGTTGCCGTGTGCCCCCTCTCCCACATCTGTTCGTGGGAGAGGGTGGCGAGCTTTAGCGAGCCGGGTGAGGGCCACAGCCTGCGCCGCACCAAACAATCCGAAGCGCACGGTGGTTCCCTCCTCCCGGCCGCCGCCTTACATCCCGCCCTGCACCACCGGGATGGACGGCGCCACGCCCGGCACCGGCAGCACCGGCGCGACCGGCTCGGCCGACGGAACGGGAACGCCGGGCATGGCGGCGACCACCGAGGCGCGCAGAATCGCCTCCAGCTTCACCGCGTATCCCGCGATCCGCTGCGCCTGGTCCGTGCCGTTGATGATCCGGCGCGCGTTCACGTAGTCGCACACGTCGTCGTGAATGTAGTTCGCCAGTTTCTTGCCGGTGAACGAGCCCGTCCGCATTCCCAGCGACATCACCTGGTACGCGATCTCCGGGTTCAGCGCGAGGTCCGGCTCGTACAGCATCCGGTTCTTGAGCGTCGTCCCCATCTGCTGGTAGTTGCCCTTCCACGTCAGCTGCACAAAGCCGCGGCCGTAGTACACGTTGGTGTACGTCTTCCCGGCGCTGTCCGTCACCGTGACGGGCTCGCCGTACGGGCGCCCCTTGCCGCGGCTGTACTCGCGGATGGGCTGCCATTCGTCGCCGCACTCGTGCTTCACGGTGGCGAACATGTACGCCAGCCAGCGGATGTCGGTGATGTTGCCGTCGCCTTCCGCCGCGGCCAGCAGGTCGTTCAGCCCCTGCTTCTGGCTGGCCTTGATGGCGCCGAATGCACCGGTGTAGGCGGCAAAGAAGCGGTCGCGGTCGATTCTCATCGTGGGGAGGCCTCGGCGGATGGAGGTGTGCGGGGAAGTCCGGCGGGGAGGGAGTGCCGGCCGCGGAAGATAGGCCATCCACCCGCCACCCGCCAAGGGGGACGCGCGGGCGAACTCCTTGCACTCGGCGCCGCACGCGTTCGTCCTGATGTTCCTCACCCGAGCCCTGGCGGCACCGGTGCGCACCCGCTTCTGGCTGATTGCGATGACGGTCCTGGCCTCCCTTCCCGCCGCCGCGCAGGACGCGCCGCGGCGGCTGGACCTGAGCGGCGGATGGCGCTACCTGCCCAACAACGGGCCGGCGCTGTACGCGGCGCCCGGCCTGGACGACTCGCGCTGGCCGGAAATGCGCCTGCCCAGCAACTGGTTCCTGCTGGGGGCGGACCACTATCCCCGCAACGCCGACCGTGGCGTGCAGCGCGCCGGCCCCGGCGACATCTGGGCGGTGGATCCCGAGCGCGGGCTGGACTGGGGCGGCACCGTCTGGTACCGCCGCGAGGTGGAGTGGCCGGCCGGCGGCACGCGCCCCGTGCTCCTGGAACTGGACATGGTGGATTACTACGCCGACGTCTACGTGAACGGGCAGCACGCTGGCTCGCACGAGGGCTACTTTCAGAAGTGGGAGGTGGACGTCACGCGTCTGATCCGCCCGGGAAGGAACCTGATCGCCCTGCGCGTCTCCGCGCCGGACCTGCCCTTCGACATGGGCTATCGCTGGCCCATCTCCTGGCCCAAGCAGCAGAACCAGGTCAAGGGAATCTTTCTGTACCACGACACCCGCCCTGGCGCCACCTCGCCGCGGGGACAGGAGCGCTCCACCGGCGGCGTCATCCGGGGCGTCGCCCTCCGCGAATCTCCGGGCGTGGAGATCGAGCGGCTCACCGTGCTGCCCACGGACGTGTCGGAGGCATCGGCCACGCTCGTCATCGAAGCGCAGGTGCACAACCGTACGGCGGCACGGGTGCGGGGCTCCATCCAGGGCGCCGTGGTCCCTGCGAGCTTTTCCGCATCCACCCGCGTTCCCGTGCGGATGGAGGTGGACGCGGCGCCGGGGGTGAGCACCGTGCGCGCGGAGGTGCGCGTGGACCGGCCGCGGCTGTGGTGGTCGTGGGACCAGGGCGAGCCCAACCGCTACCGGCTGGACGCGGCGTTGACGCGCGAGGGCGGCGACTCCCACCGGGCCTCGGCCACCTTCGGCATCCGCAGCATTACCCGCGACAGCGCGTGGGTGTGGCGGCTGAACGGGCGCCGCATCTACCCGCGCGGCACCAACTACATCAGCACGCAGTGGCTGTCGCAGGCGGACCGCCGCTGGTACGAGCGCGACGGCGAGCTGCTGGTGGGCGCCAACCTGAACACCGTGCGCGTGCACGCGCACCTGGAGCGCCCGGAGTTCTATGAGGTGGCGGATTCGCTGGGGCTCATGGTTTGGCAGGACTTTCCGCTGCAGTGGGGCTACACCGACGACCCCGCCTTTCACGCCGAAGCGCTGCGGCAGGCGGCGGACATGGTGCACCGCTTCGGCAACCACCCCTCCATCATCGCCTGGTGCATGCACAACGAGGCGCCGCACGCCATGGAGTGGATGAAGAAGATCGATCCCCAGCAGAACCTGGCGCTGGACGAGGCGCTCACCGCGCTGGCCCGGCGGATGGACCCCACCCGCGTGCACCATCGCGACTCCGGGACGGGGGACGCGCACCCGTATCCCGGCTGGTACTACGGCACGGTGGGCGGATTCTGGAACGCCAAGGACGGCCCGTTCATCACCGAGTACGGCGCGCAGGCGCTGCCCAACCGGGAGACGCTGCGCACCATGTTCCCCGGCGACACGCTCTTTCCCGACACCCCGGCGGACTGGGAGGAGTGGCGGTTCCGCAACTTTCAGCCGGAGCAGGCGTGGACCTTCGGGCAGATGGAGCGCGGCGCCACGCTGGACGAGTTCGTCCGCACCAGCCAGACGTACCAGGCGCAGGTGGTGCGCTTCGGCACGGAGGTCTTTCGCCGCCGAAAGTGGGCCGCGGAGAACCCCACAACGGGGCTGTACCAGTTCATGTTCGTGGAGGACTGGCCCTCGGTCACCTGGGCGGTGGTGGATTACGAGCGGCGCACCAAGCCGGGCTACGACGCGCTGCGGCTGGCCATGCAGCCCGTGCTCCCCAGCATCGAGTACCGGATTGACGACCGCGACCACCCCATCGCGTTGTGGATCGTGAACGATCTGCCACGCGCCTTTCCCGGAGCGGTGCTGCGCTGGCGGATCACGAGCGCGGACGAGGCGCAGGAGGTGGCGGGCGAGCGGCGGCTGGACGTCGCCGCCGATTCGGTGCACCGCGTGGAGACGCTGGGCCCGCTGCCGGCCGTGACGCGCGGCGGATCGACGCTGGAGGCGTGGATCGCGGCCGCCGACGGCACCATTCTGGGCCGCAGCACCCTGACCGCCCGGGACTTCCGCAACAAGCGGTAGAGCGCGCTGTTCCGGGCCTCACCGGCGGCCCCCACCCGGGCCGGCACCACCGGCCCACCCTCCCCCAAAACGGACTGGGGGAGGGTTGGGGAGGCGGACGGTCCGGCGTGGAATCCAGAATTCCGCGCAGCGGGCTGAGCGGCTGAAGCCGCCGCAACAACGGCTGGAAGCCTCACGGTACTGCTGTGAGGCTGCACCTGCGCGGAGGATGGGTTCGGCGCCGAACGCCGCCCCTTCGTTGAGCGGATGAATCCGCTGCTCCAACAGCGGTAAGCCCCGACACCTCCCGCTGACGCACCCAGGTTCGGGGCTCAACCGACGTGGCGGATGCCTCGCCCGGTGCGGCGGGCGCCGGTGCAGTCCGCGACGGCGGACTTCGTGTTTCTCGAGGCGCGGTTTCAACCGCCGGAACGAAAACCCGGGTCCGCGCACCAAACCATCTCCTGCGCCGAACGGCTCCCCCTCTCCCGCGGAGCGGGTGGAGGGGGCTGGGGGGAGGGGGCCTCCTTCGGCCGCAGCTCGACGTTCCGAACCGCACCCAAGCTGTCGGCCTTGCCTCCCCGCCGCGCCGACCTCTCCGCACCGCGCCGGGGCGTAGTTGGGGTGTGCCCCCTCTCCCACATCTGTTCGTGGGAGAAGGGTGGACGCGTCTCAGCGCGGACGGGTGAGGGCCACACCTGGCTGCCCCCATCCAACCCACACGCCCCCGACACCCCGGGCGAAGCTCTTGCAATCCCAATCCGCCAGAGCCGCCCCGCGATGCCGCACCCGGCCGCGAGGGCGGCCTTCCCTCATCCCCGTGCACAGCAATGGGCAACTCCCTGCGCGACCTGCTCTTTGGGCAGGACCGCCGTGACCTGGCCACCGCGCACCTGCCGCGCCGCACCTTCGCCGACGTCGTCCTTCCGCCGGCCACGCGGCGCGCGCTGGACAACGCGCTGGTGCAGATCCAGAAGCACGACGTGATCTTCAACCAGTGGGGGCTGGGCGAGCGGCACGAAAGCGGGCTGGGGCTCGCCTTCAACTTCGCCGGGCCGCCGGGAACGGGCAAAACCGTCTGCGCCGAGGCCATCGCCCACGCACTGGGCAAGCGCCTTCTCGTGGTGCGCTACAACGAGCTGGAAAGCCAGTGGGCCGGCGCCACCGCCAAGAACGTGGCCGCCGTCTTTGCCTCCGCCGCCGAGCAGGATGCCGTCCTCTTCTTTGACGAGGCCGACGCCATCGCCGGGCGGCGGTTCAGCAACGTGGAGCAGGGCTACCAGCGCGAAGCCAACGCCGTCGTCAACGTCCTTCTGCGCGAACTGGAGGAGTTCTCGGGCGTCGTCATCTTTGCCACCAACCTGGCGGCCAACTTCGACCCGGCGTTCGAGCGCCGCATCCGCACGCACATCCTGTTCGAGCAGCCCGGCCCGGACGAGCGCGAAGCCATCTGGCGCGTGCAGATCCACGCCCGCAAGACGCCGCTGGCTGACGACGTGGACTTTCGCGCCCTCGCCGAGCGCTACCCCGGCACCGGGGGCGACATCAAGAACGCGGTGCTCAAGGCCGCCCAGTCCGCCATCGCCGAGCCCGGCGACGACGCGGCGAAGCGCATTTCGCAGCGGCACTTTCAGGGGAGCATGGAAGAGGTGCTGGGCGCCAAGCGTGTGATGGACCAGACGCTGTTCGGCGACGCGGCGTCCATGGCCGCGCTGGCGGGCGCCCACGGAGGCAGCCTGGACGACGAGATGAGCGCGCTCGCCTCGCGGCTGGTGGAGGTGGAAGACGCTGTCACCCCGCTGGCGGAGGAGATCCGGCGCGTGCAGCGCGGCCAGGCCGACGCGCTCACGGAACTGGACCGCCTGCGGGGCGCGCTGGATGCGCAGCGCGCGGAAGCGGCGAACGCCGCGCGGGCGGGCGGCACGGCGGCGGACCGCCGCTCCACCCTCGCCCTGCTGCTCTCCGGTGCCGCGGCCGTGCTTTCCGCCCTCGCCGCGGCGGCCTCGCTGCTCTGACCCGGCCGAGGCATCCAGAATCCGCCACAGGTGGCTATTCCACTCGTTTTCCTCCCGCGCGCAGGAGGGTGAATCACCCCCGGTGGGACGAGGGCAGGGGTGGGGGGCAGGGTGTCAATTCTGTACAAGTTGAGAAGTCCGGCCTTCCGCGTCTTGCCCGCCCCCAAAAGCGGCACTAATCTGTAGAGTGTAAACCAAACCAAGTTAAACAAAGTGCACGCGGCGCCTTGGTTCTCCCCCTGCGGAGGACCCTGTGAGCGACCGCAATCCCGATCCGTCCATCGACCGGATCCGCGACCACGTGCGTGCACAGGTCGCGCGTACGTCGCTGCGCAAAGTCGCCGCGCGCGCGGGGGCCAAGGTGGGCGCGACCAAAAAGTTCGTGGACGGCTCCGTTCCGTACGAGCGCAACCTGCGGCTCTGGAAGCGGTTTTACGCCCGCGACCTGCGCGAGGGGCTGGCCGGCCGCCCGGATGACGCGCTTCCGCCAGCGGAAGCCGCCGCGGTGCTGGAGCTGCTGCTCTGGGGCTTCGACGACGGGCGCACGCAGGCGGTGCGCGAGGCCGCCGAGGCGTTCCGCTCGCTGTTCGTGCGTCATGGCCGTCCGCCGCCCGCCTGGGTGCTCGCCCTGGCCGGCACCCCCGGCGAGCCGCTGCCCGGCGCGGACGAGGACGACGGGGTCAACGACGACGAGCCGGACGACGACGGCGAAGACTGACCGTCCGGCGCTGGCCGGCGATGAACGAGAGGGCTCCCGCGAACGCGCGGGAGCCCTCTCCGTTTTCCGCCGCGGACGGCTCAGTCCGTGATGGCGCGCCAGACCGCTTCGGTGTCGGCCAGGTCGTCGAACAGGTGGTCGGGATGGCAGGCGGCCAGCGCCTCGCGGTCGTACGTCCCCGTGGCCGTCGCGATCGTCCGCACCCCCAGCGCTTCCCCGCACGAGATGTCGAACGGCGTGTCGCCGATGATCACGATCTGCTTGCGGGAAAACTCCACGCCGGTCCGCTCCTTGGCGCGCCGCACGGCGATGGCGGGGAGCTGCGCGCGGTCGCCGTGGTCCGATCCGTACGCCCCCACCTGAAAGCGCTCAAAGCCCAGCCCCGCCGCGTCCACCTTGATGCGCGCGCCCTCCAGCACGTTCCCCGTCAGCAGCCCCAGCACCGTCTCGTCCGCGGCCTCCACGCGGTCCACCAGCGCCGCGGCGCCGGGAAGTGCCTTTACCGCGGACGGATCCAGCGTGTCGCGCAGAACGCGGATGTACACGTCCCAGAACGCGTCCATCCCGGCCTGAATGCGCTCCTCGTCCAGCCCCGCCTGGCCCAGCACCTCGCGCAGGATCTGCGGATCGGTGCGCCCGGCCATGTTGTAGCGCTCCACCGCCCCCGTCTCGCCGTACACCTCGTGCAGTGCCTGCGTCACGGCGCGCTTGCCCGCGCCGCCGGCGTTCAGCAGGGTTCCGTCAATGTCGAACAGCACCAGCCGCCGCATGCGTCTCCTCGCTCCGGGTTCGCGCGGCACCTTCGCACGCGGCGGGCCGCCGCATCCACAAACACGAGCGCCCCGCCCGGCGAGTGCGGGCGGGGCGCTTCATCATCCCGGAACGGCTCAGCGGCCGGACGGGTTCAGCAGGTCGTACGGATTCAGGTTCTCCCCGTCCCACCAGCGGCTGGGGTCGCGCAGGATGGCGACGGAAAAGTGCAGGTGGCAGTCGCCCGGCTGCGCGTTCCCGGTGTCGCCCACGTACCCGATCACCTCGCCGGCCTGCACGCGCTGCCCCTCGTGCAGCCCCTCGGCGTAGCTGTCCAGGTGCGCGTAGTAGTAGCGCGTGCGGCCGTCGTCATCCATCAGGTAGATGGTAATGCCGCCCAGGCTGCTCAGGTGCAGCTTGCGGATGGTTCCCTCGGCCACGGCCAGCACCGGCGTGCCGCGCGGCGCGTGGATGTCGATGGCGTGATGGGTGCGGCCCTGCGAGCGCGACTGCGTGTACGTGTCGTGAAGCTGCTCGCGGCGAACGCCTTCCACGGGCACCATCATCGGTGCGTCCGCGGCGGCGCGGGGCGCGGGGCGCGCGTTTCGCCGGACCAAGCCGGTCTCAAGGGTGCGCGCGCGCGGCGAAACCAGGCCGGCGCCGGTGGAAAGCAGCGAGCTGGGGGCCTGTGCCCGCGCGGGGATCGCGGCGGCGGCAAGGACCAGGGCCGTGGCGACGGTGCGCACGGCGGGGAGGATCGGAGAGTTCATGACGGTGATCTCGTCGGCGGCCCGACTGGCGTGGCGGCGCGTGGAGCGCGCGCGGTAGCCTCGTAGCTTTGCGTCGCCGTCTTTCGACGGGTTTGCCGTTTTCGGTGAGGTCCCCGGATCAGGTGGCGACCGGGAAATCGGACGGAAACTGCTGAACGTGCTCCACTGCGGCGGGGGTTGAACGACGCTCCGGGTGCATGTTGCGGAAATGGCGCGCGCGACGGGCGCCCGGGAGCAGTCGGGCGGCGCGTACACGGCGTTCAGGTGTGTGGCGCCATGATAATGCCTGCTCCCGCCTCACGCCAGAGCCTTGGTTCTGCTACCGAGTCAGACGAAGTCGCCGCAATGGGGCATGTCGTTATTGCGCAACGACATACGCTTCCGCTTCGATTTCCACCAGCATGTCCGGGTGGATCAGCGCCTTCACCTCCACCATGGTCGCCGCGGGCCGGGGGCCGCCGCCGGCAAAGAAGCTTCCGTGCGCGCGCCCCACGTCTTCCCATCGCGAGATGTCGGTCACGAACATTCGCGTGCGCACCACGTCGCGCATCTCCGCGCCCAGCGCCCGCAGCGCCTGCTCGATCTTCATGAACGTGTACCAGGCCTGCTGATACGCGTCTCCCACGCCCACCACCTCGCCGTCCGGCCCTGTCGCCGTCGTGCCCGCCACGTGAATGTGCGGGCCCGTGCGCACCGCGCGCACGTAGCCGACGGACTCTTCCCACGGCCCGCCGCTGGACACCTCCGTGCGCCCGCCTACCTGGCGCGCCGACAGCGCGGGAAAGGTGACGGACACGGTGCGTGTCACGCCGTCGATGATGGTGTCGTAGCCCGGAAAGCCTTTGCGGGACGGGAGTTCGCTCATGTCTGCTCCTCGGATGAGGTCCGTCGGGAGGATGCGGATGGGGTGGGGGCGGATCATCGCGGCGGATACACGTACGAGCGCGCCCGGCGGCATGAAGCGCAAGACATTGCACCGCAATGATTTCGCGCAGTTGTCCGCGCGACGGATCAGTCGGCCAGGGTGCCGCGGAGCACGGTGACGGCCTGCCCGCCCAGGTGAACGCGGTCGCCGTCCAGGCGCACGCGCACCACGCCGCCGCGCGCGGATGCCTGGTAGCCGGTCATCTGCTCGCGTCCGAGCTTGGGCGCCCAGTACGGGGCCAGGGCGCAGTGCGCGGAGCCGGTCACCGGGTCTTCCGGCACGCCCACGCGCGGCGCAAAGAAGCGCGACACGAAGTCGTATTCGCCCTCCGCGCCCCGCGCCGTGACAATCACGCCGCGCGCCTCCACCTCCGCGAGCCGCGCAAGATCCGGCCGCAGCGCCCGCACGACGGCTTCGGAGTCCACCTCGATCAGGTAGTCAAAGTGGCTTCGCGTGATTGCCACCGGCTCCGCGCCGAGCGCCTGGGCCAGCCCGTCCGGGGCGGCCGCGGGCTGCGACGGCTTGGCGGGAAAGTTCATGGAGATCCACTCGCCGTCACGCCGCGCGGTCAGCACCCCGCTCAGCGTGTGGAAGCGCGCCTCCGCGGGTGGGGGAACATGGCCGTCCTGCCAGAGCACGTGCGCGCTGGCCAGCGTGGCGTGGCCGCAGAGGGCGACTTCCACGGCGGGGGTGAACCAGCGCAGCCCCCACTCGTCGCCGCGGGGTTCCAGGAACGCCGTCTCCGACAAGTTCATCTCCATCGCGACAGCCTGCATCCACGTGGCGTCGCGCGGCGCGTCCAGCAGGCAGACCGCGGCGGGGTTTCCGGAGAACATGCGGTCGGCGAACGCGTCGACCTGAACGATCGTGAGCGGCATCTGCGGGTGCGTGGACCGGGAGGTGGGGTGAAGGTCAGGAATGTAGGCGGGGACCGCGGAGGCCGCAAAACCATCGTGCGGGGCGAGATGAGGTGCGCGAGGCGGAGATCGCGGACGGCCCCCACCCGGGCCGGCACCACCGGCCCACCCTTCCCCGAAACAGACTGGGGGAGGGTTGTTGCGGGGCGGCTTTCGCGCGAGGTGGCAGAGGTTGGCGCTGCCGCATGCTGAGCAACTGAAGTCGCCGCAACAACGGCTGAAAGCCTCGCGGTACTGCTGTGAGGCTGCTCCTGTTCGGGGGAAGAATTCGGTGTGGTCCGGCAACGCCCTGAGCGGGTGAATCCGCCGCTCGGAAAGCGGGAAGCACCGACTCGCTGCCGCTGTCGCGTCCACGATCGAGGCTAACCGACCCGGCGGAGGGCGGGGCGCCGGCCTCCTTCGCCGTAGCAGCCGCCGCAGTCCGCGGAGGCGGACTTCGTGTTTCTGGAGGCGCGGTTTCAACCGCCGGGCACGGATCCCGCCAATCCGTCCCGAAACTACCCCCCGCCCCAAAAACCTATCCTACAACCGCGCCGCGGCCCCCACCTCGCGGTGCACAAACCCGAAGTAGCCCAGCCCCACCGCGAGCAGCGCGTGCAGCCAGATGTCGTTGCCGCCAATGGGCACCAGCCCGAACGTGGTGGGATCCACAAAGGCCAGCAGCACCAGCACCGCGTAGATGGCAGCCCCCGCGCGGTGGTATCCGCGCGCCGCGCCCAGCGACCGCGACGCCAGCAGCCCCGCCACGCCGAACGCCAGGTGCACCAGGTTGTGCAGAACGTTCACGGGGAACAGCCCCAGCAGCTTGGGCGCGCGGTCCGGCATGCTCTCCATTCCCATCCCGCCCGGCACCAGAAATCCCATCGCCCCCACCAGCAGAAACACCACGCCGAAAACCGCGGCGGCCTTCTGTGTCGTCGTCCTCATCCCCTGATTCTCCTTGCTGGGCCGTGAGTGGGAAAGCTTCTTGCGCTACCGGGGCAAGAAGCACGCACGCCTTGAACCAGAGGAGGGGCTGATGAGGGGATATGACGATCCGTACTACCGCGGCTTTCCCATGGGCCCGCAGTGGGGCCGGCCGCACCCGCTGGACCCCAATTGGGCCGATGGCGAGTACCACGGCCAGCGGATGAACCCCAGCCAGCGGAACGCGGCCTATGGCTGGTACCGCCAGGCGCACGAACGCGACCTGCAGTCGCACGGCGGCTTCGACGGCATCTACGACGAGGGGCAGGGCGGGTTTGACCGGGGCGGCATCTATCACCACCCCATGTTTCACGGCCGGGTGCAGAACCCGCGCACACAGGGCATTCCGCGCCACGGCCGGTACGACGAGCAGTTCCGGCACGTGGAAAACGGCGGCGTGCACGGCGACAGCCGCTACCTGGGCCAGTACAACCGCAACAGCGTGGCCCTGCGCTACGGCAGCGAGTACGACCGCGGCTATGGCCACGCCCCCGGCGCGCGCGGCGAAGGCCGCTACGTTCCCGAGGGCGCCCGCGCCGGCACCAACGAGCGCGGCTACAACGGCTACAACCGCGGCGGCTTCGCGCCCCCCAACGGCCTGGACCCGCGCGGCCGGTAGCACGCCCTCCGAGTGCACGAAAAAAAGCGCGGGGCCACGACATCTCGTGGCCCCGCGCTTTTCTGTGCATCAACCCGCCTTGCACCCATCCCGTTCCCGCGCAACGGGTTCCGGCGACCCGCCGGACTGGGGTGTGCTCCCTCTCCCACATCTGTTCGTGGGAGAGGGTCGTCGTGCGCAGCACGCGGGGTGAGGGCCACGGCGCGTGGGACGCGCACTCAACCCTGTCGTCGAACACTCCTGCCCCCGCCCCGCCGCCGCCGTTCCCCCGTCCCGCCCGAACCCCTCAGGATGCGATCGGGTTCGGCAGAATGCCGGCGATGGCGAGCGCGTCGGCCAGGCGCCCGCCGTCGCGGTTGCGCAGCGGCTGAATGGGCGCGCGCGGCGCTCCGCCGTGCATCCCCAATGCGTCCAGCGCCGCCTTGATCCCCGGAATCCCCAGCTCCCCCACCACCGCCTTGTGCAGCGGCCCGATGCGCTCCTGCATCCGCCCCGCGTCCCCGAACCGCTCCTCGCCAAACGCGCGGCACAGCTCGGCGCACTCGCGCGGCAGCAGCAGCGCCACGGCCAGAATGCCGCCCACCGCACCCATCTCCAGCGCCGCGTACATGATGGCGCCGCTCCCAGCCAGCACGTCGCACCCGCCGCGGCAGGCATCCACCAGGTTGCCCAGCGTCCGCTGGTCGCCGGACGAATCCTTGATGCCGGTGATGTTGGGGTGCCGCGCAAGCTCGTTCACCAGCCCGGGCTCCAGTTCCACCCCGCTGAAGCGCGGCGGCACCTGGTACAGGATCACGGGGATGGGCGACGCGTCCGCCACGGCGCGGTAGTGGTCGCGCAGCGCCGCCGGCGTCATGAGCGGCTTGTAGAACGAGGGCGGCTGCACCAGCACGGCGTCGGCGCCGGCCTCGGCCACGGCGCGCGCCTGCCGGATGGCGGCGCGCGTGCTTTCCGCGCCGGTGCCGGCCAGCAGCAGCCGGTCCCCGTCCAGCAGGTCGCGGGTGGCGGCGGTCAGGCGCACCTTCTCGTCCTCGTCCAGCAGCACGCCTTCGCCCGTGGAGCCGAACAGAACCACGCCCGCCAGCGGCTCCTGCATCCACCGCCGCACGTTGGCGCGCATCCCGATCAGGTCCACGTCCCCCGTCACCGGATCGAACGGGGTGGTGGCGGGGGCAAAGACGCCCGTCAGTTCCACGACGCCCCCTTCACCAGCGGTTCCGGCGCCAGACCGGGGAGCGCGCCCGTCGTTACGCCGTCGCCGTACAGCGGCAGGCGCAGCGTGAACGTGGTCCCCTTCCCCACCGTGCTGTCCACGTCCAGGCGGCCCGCGTGCGCCTCCGCGATCTCACGGCAGATGGCCAGTCCCAGCCCCATTCCCTTGCCCTTGGTGGAAACGAACGGCTCAAAGATGCGCTCCAGCTTGTCTTCGCCGATCCCCGGCCCGTTGTCGGCCACGCGAACCACGGCGCCGGCCTCGTCGCGCTCCACGGAAACGGCGAGGCGCGCGTTCTCCTGGTCCGCCATGGCCTCGCGTGCGTTGCGCACCAGGTTGTCGATGGCCTGCCGCAGATAGTAGGCGTCGGCAAGCACCACCGCGCGGTCCATCCGCGAGGTGTCCACCAGCAGCCCGCTGTCTCCCGCCTCGCGCGCCTCGTGGGCGGCCACGTGCCCCACCAGTTCGTCCAGCGCCACCGGCTGGCGGTTCATGGACCGCTGCGCGCCGGACGCGTAGACGGACAGCTCCTCCAGCATGTCCACCAGCCGCTGCGACTCGCCGATGATGGCGTCGGCCACCTCGCGGCGCTGCTCGGCGTTGCTCACCATCCGCTCGTTCTGCAGCAGGTCCGCGTGCAGCACGATGGTCTGCAGCGGGTTCTTGATCTGGTGCAGAATGCGCGCGGTGGCCGTGCCCATGGCCGCCAGCTTCTCTTCTTCGGCGCGGCGGCGGTCGGAGCGGCGCAGCAGGGTCACAATGACGCCCGCGGTGAACAGCACCACGCTCGCCACCACCACCACGCTGACCACGAACAGCAGGCGGTTGTCGGCAGGGATGGCGGATTGGGCGGCCAGGGCCAGCATCATGCGAGGGCGCTTGAGTAGCGGGGCACGGCGCGCGGAGGGGCCGGGCGGCCCCGCCCTTCAGAGCGCACGGCCGTCGCGGCGCGCGTCAGGGATGCGCGAAACGATGAAGGACACCGTTTCGCCGCGCTCCTCGCCTTCGGGCACCACGGTTTCTACGATGATGCGCCGCACCACGCCGCCCTCGTCGCGCAGCGTGACCTCCACGTCGATCCCCAGCTCCGGCGCGGCGATGTGCGTGCGCACCCGCGGACCGGGGTCGCCCAGGGGGACCTCGGAGTTGCGGATGAGGATCTTGGTGCTCTGGCGCCCGTTGTCCAGCCCGCGGGCCACTTTTACCTGCTGAAGCCAGTCCGGCTGGTACCCGATGATGTACCGGCGGCCGTGCTGGTCTTCTCCTTCACCTTCGCGGTTGTGGCGTGCCATCCGACCTCCACGTGGGGCATGCACCATACAACGCAATGATCCGCTGGGAATCTCCGGTTGCCCCGCGCTCCGTGTCAAGGGAAACGGAGTGGAAACCGTGAACTTTCCTCCCGTCCCCATCTCCCGGAATCCGCCCCGCCCCGCGCGCCATGGCCCGAAAGAGCGTATACAGACCCGCCCATCCTCATCCAAACCGCTGTCCATCAACAGCTTGTAATCCATTGGACACTACATCTGGCGCCCGTTTCGCGCCGCGGGACGGCGGATGCTGCTCCATCGGCCCCGGGCTGCGGCTGACCACGACGCGGCCAGGGGACGGGTCACATGCCGGATGCGGGGGAGGGTGATCGCCTGCATCGTGACTCGCGGGCGCAAACGAAACGTTGCCCACTTCTGTCCTCCACGCGGGGCGCGTCAGAGCCGGAAGGGGATGGGCACCCAGGCGAGGGCGAACAGGGCGATGCAGGCCCAGGCCGCCCACCGGCGCCGCCGGTCCAGGCGAAAGCCGGGGTCGAACACCGGAGGGTGCGCCAGCTTTCCCCGCCCGATGGCGAGCACGAGCGCGGCCCACATCCACCAGCCCGTGTAGAAGAAGCCCATGCCCAGCAGCAGCGCCACCGTGGCGCGCCCCGCGGCGCGGTGGGCCCCCGGTGCGAGCGAGTAGACGACGTGCCCGCCGTCCAGCTGGCCGACGGGAAACAGGTTGAGCGCGGTGAAGAAGAGGCCGAACCACCCCGCCGCCGCCACCGGGTGCAGCAGCACCAGCGAGGCGTCGCGCAGGGGAGAAGCGGCCCGCAGCAGCAGGAGCAGCGCCGACTCGCCCAGCGGCAGCCCGCCGCCCCCCAGCATGACGGCGATCCCGGCGCCGGGAACGCGCTGGGCGATGGGTTCGCTCATCCACAGGCCGGCGAAGTAGACGGGGAGGGCGAGGACGAAGCCGGCGAGGGGGCCGGCGGCCGCCATGTCCAGCAGCGCCGCCCGGTTGATGATGGGCGAGCGGATGCGGATGAACGCGCCAAAGGTGCCGATGGGGCTCACCAGCGGCGGCGCGGGGATGAACCACGGCGGGCTGACGTCCATTCCGTGCCGCCGCGCAAGCAGCCAATGGCCCGCTTCGTGCGCGCCCAGAATGCCCAGCAGGGGAACGGAGAACCACAGGCCGGGGGCAATGGCGGCCAGGTTGTACCGCGCGGGCACGGGGATCGCATGGCCCCCCGCCCGCGCCCAGCCCATCGGGTCGTCCGGGGTCAGCAGGCAGCCGGCCACGGTGGCGGTCGCAAGGGTCAGCAGCAGAAGCAGCGCGTGCAGCCACCACCGCTCGCGCGGGCGAACGCGGGCGCGGCGCGTGAGGGTGACCTCCACGCCGTCCGGCCCGGACTGCACGTAGCGCCGCCCGGGCCACCTGCGCACCCACGCGGCCAGCGCCGGATCATCGGCCGCCACGCCGGGCGCAAGGCGGGCCTGCAGCACCTGCAGATCGTGCAGTTGCACCAGCCGCCACGCGGCCTGCGGGCCTGAATTGTCCGGCACTTTCTTCTTGACCTCCGTGTATACCGTGCTTAGGTTGGGGCAAACGCCTCCAGAGTCATCTCTGCGCTCATCGCGCGGCGCGCCCCTCCCCTGGCACAATCCCCACCCACACGGCGGAACATCCAGCGGTCCCGGCTGCCGTACCTGCAGTCCGGGCCGTGCTGATACATTCGGAGCACAACGTGGACATTAGCACCATCAAGACCAAGAGCATCGCCGAGCTGCACGAAATGGCGGAAGGGCTCAACATCTCCAACTACTCCGGGCTCCGCAAGCAGGACCTCATCTACCGCATTGAGCAGAACCTGCTCGACAGCGAGGTGGTTCTGCGGGGCGAGGGGGTGCTGGAGGTTCTTCCCGAAGGCTACGGCTTCCTGCGTTCGCAGGACTGGAACTATCTGTACGGGCCGGACGACATCTACGTGTCGCCCAGCCAGATCAAGCGATTCGACCTGCGCACCGGCGACACGGTGATGGGGCAGGTGCGCCCGCCCAAGGAAGGCGAGCGCTACCTGGCGCTGCTCAAGGTGGAGCGCGTGAACGGCGACGAGCCCGACAAGGCCAAGCACCGCGTCGCGTTCGACAACCTGCGCCCGCGCTACCCGGACCAGCGCATTCACCTGGAAGCCGCGGCCAGCGACATCAGCATGCGGGTGATGGACCTGGTGGCGCCCATCGGCAAGGGGCAGCGCGGCCTGATCGTGGCGCCCCCCAAGGCGGGCAAGACGATCCTGATGCAGAAGATGGCCAACGCCATCACCGAGAACCACCCGGAGGTGCACCTGATCGTGCTGCTCATTGACGAGCGGCCCGAAGAGGTGACCGACATGCAGGAAAACGTGCGCGCCGAGGTGATCTCGTCCACCTTCGACGAGCCGGCCGACCGGCACACGCAGGTGGCGGAAATGGTGCTGGAAAAGGCCAAGCGCCTGGTGGAGCACGGCCGCGACGTGGTGATTCTGCTGGACAGCATCACCCGCCTGGCGCGCGCCTACAACGTGGTGGTGCCGCACTCCGGCAAGATCCTGTCGGGCGGCGTGGACGCCAACGCGCTGCACAAGCCCAAGCGCTTCTTTGGCGCGGCCCGCAACATCGAAGAAGGCGGCTCGCTCACCATCGTGGCCACGGCCCTGGTGGAGACGGGGAGCCGCATGGACGAAGTGATCTTTGAGGAGTTCAAGGGCACCGGCAACATGGAACTGGTGCTGGACCGCCACATCGCCGACAAGCGCATCTTTCCGGCGATCGACATCAACCGCTCGGGCACGCGCCGCGAGGACCTTCTGCTCAACGAGCTGGAGCTCACCCGCGTGTACCTGCTGCGCAACTTCCTGTCCGACATGCCGCCGGCGGAGTCCATCGACTTCCTGCTCAAGCGCATGCGCCCCACCAAGACCAACAAGGAATTCCTGGATTCCATGGCGCGGGGATGATGAAGGGCAGTGCGTGAGTGCTGGGTGCGTGAGTGCGGGAAGGGAAGTGTCCAGTGCTCAGTGCCTGGTGCCCAGTAAACGACGGGAGCGGGGCGGGAGAGCCGGATGGCTTTCCCGCCCCGCTTGTCATTTGCCGTCACGGACGAGCGCGCGACTCGTGGATTTCCGAACTTCCCGGAACACGGGACCGGGGTTCCCGCGGGATCGGCACACGCGTTGCAAAGGTGATGCATCTGATGGTTCCTGATCCTACGAACGGAGATACACCCATGGTGATCAAGCGCGTGATGGCGGCTGCCCTCGTCTTCCTGTCGATGGGCGCTGCGGCGTGCACGGCCGAGGTTGAAGAGAAGGGCGAGGCCCCGTCGGTGGATGTGGACGGCGGCAAGATGCCGAAGGTCGACGTGGATCCGGCCAAGGTCGAGGTGTCGTCCGACACCCAGCAGGTGGTGACCCCCGAGGTGAACGTCACGCCGACCGAAGGCAGCGACAAGTAACCCCCGGAACACCGCTTTTCTCCCCGGCCCCGGCGACTCCTGTCGCCGGGGCCGGTTCCGCTCCAGGGCTTTTCCCAACCAGGATAACATCTCGCTTGACGAGCTATCATGGAAGCCGTTATCATGGTGACCATGATAGGCGCCCTACGATCAACCAGCACAAGCGAGGTGGCATGAGATGATCCAGAGTTTCTTCGACCGCGGTACGGAAGACATCTTCGATGGCGAGGACAGCCTCGCCGCCCGAAGAAGCTGTCCGCGAGCGATCTGGGCGGTTGCCCGGCGCAAGTTGTATCAGGTTCATGGAGTCACCCGTCTCGAATCCCTGCGTGCTCCGCCGGGAAACCGGTTGGAAAAGATGGAAGGGGATCGAGCGGGCCAGCACAGCATCAGGATCAACAATCAGTACCGCGTCTGCTTCATCTGGACGGAAGTAGGCCCGGAACGAGTAGAAATCGCAGACTATCATTGAAAGCCTGCGTGGCGGGACGTGCTCTCACAGGCACCGTCCCCCATCCTGCAGGATCATATTTTCTGACAGCACTGGTACACAGGCCATCGACGGAGCAGAGCCCAATGACTCGACTTCCCAAGACCCTCCCGCCGGTTCATCCGGGCGAAATGCTCATGGAGGAGTTCATTCGCCCGCACGGCCTTTCTCTGGCCGAAACCGCGCGCCGGCTGCGCATTTCATATCAGCGGCTGCATGAGATCGTGCATGGTAAGCGGGGCGCGAGCACGGATACGGCGCTGCGCTTTGAGGCCCTGTTCGGCATGGAAGCCGAGTTCTGGCTGAACCTGCAGCGGGACTGGGATCTGTGGCACGCGCTGCATTCGCCCTTGGCCGATGAACTGAAGGAAATCCCCGCGCTGGCCGCGGCGTGAAGAGCGGGGGACCGGAGCACGGTCCCCCGCTTTCTCGTCCGCCCAGCCCTCGACCGCCGCGGAATCTTCGACCTTCCGCGGTTCCCCGCGTACCTCCGCCACCCAAGCGTCCCTCCGCGTAAAACGCTGTTTGCACAGCCAGCATCCGTGCGGGCTTGCGGACGCCCCCGAGCCGACCCGTAGTTTGCCTCCCCCTGATTCGCACCCGAACCTCCTAACCGCGCCGCACGTGACCGAGCGTCCCTGGCAGATCTGGATCGACACCGGCGGCACCTTTACCGACTGCCTGGCGCTGGACCCGGCCGGAATGCCGCGCCGCGCCAAGGTGCTCAGCAGCAGCGCCCTGCGGGCCACCGTCGCCGCCGTGGACGCGCCGGACCGCCTGCGCATCCGCGAGGACTGGGGTGCCGCGCCGGGCGTGGTGGACGGGCTGCAGGTGCGACGGGTGGGATCGGACGCGGAGGGCGCGCGGGTGGCGGAATACGATCCGGCGAAGGGCGCGCTGCGCCTGGACCGGCCGCTCGCGGAGGTCGCGGCGGGGACAGCGCTGGAGGTGCGCTCCGCGGAGGAGGCGCCGATCCTGGCAGCGCGCCTGGTGACCGGGACGCGCGCGGACCATCCGCTTCCGCCGCTCGCCATGCGCTTGGCCACCACGCGCGGCACCAACGCGCTGCTGGAGCGGCGGGGCGCGCGGACGGCGCTGTTCATCACCCGCGGCTTCGGCGACCTGCCGCGCATCGGAACCCAGCAGCGGCCGGACCTGTTCGCGCTGGACGTGCGGCGCCCCGACCCGCTGTACGACGTCGCGGTCGAAGTCGGCGAGCGCCGGGCCGCGGACGGCTCCGTGCTGGCGCCGCTGGACCTCGCGGGCGTCCGCGCGCACGCGGCACGCCTCGCGGGCCAGGGCGTGCTCTCCGCCGCGGTGGCGCTCATGCACGCCTTTCGCGATCCCGCGCACGAGCGCGCTGTGGGGGACGCGCTGCGCGAGGCGGGATTCGAGCACGTGGCGGCTTCCGCGGAACTGGCCGGGTCCATCGGGCTGCTGGCGCGCACGGAAACCGCCATCGTGGACGCGTACCTGGGCCCGGTCATCGGCGGGTACCTGGACGGCGTGCGCGGCGCGCTGGGCGGCGGGCGGCTGCACGTGATGACCAGCGCCGGCGGCCTGGTGCGCCCCGAGGACTTCCGCGCCAAGGACTCGCTGCTGAGCGGTCCGGCCGGAGGCGTGGTCGGCGCGGCGCTGGCGGGGCGGCGGTCCGGCCGTACGCGGGTGATCGCCTTTGACATGGGCGGCACGAGCACGGACGTGGCGCGCGTGGACGGCGACTTTGAATACGTGTGGGAGCACGAGGTGGCGGGCGCGCGCATCGTGGCGCCGGCGCTCGCGATCGAGAGCGTGGCGGCGGGTGGGGGATCGGTTTGCGAGGTGGATGCGCAGGGGCTGCGCGTCGGGCCGGAAAGCGCGGGCGCGGCGCCCGGCCCGGCGTGCTACGGTGCGGGCGGCCCGCTCACCGTCACCGACTGCAACCTGCTGCTGGGCCGGTTGGACCCGTCTCGCTTCGCCATTCCCGTGGACGCGGAGCCCGCGCGCGCCGCCGCGGATGCGCTGGCCGCGCGCGTGGAGGCGCACACGGGCGAGCGGATCGGGCGCGAGGCGCTGGCGGCGGGACTGCTGGAGATCGCGGACGAGCGGATGGCGGACGCGATCCGCGGCATTTCGCTGCGCCGCGGCTACGATCCGGCGGAGTACGCGCTGGTGGCATTCGGCGGGGCGGGCGCGCAGCACGGGTGCGGCGTGGCCGCCCGGCTGGGGATGCGCACGGTGATCGTCCCCGCCGACGCCGGGCTGCTGAGCGCGCTGGGGATCGGGCACGCAGCGCTGGAGCGCGTCGCGGAGCGGCAGGTGCTCCGCGCCTTGGACGACGTGGGTGACGGACTGGAAGCGCTTTTCGCGACCCTGGCGGGCGAAGCGACGGCCGCGGTGGCGCGCGAGGGGATCGCGACGGAGCAGATCCACGTCCGCCGCCGCATCGCCAACCTGC
>NZ_DASVTX010000417.1:0-7679 GCF_036387355.1 Longimicrobium sp.
GGTATCCTGCCGCCCACCTCGGCGCCGGGGCGTCATTCTGAAGGAGCGTGCGCCGCGCTTTCCCCGGCACCGCGTTCATGCGCGACTGAAGAATCCCGGACCGAAGCATCCGCGGCGCCGCAGACCGGCGTGGCGTGCTCCACCCTCTCCCGCGGCACCCGCCGCGTCCGAGCGCGGCGCGCAACCGGGCGTGCATCGGACACGTTGGCGCGGGATTCTTCGGTCGGCGCCAGAGTATGGTGTGACGGATGGTGCGGCGTGGCGCCTCCCTCAGAATGACGCTCGAAGTCCGAGCCACTCGACGGGTGCCGGTGCGGCTGATGTGACGAATCCGATGCGCCAAGTGCCAAGTCGCGCCGCGCCGCGCGAAATCCGTTTCGGTTCTGCGTCAAGGAATCGCGCGCCTGATCGTTGCATCCCGTCGTCCGTCTTCGCCACGCCGTCTCCCGCGCACCCCGGCCGCACCCATGCGAAACCCTGCCCTGACCCTTTCGTGCGCCGCCGCGGCGCTGCTCGCCATCGCTCCCGCGGAGGCGCAGCGCCGCCCGCGCCCCAGTAGCGCGGGGAGCGTCACCGTGGTGCAGGACGCCGATCCCGCGAAGTATCCCGCCCGCTTCGAGGTGGTGGGCCGCGGGCCCGTGACGCACATGAAGTCCACCGAGCTGTGGGCGTTCCGCGGCGTGAACGGGCGCGACTACGTCTACACGGGTACGAACGGAAGCTGCGCCCGCTGCGTGGGAAGCACGCTCTTCATCTGGGACGTCAGCGACCCCGCGGCGCCCGTGATGACGGATTCGGTGATGGTGGACGCGGGCGCCATCAGCGACGTCGCCGTCAACCAGGCGGGAACGCTGGCGGTGCTG
Organism: Longimicrobium sp.; assembly: GCF_036387355.1. Taxonomy (GTDB): domain Bacteria; phylum Gemmatimonadota; class Gemmatimonadetes; order Longimicrobiales; family Longimicrobiaceae; genus Longimicrobium. The sequence continues at coordinate 864 of NZ_DASVTX010000417.1, forward strand.
GGGCGGCGCGGCGCCAGCAGCCGGCGCAACGGCGTCGTGTTTCTGGATCTCACGGATCCCGCCCATCCGCGCCCCGCCGGGCAGTACTGGGAGTCGCTGGGCGCCGGGGTGGAGGCCGTGTGGCTGGACGGCAACCGGCTGTACGCCTCGGACCTGGGCACGGGGGAACTGGCGGTGCTGGACGTCACCAACCCCCGGGACGCGCGGGTGATCGGGCGGTGGGGCGCGCCGGTGGGCGACAACGTGGAGCCCGGCAGCCGCTTTCTGGCCGACGTGCAGGTACGGGACGGGCTGGCGTACCTGGCGTACTGGAACGACGGCTTTGTTGTGCTGGACGTGGGGAGCGGTGTGGCCGGCGGCACTCCCAATCGGCCGCGCGTGGTGTCACAGACGCGGTATCAGACGGAGTACATCCGCCAGCGCTACGGCAACACCAACGCGGTCTTCCCCTACACCACCCGCGCGGGGCAGAAGTACGTGTTCGTGGGCGACGCCATCGTGCCGCCGGGCGCGGACCCGGCGCGGCCCATGGAGATCGGCGGGCGGCTGCACGTGTTCGACGTCACCCGGCCGGAGTCGCCGCGCGAGGTGGCGTGGTACGACGTGCCGGGGCGCGGCATCAACCGCTTCTGGGCCGCGGACGACCGGCTGTACATCGCCACCAACAACGGCGGGCTGCGCGCGCTGGACCTGTCCGCCGCGCTCCCCGCGCGGCTGCGCGACGGGGAACTGGCGGTGCTCCCCACGCGCGACGAGCGCTCGGCCGTGCCCGAACTCTCCGTCACCTGGGCGGCCATGGCGCACAACGGTCTGGTTTTCGCGACGGACGTGCACTCGGGACTGTGGGTGACGCGCCTGCTTCCCGCCGCGCCCTGAACGCGCGGCGGAACCGGCGCCCGCCCTTTCGCCACGCGCGCGCGACCGCTACCATGCCGCCGCAGGGACGCGCGTCCGCGACACGCCAAACGTTACGGGGATCCGGGATGAGGAATCAGGACGACGATCAGGACGAGAACGAGCCGGAGCAGGAAACCCCTTCGGAGCGGCCCAACGCGCTCACCGAAGGAATCCGCGAGCGGCTGTTCAAGTCGCGCACGCTCATCATCAGCGGCGGGATCGACCAGCAGCTGGTCAGCAATATCATCGGGCAGCTGCTGGCCATGTCGGCGGACAGCGACAAGCCCATCAACCTGTTCGTCAACTCGCAGGGCGGGCACGTGGAGTCGGGCGACACCATCCACGACGTCATCCGCTTCATCAAGCCCACGGTGCGCATGATCGGCACCGGGTGGGTGGCCAGCGCGGGCGCGCTGATCTTTGTGGCGGCGCCGCTGGAGCAGCGCTTCTGTCTGCCCAACACGCGCTTTCTGCTGCACCAGCCCGCGGGCGGCGCGGGCGGCACCGCGGCCGACATCGCCATCGAAGCCGCGGAAATCGTCAAGATGCGCGAGCGCATCAACAAGATCTTTGCGCGCGAGACCGGGCAGCCGCTGGAGCGCATTGAAAAGGACACGCACCGCAACTTCTGGCTTTCGGCCGAGCAGGCGGTGGAGTACGGGCTGGTCAAGCGCATCGTCAGCAGCGTGGACGAGCTGGACTAGGCCGCGCACGCCTCATGATCCATCCAGGGCGCGGTCCGGGTTTCCGGGCCGCGCCTTTGCGCACCCTCCCTCCGCACCGTCCGTGACCGTTCTCACTCCCGCGCGCCGGGCCTGGCTGGACCGCGCCCTGCTCGGTGCCGCCGTCGCCGTTCCCCTGCTCACCGCCATGGCCGCGCTCGGCGTGGACGGGCGCGACGGCAAGGTGTTTCTGGCGCTCTACACGGCGCCGTGCTTCCTGGCGTTCTTTCTCTGGCTGCGCCTGCGGCTGCGCGACCCCGGCGCGCACGGGCGCGGCCCGCTGGCCATGGACCTTGCGGCCGTCGCGGCGAGCGCGCTGCGGGTCACGGGGCCGGCGGTGCCTTGGTCGGGGCACATGGTGTTCTACGTGTACAGCGCGCTCACCACGCGCTCGCTGCCGTATCGCCTGCTCGTGCTGGCGCTCGCCGGGTCCGCGACGTGGTTCAAGCTGGCGGTGTGGAACGACGCGCGGTCGTGGGGGCTGGGGCTGGTGCTGGGCCTGTTTCTGGCCGCGCGGCGCACGGTTCTGCACCGCGAGCGCAGTTCGGGCGATGACGTTCGCTGAGTTCGAGCGCCGCGCGTGGGAGATGTTCGCCACCATTCCCGCGGACCTGCGCGGCGGGGTGGAGGAGGTAGCCGTGCTGCGCGACACAGTGCCGCATCCGGAGCTTCCGGGCGTGTATACGATGGGCGAGTGCGCCACGGGCGAGCTGGACGTGGTGGATGACGGACTGCTGCAGCCCGCGCGCTCGGAGGTGCGCCTCTTTTACGGATCGTTCCGCGCGCTGGCGGATGGGGATGAGGAGTTCGACTGGGAAGGCGAGTTGTGGGAGACGCTGACCCACGAAATCCGCCACCACCGTGAGTCCGCCGCGGACGAGGACGCGCTGGAGGACTACGACTACGCCGCGGACGAAAACTTCAAGCGGCGCGACGGGCTGCCCTTTGACCCGTTCTTTTACCGCGGCGGCGAGCCGCTGGAGGAGTTCGCGTGGGAGGTGGATGAGGACGTCTTCGTAGAGGTGGCCGTCGATCCGCGCGCGCTGGATGCGGAGCGGGGGATCGAGGCGGTGATCGCGGGCGAGCGCGTGGTGCTTCCCGTGCCGGACGAAGTCGGGGACGTGTGCTTTCTGTACCTGGACGGGTATGATGAGGGAGGTCGGCGCGACGTGGCGGTGGTGCTCGTGCGGCGGATCGGGTTCTGGGAATCGCTGCGCTCCCTGTTCACCCGCGCCGATCCCGCCGTCACCGAGTGGACCGTCGCCCCCGGCGACTGGTTCCGCCCCGGCGATGCGGGTGGAGGTGCCGGCGTAATCCGTTGAGGCACAACAACTTGTCATTCTGAGGGGGTGCCGGAGGCACCTGCCCGTGCACCGGCTCTGGCGCCGACGAAGGCTCTGCCATGCCCGTGAGAACGGGCGTGCTTGTCGCGACATTGGCTCGGCGGCAGGTAGATCCTTCGACTCCGCGCCACAATGCGACGCGGCGGATAAGTCGGTGCGGCGCTCCGCTCAGGATGACAGGTATCGCGCGTAACCGGCTGCTGTGCAATCAGTTGTCATCCCCGGCGAGCGCGGTGCCGTGCTCTCGGCCCCATCGCCGCCATGACAGGAACCGCCGGCGTTCCCCGACGTGCGACTCCCTTCATCAACCATCTCCCAGGACTCATGATGCGCCTTTTGCTTTCACTCGACCGGGTTCGGACGTGCGTGGCCGTGGTCGCGCTCGGGGTCGTGCTGCTCGCGCCGGCGGGGGCGCAGGCGCAGCGGCGCGTGCCTCTGCTGCTCCCTGCGCGCGACAGCAGTGCCGCGCAGCCCTCGCTCCACGTCCAGTTCGGCGCACAGCCCACGCCCTCCGAAAGGCTCGCGCAGCGCGGCCCGGTGTGGGGCACGAGCGGCGATCTCAGCTTCATGGCCCTGGGCGCAGCGATCCTGTACGGCGCCTACCGGCTCAAGGAAAGCGACCACCCGTTCCTCGCCGCGTACACCGGCATCATCGGCGGGCTCTCGTTCTTCGTGGGCTTCACCGACCTCATCGACACCCACCGCTATCCAGCCCCCGCGCCGCGCGACACCGCCGCCGCGTGGTGAGGTCCGTTGCTGGCGGGAGGGCCGCGCGCCCCGGTAAGTTGCCCGGGTGAAGCGTTTCGCGAATCTGGATAGAGGGAGTGCGCGCGTGGCGGATGAAGCGAAGAAGGTGGGGGAGGGGGCCCCGGGGCCGGCGCGGCTGACGCCGTACGAACTGGCGTTTCTGCAGGGCGACTTTGAGACGCGCGTGTTTCCCGCCATCGACGCGGAAGCCGCCGAGCGCGGCGACGACCCGGCGCAGCGCGAGCGCTTCACCTTTCTGGGCCAGGCGGGCGACGCCATCCGCGACATCATCCCGGAGGACGCGCCCGCGGAAATGCTGGATGAATACCGCGCCCTCTTCTATCACGCGTTCAACTTCTGGCGCGCCGGCCGGCGGACGTACGTGCTGGACGCGCCCGTCGCGCGCTACCTGGTGGAGTCGTCCCCGCGGCTGGCGGAGTGGGCGTTCCGAGCGCCCGAACCGGCGTTCTACCTGCAGCTTCCCGCCAACCTGTTCTGGGCCAGCATTCACCCGGAACTGCCGCCGGAGCCGGTGGACGGCTTCTTTGTCACCCTCTCCGACAAGCGGGACGCGCGCGGGCAGTCCTTTGTCGACCTGCAGGGGCTGATGGTGCTCGGCATCCACCGCAACCGGCCGGGCTTCAGCGTGATCCCCTTTGATGCGGAGGTGGGCGCCGGCATTCCCGCGGTGTGGGCGGAGCCGGGGCGCGAGGAGGGGCGCGACTTTGAAAACGTGCTCCCTGGCGGCGAGATGGCCGGGCTGTACTCCATCCTCACCACCAGCGAGGCGCTCAAGCTGATCGCCCTCGCCGCGTGGTACATCGGCGAAAACCCGGGCGACGTGAATCTGGAGCCCGCCTCGGAGCGCCGCGCCACGGATCGTCCGGATTCCGTGCCGCTGTCGCGCATGGACTTTCTGCGCGTGCGCTTCGGCGCGCCCGCCGCATGACGGCGCGCGAAGCCGGCGCGGTGCTGGCCGAAATCGCCATGCTGCTGGAGGTGGTGGGCGGCAACCCGTTCCGCGCCAAGGCGTTCAGCACCGCCGCCCGCTCGCTGGAGACCTCCGCCGCCGACCTCCCCGCGCTGGCCGCACAGGGACGCCTGCGCACCCTGCCCAACGTGGGCGAAGGGATCGCCTCCGTGCTGGAGGAACTGCTGGCCAACGGCACGTCGGCCATGCTGGAGGAACTGCGGGCGCAGACGCCGGTGGGGCTGTATGACATGATGCGGATCAAGGGGCTGGGGGCCAAGCGCATCCGCACGCTCTACGCCGATCTGGGGATCGACAGCCTGGACGCGCTGGAGCAGGCGGCATCGGTGGGGCGCATCGCCACGCTCCCCGGGTTCGGCCCCAAGACGGAGCAGAAGATCCTGGAAGGCGTCGCCTTTGCGCGCTCGCTGCGCGGCCGGCGCCGCTACTACCAGGCGGTGGAATCCGCGTCCGGGCTGCTGGACTTGGTGGAGGCGCTCCCCGGCGTCATTCGCGTGAGCGCCGCGGGGCAGATCCGCCGCCGGCTGGAGGTGGTGGACTGCCTGGACCTGGTGGCCGCGTCGGAAGATCCGGTGAGCGTCCTCGCCGCCTTTCGCGCCATCCAGGGCACTGAAACCCCCGACGCCTCCGCCGCCGACGCGCCCGCCGAGGTGCGCCTGGCGGACGGCCTGCTCGCGCGCCTGGCCTGCGTGCCGCCCGAGCGCTTCGGCGCCGCGCTGGTGTGGGAAACGGGAAGCGCCGAACACCTCGCGCAGCTCGCAGCGGTCGGGGAGAAAAAGAAGCTGCGCTTTGGTGCGGACGGGCTGTTCCGGGGCAAGAAGGCCGTCGCGACCCCGGACGAGGAGGCGGTGTACAAGGCGCTCGGGCTGGCGTGGGTCGCGCCGGAACTGCGCGAGGGATGGGGCGAGGTGGAGGCCGCCGCCGCGGGCACCCTGCCGGCCTTGGTGGAGGCGGAGGACCTGCGCGGCACCTTTCACTGCCACACCACGTACTCCGACGGCCGCGCCACCCTGGCCGAGATGGCGGAGGGCGCCCGCGAGCGCGGCTGGATTTACCTGGGCATCGCCGACCACTCGCAGTCCGCCGGGTACGCCGGCGGCCTGTCGCCCGCCGCCGTCCGCAAGCAGCACCGCGAGATCGACGCGTGGAACGCGGAGCACGGAGGCCGCGGCAAGAAGCGCTTTCGCCTGTTCAAGGGCGTGGAAAGCGACATCCTGGCCGACGGGCGTCTGGACTACGACGACGACGTGCTCGCCGGCTTCGACTACGTGGTGGGCAGCGTGCACTCCGGCTTTCAGATGCCGGAGCGCGAAATGACAGACCGGCTCATCCGCGCCGTGTCGCACCCCCGCATCACCATTCTGGGCCACGCCACCGGCCGCCTGCTGCTCAAGCGCGACGGCTACGCGGTGGACGTGCGCGCGGTGATTGACGCGGCGGCGGAAAACGGGGTGTGCGTGGAGATCAACGCCGATCCCAACCGGCTGGACGTGGACTGGCGCAACGCGCGGTATGCGGCGGAAAAGGGAGTGCTGGTCCCCATCAACCCCGACGCGCACTCCGTGGGCGCGCTGGGGAACGTGATGTTCGGGGTGAACGTGGCGCGCAAGGCGTGGATCGCCGCGCCGCAGGTGTTGAACACGTGGGAGCTGGACCGCCTGGAGAACTGGTTTGCCGAGAGAAAGCAGAAAAGCGCGCCGTGAACGCCTGTCCGCCATCCTGGCCGAACTGGCGGTGCTGTACCCGGACAGCCGGTGCTCGCTGGATTACCAGGATGAACTGCAACTCGTGGTGGCCACGGTGCTCAGCGCGCAGTGCACCGACGCGGCGGTGAACCGCGCCACCCCCGCGCTATTCGCCCGCTTTCGAACCGCGGCGGACTATGCGGCGGCGTCGCAGGACGAGATGGAAGAGCACCTCAGGACGCTCAACTTCTTTCGCAACAAGGCAAAATCGCTCATCGGGCTGGGGCGCGCGCTGCAGGAGCGGCACGGCGGCGTGGTGCCGGCGGACCTGGACGCGCTCACCGCGCTGCCCGGCGTGGGGAGAAAGACGGCCAACGTGGTGCTGGGCGTGGGCTTTGGCATGGCGGAGGGGGTGGTGGTGGACACGCACG
>NZ_DASVTX010000418.1:0-4433 GCF_036387355.1 Longimicrobium sp.
CTGGCGCCGACGAAGGATCTGCTGCGCCTGTGAGAACGGGTATGCGTCCCGCAGCGTTGGCTCGGCGGAGAGTAGATCCTTCGGTTGCGCGGGATTCGGCGCGCCTGACGGGGCGGCGCCCGCTCCCTCAGGATGACAAGCTGTTGCTGTGCATGCGATTGTACCCGTCGACAGCGGATGCGAGGCGCTGCGTCAGGGCCTCGCCGGGACGCCGCCCGTCAGCCGTGGGCCAAGGGGAGGCGGACGGTGAACGTGGAGCCCTGGCCGGGGGTGCTGACGACGGCGATGTCGCCGCCCAGCAGGCTGGACAGGCGCCGCGCGATGCTCAATCCCAGCCCCGTGCCCCCCACCTTGCGGATCAGCGGGTGCTCCGCCTGCCAGAACGGGTCCCACACGCGCGGCATCTGCTCCGGCTCAATGCCGATCCCCGTGTCCTGCACCTCCACCGCCACCCACGCCGGCTCGCGCCGCAGCGTCACCCGCACCTCGCCCGCCTCGGTGAACTTGACGGCGTTGCTCAGCAGCGCGCGGATCAGCTCGCGCACGCGGCCCGGGTCCGTTTCCGCCAGGCAGATCTCGTCGTGCACCTCCATGGACAGCGCGAGCCCCTTGGCCGCCGCGCCCTTGCGCGCTTCGTCCACCAGCTCGGCCAGCACGCGCTCCAGCGGCACCCGCTCCAGCCGCACCCCGTCCTCGCCGGAATCCAGCCGCGCGTAGCCCAGCACGTCCTCAATCATCCGCAGCAGCTGGCGGCCGTTGGTGCGAATGCGGTCCACCGGGCGGCGCTGCGGGTCCGTCAGCGGCCCCAGTTCGCCGTCGTGAAGCAGGTCCGCAAAGCCGGTGATGGCGTGCAGGGGCGTCTTGAGCTCGTGGCTCACCACGGCCAGAAAGTCCGTCTTGGCCGCGTTGGCCGCCTCGGCCTCGGCGCGGGCGATGCGCTCGCGCAGCAGCAGCGACTCCCGCTCCGCCTCGGCGCGCAACCGCTCCGTGACGTCTTCGGCGATGCAGTACACGCCGATGATGTCGCCGCCCACCAGAATGGGCACCAGCGTAAGCCGCAGCTCCACCCGCCGCCCCGCACCCTGCAGCAGCGCGGACTGCGCCGTCTGCGGCTGCCCCGCCGCCGCGGCCTGGAACAGCGCCCGCATGCGCTCCCGGTCCCCGGGCACGAACAGCGTCCAGAACGCGCGCGAGCGCAGGTCGTCCGCGTGGTGCCCGGTCAGCGACTCCGCGGCGGGGTTGGCCGTGCGCAGCGTGCCGTCCAGGTCGAACGAGCAGACGGCGTCGGGATTGTTCTCGAACAGCGAGCGGTAGCGCTGGCGGCTTTCCTCGTACCGCTCCGCGACCTCCTTGCGCTCCGTGAGGTCGCGGGTGATCTGCCCGAACCCGATCATGCGCCCGGACGCATCGTGGATGGCGGTGAGCACCACGCTGGCCCACAGCCTCGACGCGTCCTTGCGCACCCGCCACGCCACCGTCTCGCACCGCCCCTCGCGCGCCGCCTGCGCCAGGTCGCGCTCGGGCGTGCCGCCCTGCACGTCCTCCGGCGGAAAGAAGAGGTCGAATGTGCGGCCCAGCGCCTCCGCCTCCTGGTAGCCGAACATGCGCTCGGCGCCCTCCGTCCACGTCACCACGCGCCCGTCGGGGCTCAGCAGGATGATGGCGTAGTCGGTGACGTTCTCCACCAGCAGGCGATACAGCTCGTCGCGCCCGGGAAGGGCGGCGGACGCGGCCGGATGCGATCGAAGGCGGTGCGGCATGGTGCGGCTGTGTTGCGGATGAGACCCACGGGCTCCCACAAGGTGGGCGCGCCGGGTGCTGACGGAAAGGGCGTGCCGCGCGCAACCCTTTCGCCCGTGGCACGGCGCACGCACCTTGCTCGCTGGCCCGCCGCACGCGCGCGGGTGCCCCCGCACGAGAGAACCGAATGATCCGGCTGGGAATTACGGGAACGGACACCGACGTCGGCAAGACGATGATCGGCACCGTGCTGCTGGCCATGATGCGCAATCGGGGCCTGCGCGTGGCGGCCATGAAGCCCATTGAGACGGGCGTAAAGGCCGACGACCCCGAAAGCGACGCCGTGCGCCTGCGCGACGCCGCGGGGCAGAACGACCCGCTGGACACTGTGCGCCCCATCCTGATGGCGGAGCCGCTGGCCCCATGGGTGGCCGCCTCGCGCAGCGGCGGGCTGCTGGACCTGAACGCGCTGGAGACGGCGTTCCAGACCCTGTCGGAGGGCCGCGACGCCATTCTGGTAGAAGGCGCGGGCGGCCTGCTGGTGCCGGTGACGCGCGACCTGGCCTGGGACGGGCTGTTCGTGGGTTGGGGGCTGGACCTGGTGGTTGTCGCCGGCAACCGGCTGGGCGCGCTGAACCACACCCTGCTCACCGTCCGCGCGGCGCACGACGCGGGGCTGCGGGTGCGCGGCGTGGTGCTGAACGCCATGGGGCCCGACCCGCGCGGCATTGCCATCAGCACCAACCTGGAGGCCTTGGTGGAGCTGCTGGATCCCGTTCCCGTCCTCCCCTTCCCGTGGATCCGCAAGGACCGCCCGATCGAGTACGCGGTGGAGATCGCGGAAGAGAACGGCTTCGAGACGCTGATCGCCCCGCGCAACGCCCCCGAAAAGTAGCGCGGCAGGATTCCGGGCGGCGGATCCGGTGCTCGTGGTCCGCTGTCGGTCGCGCCAGGACTTCCACGGAACTCTCGCGTGGAGGATGCGGAGGAACTGAAGAAAGGGAGGTGGTCCGCGCGGGCCACCTCCCTTCTTCAGTTCCTCCCATGAAGATCGTGAGATTGTCGGCGATGTCCTCCGCGCCGAACTCCCCCTGCGACTTCCGCGACCTTTCGCGTCCTTCGCGTAACAGCCGTTGGGGCCGTAGAGCCCTGAACGCGAGCGATCTGCGCCGCGACGAACGTGCGCCCCGACGAATCACCCCTCGCGTGCGACTCCGTCGTCCTCGAAAGCCGGAAGCCAGAGGGTAAAGCACGCTCCGGCGCCGGGCTGGCTGCGCACCGTCACCTCACCGCCCATCAACCGCGCCAGGTTGCGGCTGATGGCCAGGCCCAGCCCCGTGCCCTCGTGGCTGCGCGTGTACCCGCTCTCCACCTGCACGAACGGGTCAAAGATGCGCTCCTGCTGCTCCGGGGCAATGCCGATCCCGTCATCTTCCACCTCGATGGACGTCCACCGCCCCGGCGCGGGCCCCCGCTCGCGCACGCCGCGGCAGCGCACCGTCACCCACCCGTCCGGCGGGGTGAACTTGATGGCGTTGGAGAGCAGGTTCAGCAGAATCTGCCGCACCCGCTCCTCGTCGCCCTGGAACCGCGCGTCCGGGCCGCACTCCGCCGCGTAGGCCAGACGGACGGGGCGCGCCGCGGCCTCCGCTTCCATCATTTCCACCGCGGAGCGCGCCACCGTCACCAGCGGCACGGGCGCCAGGTTCACCCCGAGCTCGCCCGCGTCAATGCGCGACAGGTCCAGAAAGTCGTTGATGAGCCCAAGCAGGTGGCGGCTGCTGGCCTGCACGCGGCCCACGCGCCGGCTCTGCGCCTCGTTCAGCGCCCCGTCAATCCCCATCTCCAGCAGTTCCGAATAGCCGATGATGGCGTTGATGGGGGTGCGGATCTCGTGGCTCACCGTGGCCAGAAACGCGCTCTTGGCCCGGCTGGCCGACTCCGCCTCCGCCAGCAGGATGGCCCGGCGCAGCGCCACCGCCGCCAGGTCCGCCAGGGTGCGGGCGCGCAGCACGGCGTCCGGGGGGAACGGGTCCCGCCCCGGGCGGGCCAGCAGCACCAGCGCGCCGAGCGCATCGTTCTCCGACACCAGCGGCACTACCAGTGCCGCGCAGGCGTGGCAGCACGTTTCCAGCGCCGCCGCGATGGGCCGCCGCTCGGTGGAAACGTCCGGAATCCACTCCGGCGCATCGCGTTCCAGCACGTCCGCGGCCAGCGAGCCGGGGTACGGAATGGCCGTGCCCAGCGGCGGCAGCCCCTCTCCAGCCGCGGCCGCGACGGTGACGCGGGTGCGCTCCGGGTCCACCCGCTCCACGAACGCGCCGTGCGCCTCCGTGGCGTACAGGGCGCCGTCGGCGATGCGCTTGAGCACCTCGTCCGTGGCAAACGCCGTGGTCAGCCGCCGCGCCACCTCGGCCAGCGCCGCCTCCTCGGCCGCGCGGCGCTCCAGCGCGCCGGCGCGTGCCCGCAGCAGCGTGTTGGCGCTCCCCAGCTGCGCGGACGCCGCTTCCTGGTCCGCGGCGTAGCGCGAAAAAAGGGTGCCGATCAGCAGCGAGAGCGCGCCGCCCAGCACGCCGCTCGCCAGCAGCACCCACCCCACGGTGGACCGGTACCGCCGTTCGCGGTCCTGCCTCTCGGCCAGCAGCCGCGCCTCCTCGTTCTGCATCTGTGCCGCCACCGCGCGAAGCTGCGCC
>NZ_DASVTX010000419.1:0-19428 GCF_036387355.1 Longimicrobium sp.
AGCCGGCGGTCCAGCATCGCCTGCCCGAAGCGCACCAGGTCCGAGGGCGTCGACAGGTATCCGCCCGCCGCGAGCACGCAGGTGATGTCCACCTCCGGTGCGGGCCGCGTGACTCCGCCCGAGCGCGAGTACGGCACCGCCTCGTCCGCCGTGCGCTCCCCGGGCACATCCGGCACGGTGGCGCGCATCCCGAGCGGCCCGAGGACTTCGCGCTGCATGAACGCGGCGAACGGTTCGCCCGCGCGGGCCTGCACCACGGCGCTGGCGAGCACGAAGCCGTAGCTGGAGTAGCTGTACCGCGTGCCAGGGCGGAACAGCAGCGAATCGGCGCCGAACACCCGGATGCCGTCACGCACGTCCGTGCAGCGCGTGCGGCTCATCATCTCGTCCACCGTGCGGTAGTGGCGGATTCCGGACGTGTGGCCCATCAACTGGCGCAGCGTCACGGGCCAGGGCTTTTCCGCGAACTCCGGAACCACGTCCCGCACGGGGGCGTCCACGGCCAGCCGCCCGCGCTGGTGCAGCAGCCCCACGGCGGCCGAGGTGAGCGCCTTGGCCGTGCTCCCCACGCGGAACTGCGTCGCGGGCGTCACGGGCCGGCGCTGCTCCACGTCCGCCCACCCGAATCCCTCCGCCCAGACGATCTCCCCGTCCACCCCGACCGCGACGGAGAGCCCCGGCAGCGTGTCGCTCGCCAGGAGCGCGCGCGCCAGCCCCCGCGCCTGCTCGATCCTTGCGGCGAGGGCGGAGTCGGGCTGCGCGCCCGCGTGCGGCGCGGCGGCCATCAGCGCGGCTAGCGTGAGCGCCCGGAGCACGAAAGCGCGCCGGCGGCGGGAAAGGGACTGCATCATCAGAACGGCTCCATGGGATTGCGGACCGGCGCCGGCTCGGTGAGCGCGCGGCCGTGATCGGAAGGAAAGCGGGAGAGGATGATGACGGGCCGCGGGTGGACGGCCGGCGTCCACCCGCGACCCGCCATCGCTGGATCAGCGGCGGCTGCCCGTAAGCGCGCCGCCCTGGCCGGCGTACGACCAGTTGCCGGACACGCGCGTGCCGGCGACGTCCAGGTTCAGCACCAGGTCGCCCTGGTTGCCGGACGCGGTCACCCGGACCCGGTTCCCTTCCACGGCGACGGCGCGCACCGGCATTTCTCCCGTCACGGGCGAGGATACGGAGCCGCCCCACCCGCCGTTCGCGTTGCGCGCCAGACGGACGACGCCGTCCACGGACTGCCCGCCCACCTGCGTATTGAAGTCGTACGTGCCCGCCGCGTCGAACGCCGCGGCGGGTGACCCCGCGGTCGTAGACGGGGTGGTTTCGGCGGCCGGCGCGGTGGCGCAGGCGGAAAGGGCCGCGGTCATCAGGACGGCGGCGGCGGAACGGGCGATGCTGGTCATCTTCATCTCGATGGAAAGAAGTGTCGGTACGGCTGGTGGATGGAATCGGCGCCGCCCAGCCGGGAAGCCGGCGCCGAAAAGTGTCGATCCGCATCCCCCGGGACGGCCGCTCCCTTGTGTGGATCACGGAGGGTGGCGTCCAGGGTGGATGCTGGGCAACGCATCTGATCGTGTATAGCAAGGCAAGTGGTCCGGAAGAAACCGCCCGGTGTGGGGCGGCTTCCGGGGATGGACGGCGCCGGGCGCCGTCCATCCCAACCACGGCGGACTACAGCGCGGCGTCCAGATACAGGTCCACGCGCCAGCCCTTGGGCTCGCGGATGGCGCGCGACAGGTCCAGGCGAATCAGCCCGTCCAGCAGGCTGGCGCCGATGCCGGCGGAGAGCAGCGACGGGTCCCCGCGCCAGGCGTCGCGCGCGCCCACCCAGCCGGCGTCGCTGAACAGGACCAGCCGCGCGGCGGGGGTCGGCGTCGCCAGCTCGGCGCGGGCGCGCCAGAACGATTCGCCGCCCGCGAGCGCGCCCTCGTAGCCGCGCACCGTCGTGGTTCCGCCCAGGTACCACAGCCCCTGCAGCGGCACGTCGCCCGTCGTGGTGCCGGCCGCGCCTTCCAGCGCCAGGGCCAGCCGGCCGCCCAGCGGCGACGCCAGCCGCGCGAACGCCTGCCCGCGCCCGAACTCGAAGGTGCCCGTCTGCGCCTCCAGGCCAATGCCCGTCGTCAGCCGCGCCGGGCTGCGGTCCGAGCCAAAGTCGCGGCGCAGCCCGAGGCCGGCGCCGAACTGGTCCGCGCGCGCCGCCGGGCGCACCTCGCGGAACGCGTCGCCGCCGTCCCACACCTGTCCCAGCGTGACTTTGGTGTTGCGTGTGGTGGGGTGCTGGTGCTCGCCGAACAGGCGCCAGTTGTACGTCCACGCGCCGGTGCGGATGGGCGTGCCGGTGAGCTCCGCGCCGCTGGCCAGGAAGTAGTCGTATTCATCGCGCCCCAGCAGCAGGGCGCTCAGCGAGTTGCCCATTCCCAGCGCGCGGGAGTTGGGGTCGAACGGCACCAGCCGCCGGTAGCCCGCCAGGCGCGTGTTCCAGATTGCCGTCTGCCGGGTGACACCCAGCTCCGCCTTGGGCTCGCGGTCCGCCAGGCCGATGCGGAATTCGCCGTCCACCGTCAGCGGCCCGTACTCCACGTCCGCGCGGGCGCCCACGGAAAGCGCCTCCACCCGGTTGTAGCGCAGCATGCGCAGGCTGGCGATCTCCGTATGCAGCTCCGGCATGGCATCGCCAAAACCGGGAACCAGCACGCGGGCCAGCGACTCCACCTCTTCGCCCGTGATCAGCCGGCTGCTCCCGTTCACCAGCGGCGGGGGAAGGTCGGCGCTGGCCAGCAGCGCGGCCGTGTCCGTGGGGATCTCCACGTTCCACACGCTGCACGCGCCGTTGCTGCACATGCAGGCGCCCTGCACGGCCTTGGCCTGCTCACGGCACACGCGCATTCCCGCCGTGTCGCGGCGCGCCACCACGGCCTCCAGCGGCGCACGCTCCGGCGTGGCGCTGGCGGTGACCTGGTAGTTCTCGTAGCTGCGCTCAAAACGGACGGGAAGGCCGGCCAGCATGCCGATGTTGGCCTCCATGTCCACCGCCATCAGCCGCGGCAGCCAGAACCGGTTCTGCGTCAGCGCGTACTCCACCGTCACGTACCGCACCGTCGCGCGCACGCCGCCCGCCATCCCCAGAAACCCCGGGATGTCCTCCACGTCGCGCTGCAGATCGAACGGGCGCGCCGTGGTCATTACGCTGCGCACGACCCCGTGCGACTGCATGTCGATCCACAGCGTTCCGCGCAGCAGGTTGAACTCGCGCCGCCGCGGAATGATCTCCAGTTGCACCATCTGCAGCCGCGTGCCGTCGGGGAGCCGCACCGTGGTGGTGTCGCCGGAGCGGAAGCGGTAGTGCGCCTCGCTTCCGGCGCTCAGCGGATCGATGGGCTCCAGGCTCACGTTCACGCTGGTCCCGGTCTTCTTGCCGGTGCTGTCGCGGACCGCGTGCACTCCCTCCCGCACGCTGTCCGGCATGGGCCGGGCGGTGCCGCTGTCGGTGTCCACGCGCGAGCCGACGCCGAACGAAAAGATGTCCAGCTGCAGCTTGTCGGGGTCAAAGGCCATGTCGGGCCCGTCGCCGCGCAGGTTGCCGGGAAGCTGAAGGCCGGTGGAGGTGCTGGGCGACGATTCGCGGGCGCCCAGCACGCGCACGGTGCCCGGCTGTCCGCGGCGCCAGCTGATGCCGACGGCGATCTCCTGGCCAAACAGGGTGCGGTTGCGCGAGAGCGCTTCCACGCCCACGTGGGCCCGCTGCTTGGCGGTGACCTGATAGGCGTCGATGGTGCGCTCCACGCGGGCGCGGCGGTCGCGGGCCGCGGCCACCAGCTGGCGCGTGCCCGCGTCGGCGTACGCGGCGGTCGTGTCCTGCGCCACGGGCGTGCTCTGCAGCAGCGCGGCGAGGGCGATGTTCAAAAGCATGGGGAGAATGCTCGTAAGAAGTGGGAGGGGGCGGCTCCGGGTACGCGCCGGGCCGCCGGCGAGTTTCAGTTCCCGGGGCGCGCCGTGGAGTCGGCCTGCGCGGGGCGGGCCGGCTGCGGGGACGGCGATGCGTGCCAGTGGATCAGCTTCCACCCGTCGCCGCGCCGCTGGAACACGAGCGAACGGCGCGACGGGTTGGCCGTCCCCAGCTCAAAGCTGACGATGCTCACGTCGCCCGCCATCTGAATGCGCAGCTTCTGCGGAACGATCCCCAGCCGCGGCTCGCCCGGGCGGCCGGAGCGCGCGTAGGCCGCACGCGCGCCTTCAAAGAAGGTGCGAAAGCGCGCCTCCACCGCCGCGCGGCCATCCACGCGGGCGGGCGTGTCGCCGAACGGAAAGAACATCGTCACGTCGTCGGCCATGTAGCCGCTGAACCGCTCCCACTGCAGCGAGTCGAAGGCGGCCAGAAAGCCGGTCGCGGCGGCGTGCGCGCCCGCCGAGTCCGCGGCGGCCGTGCGGGCCTGTCCGCGCGCGGCGCCGTTCTGCGCCTGCGCGGTGCCGGCGGTCGCCAGAGCGGCCATCATCGCGGCCGCGCCGAGAAATTTCACGATCATGTGGATGAACAGGGGATTCGGTGGGAAAGATCTGACGATGGAGAGCGGTGCGGAACCGGACACGATGGATGGGCCGCGGTCCGTACGCCGTGTGTTCATCCGGCGCGGCACACCGCCAATGCGACGAGAGTGCCAATCCCGTGGATCACGGCAAGTCTTTGCGATGGAAGAAGATGCGCTTGAGCGCCGTCGATCTCTCCGCCGGGTGTGTCGTGAAACTGACACACGATCCGGATACACCGTACTCCGGGGAGGTCGGCGCCGCCGCAGAGCGTCAGCGCGGGCGCAGCAGCCGCCGGAGCACCGCGCGCACGGCCAGGTGCACGCCGAGCGCGAGGGCCAGCATCATGGGAACGAGCCACATGCCAAGCACCTCGCGCCCCGCCCGCGGCCCGGGGTCGCTGGCCACCAGCTGCAGCTGAAAGGGCTCGCCGGGGTCGTGCATCCAGAGGCCCGTGTTCGCCGGCTCCAGCATCTTGTTGACCGCGAGCAGCACGGCGAACACCGCCACGGAATACGCGGCCACCACCGGGAGCAGCAGCACGACCCCCATCCACCGCCGCCCGGCCAGCCGCGCGATCAGTCCGGGGCGCGGCCATTCCGTTCGAGGCGCGAGGAACTGGCGGGCGTACACCTGCGCCGGGCCCAGTTCCGCCAGCACCTGCGTCACCGTGCGGGCTGGCGGGCGCCGGGTGCCGTCCAGCACGTGGCTGCGCATCTCCAGCAGGATGTCGCGCCGCTCAGGTTCAGGGAGGGTGGAAAGCTCGGCCTCCAGGCGGGACAGGTACTGCTCCAGCGCCGCGTCGCGCTCCGGATGGTTCGGGATCACGTCCGCTCTCCGCGCGTTCCCGGTTCCGGCCAGCGCGCGTACAGCATCCGCAGCCCGCGCGACACGGCGAAGTGGATGACGAGGGCGAGCAGCAGCGCGATGGGCACCAGCGCGTATCCCACCACCTCCGTCCCCGGCCGCGGCTCCGGGCTGATGCCGATGAAGCTGAACCGGCGGTGCCCTTCCGGCCCCGTCATCCAGTACCCCACCGTGCTGGGCGCCAGGAGCTTGAGCACGGCGACACACAGCCACATCAGCGCGATGGCGTACCAGAACGCGACCACGAACAGCAGGGGAAGCGTCTTCCACCCCCCCGTGGCCAGCCGCGCCAGGTCGTGCAGGGCGCCGGGGCGGGGCGCCGGCTCGTCCGCGGCCGCCGCCTCTTCCGCGTCGTCCTGCCCGGGACGGAAGCGGCGCGCGTACTCCTCGGGCGCGCCCAGTTCCGCAAGGACGGCGTCCACGCCGCGATTCGTGCGACCGGTCTGCTCCAGCACGTGGCCGCGCGTTTCCAGCAGGATGTCGCGGCGCTCCTCGGCGGGAACGTCCGCCAGCGCCGCGTCCAGCCGGGCGAGGTAGGCGTCCAGCCGGCCGGATGCCTCAGCGCGGCTCACGGACCGCCTCCGCGCCCAGGATCTGCCGCATTCCCGCCTCGAACTGCGTCCACTCGGCCAGCATCTCCGCCAGCAGCGCGCGCCCCTCGTCCGTAACCGCGTAGTACTTGCGGGGATGCGCGGCCTCGGGGTCTTCCACCCACCGGCCGCGGATCTTGCCTTCCTTCTGCAGCCGGTTCAGCAGTGGATAAATGGAGCCTTCGCTCAGCTCCAGCCCGCCGGACGCATGGATGCGGTCCAGCAGGTCCAGCCCGTAGCTCTCGTGGCGGTCCAGCGTGGCGAGCACCGCCAGCTCGGCCGCGCCCTTCCGCAACTGCGACTTCCACGCGTTCAGATCCATCGGCAGCCCCGGTTAGGCAAGTAATCGTGCATAACACGATATGGTAGACAGACGTTTCCGGCAAGGGGGATGTACTCGTGATTCGCCGGGATGATGAGAAAAGGGCGGGACCGCCTCAGCAGCCCCGCCCTCCCATCGGTCAGTCCAGCGTATTGCCGCGGTTGCGCCACTCGCGCCAGCCCGGCTCGTCCTTTTCCACGAACGGCCCCAGCCCGCCGTGCTGCCGAAGGAACTCGCGCTCGTCCGGGTCCCGCGCCGGCCGCGTCATCCCCGTGGGATCGGTGCGGGCGCGCAGTTCGGCCACCGCGGCGCGGCTCCGCTCCCACATCGCCCGCAGTTCGGAAAGGTCGATGTCCTTGATGCTCATGGCCTTAACGGTAGTGGGCATGCCAGAGCCGATCAAGAGCCTCGGTCGTGAGCGGCGATCCGGAATCCAGAAACCCGAGCAGCAGGCTCAGCGTGTCTTCCGCACCTTCCGCCCGCAGCATGCCGCGCAACAGTTCCTCGTCCATCGACGACCTGAACGACTGCAGGAGTTCGATGGACTGCTGGCCGTACGCCCAGTACTTCCAGTACCGGTAGCCGACGATCCGCTCCGCCAGCAGAGCCTCGCGGCGGATAATGCGCAGCGTGAAATCACCAATCGAAAACTCGCTCACCGGCTCCGTCATGGAGTTGCCGGGAACTTCCACGAACAGATCGGCTCGGATCCAGTGCCGCCCGTTCTTCAGGAGCCCGAGAGATGTGAGCACCTGGTGAATCCGCTCCCGAGTTCCGCTTTCCACAACGAAATCCAGGTCGCTCGTCTGGTATCCGGCCGGAACGTAGAACTCGAGGGCTCCACCTCCGACCAGGGTGGCGCGCATGGCCGACCGTTCCAGCGCGGCGGAGATTACGGCTGCGGAAAGCGTCATCCGCTCCACGTGCTCGCCGTCGGACTGCCACGCCTCCTCCAGCGCGGCGCGCAGGTCGTCGTTGGCGAGAGGCGAATCCGTCATCGGTATCCCGCGGCCTGCAGGTTGAAGAGCTCGGCGTAGCGGCCGCCGAGAGCCAGCAGTTCGTCGTGCGTGCCCTCCTCCAGCACGCGGCCGTGCTCCAGCACGATGATGCGGTCCGCCATGCGCACGGTAGAGAAGCGGTGCGAGATCAGGATCGCCATCTTCTCCTCCGTCAGTTCCGAGAAGCGCTGGAACACCTCGTATTCCGCGCGCGCGTCCAGGGCCGCGGTGGGTTCATCGAGGATGAGGAGCTGCGCATCACGCATGTAGGCGCGGCCGAGCGCCACCTTCTGCCACTGTCCGCCAGACAGGTCCACCCCGCCCTCGAAGCGGCGCCCCAGCATCTGCCGGTAGCGCGCGGGGAGCGCTTCCACCACGTCCGAGGCGAGCGAGCGCCGCGCGGCATCCACCACGCGCGGGTGCTCGGCGTCTCCCTTGCCCGCCAGCTCGCCGATGCGGCCGACCGCGATGTTCTCCTCCGCGGTCATGTCGTAGCGCACGAAGTCCTGGAAGATGACGCCCGCCTGGTCGTACAGCTCCGCCGGGTCGTACACGCCCAGCGGGTGCCCGTCCAGCAGCAGCGTCCCCCGCGTGGGCTCGTACAGGCGCGTGAGCAGCTTGGTGATAGTCGTCTTACCCGCACCGTTCTCGCCCACCAGCGCCAGCCGCTCGCCCGGCGCAATGCGCAGCGACACGCCGCGCAGCACCCACGACGGATCGTCCGAAGGCGGGTCCGCCGGCGCACCGGCGTCGTCGCCCGTGGCCGGGTAGCGGAACCACACGTCGCGGAACTCGAAGCCCTGGCGTATGGGCCGCGGGAACGGGAGCGCCGCCTCCGGCCTGCGGATGGTGGGCCGCATGGCCAGAAAGGTGAACAGATCGTCCAGGTACAGCGCCTGTTCGTACAGGTCCGTGGTGGACAGCAGCATGCGCTGGATGAGGTCGCGCGAGCGCGAGAACGTCCCCGCCAGCAGCGTAAGGTCGCCCAGCGTGAGCCGCCCCAGCACCGTGCGGTACACGATGGTGCCGTAGGCCGCGTAGTATCCCAGGGTGGAGACGATGGTGAGTGCCGTGCTCACCAGGCTGCGGCGGATGGCCAGGCGGCGGTTGGCGGCGTAGAACTGGTCAGACAGAACGCGGTACTGCTCGATCAGAAAGGGCGCGAGGCCAAAGAGCTTCACCTCCTTGGCCGTCTTGTCCGACGCGCCGATCATCCGATAGTAGTCCAGCCGCCGCCGCTCCGGCGTCCACTGGTACAGCAGCGAGTAGCCCAGCGAGGCAAAGTGCGTCTCGCCCAGGAAGGAAGGCAGCACCGCCAGCACCAGCAGCACGAAGAGCACGGGAGAAAAGGCGAGCAGCGTGCCGATGAGCGTGAGCAGCGTGACCGCGTCCTGCGCCAGCCCGAACATCTGCGCGAGCAGGGCGATGCGTCCCACCGTCTGCCGGCGCGCGCGCTCCAGGCGGTCGTAGAACTCCGGATCCTCGAAGTGCTGCAGGTCCAGCTCGGCGGCGTGCTCCATCAGCTGCACGCTCAGGCGGTTGCTGAACAGGTCGCCCAGCAGGCTTTCCAGCAGCGTGCCCCCGCGGGCCGCCATTTCGCCCACCACCACGATGCCGAACTCCAGCGCGACCAGGGAGGCGATGCGGTTCCAGTCCGGCGTGCCGGCGCGCGAGGCGGCCACCACCTCGTCCACGATCAGCTTGCCGATCCAGAGCGTGGCGATGGGGACGAACGCGCGCAGCAGGCGCAGCGCGGCGATGCCCAACACGTAGCCGCGGTGCGTGCGCCACACCATGCGCACGAATGGGGGAAGGTTGCGCATGGCGCGCAGCCGCTCGCGAAGGGTGGGGCGTCCCTCGGTGAGCGACCGCCGCCGCTGGCCTACGTGAGTGCGAGCCTGTGCCATGAACCCGGGTCCGGAGTGCGCGATGGAGCCCGGAAGATACCATCGGCGCGGGCGGAGAGCGAAAGGGAAGTGCGGGAGGGGAAGTGCTGAGTGCTGAGCGCTGAGTCCGGGCACTGGGCCCTGGTCACTGGGCACTCGTCCCTGGGCACTGGCCACTCCGCACTCCGCACTCCGCACTTCCCTCCTAGCACTACGTTTGTAGGCGCTTTCCCGACATACACCGCACCGGAGCCTCCTTACATTCCCGCCCAACATGGAAGGGTGCGCCCCCGCGCCGGGAAGCCCGCGCGGATACTGGCGCGCGCCGGAGGGGCGGCGTATTATGGCGCCCGGTCCGGGCCGCCGCCCTGCGCACGGCTCGCGCGCCCGCGCGTCCCGGCTCGCTGGACCCTTGCAGAACGCCGAACACCCACAGCCGATGAAGTCAGTTCTGACCGCCGCCGGGTCCCTCCGCCGGCTGCGCCCCGGACGGGCGCTGCGCAGCGGCCTCCCCGCGCTGCTCCCCCTGCTGCTCGTCGTGGCCGCGGCCTGCGGGGACGACCACCTGACGCGCTTTCCGCAGTCGACCTTTGCCCCCGCCACCGAAATGGCGGAGGAGCAGATGTTCCTGTTCCACCTCACCATGTGGATGGGCATCGCGGTCGGCCTGCTGACCTTCGGCCTGATGGCCTGGATCCTGTGGAAGTTCCGCTACCGCCCGGGCGGGCCCGAGGCGCAGCAGTTCCACGGCAACACCACGCTCGAAATCGCGTGGACCCTGCTTCCCGCCCTGATCGTGGCGGTGATCGCGGTGTTCACCGTGCGCGCCATCTTCATCACCCAGCCCGAGCCGCCGGCCAACGCGCTCAACGTGCGGGTGATCGGCAAGCAGTGGTGGTGGGAGTTCCAGTACCCGGTGGGCAAGGACACCATCGTCACCGCCAACGAAATCCACGTTCCCGTGGGGCAGCCCGTTCAGCTGCTGCTGGAAAGCGACAACGTGCTGCACTCCTTCTGGGTGCCGCAGATGGCGGGCAAGCGCGACCTGATCACCAACCGCGTCAACCGGCTCATCTTCACCCCGCGCGAGCCGGGCGTGTACATGGGCCAGTGCGCCGAGTTCTGCGGCGACAGCCACGCGCTCATGAAGATGCG
This sequence comes from Longimicrobium sp., assembly GCF_036387355.1. Lineage (GTDB taxonomy): Bacteria > Gemmatimonadota > Gemmatimonadetes > Longimicrobiales > Longimicrobiaceae > Longimicrobium. The sequence continues at coordinate 10,337 of NZ_DASVTX010000419.1, forward strand.
GCTCATCGCCCACACGCCCGAAGGCTTCCGCCAGTGGCTGGAGAACGAGGCGCGCCCGGCCGTGGAGCCCACCGACAGCGCCTCGGCCGTGGCCGTGGGCAAGAAGCTGGTGACGCAGGGCGTCTGCGCGGGGTGCCACGTAATCAAGGGAACCCCCATGGTGGGGCGCACCGGCCCGGTGCTCACGCACTTTGGCCGCCGGCGCACGCTGGCCGCGGGGATCCTGGAGAACAACGCGGAAAACCTGCGCCAGTGGGTCCGCAACGCGCCGTCGGTAAAGCCGGGGTCCAAGATGCCGCAGCTGGGCGGCGACATCCCCAACGGCCTCACCGAAGAGCAGATTACGTACATCGTGGCCTACCTGCAGAGCCTGCAGTAGGCGCGGCACCGCGGCAGATACGCCCGCCCCCGGCCACCGGGGGCGCGCTTCCGTGATCAGGCGCCCGGGCCACACCGGCGCCCCGAACCCGATGGAGTAGGAATGGCATCAACCGCTACGGTGGCGGCCCCGCACAGCCTCGCCGCCGCCCACCCCGAGCCCCGGGGGCTGTGGAGCTGGATCACCACGGTCGACCACAAGCGCATCGGCATTCTGTACGGCGCCACGGCGTTCTTCTTCTTCCTGGTCGGCGGCCTGGAGGCGCTGCTGATCCGGGTGCAGCTCGCCGTGCCCAACAACGACTTCGTCAGCGCCGACCTGTACAACCAGCTGTTCACGGTGCACGCGCTGACCATGATCTTCGGCGCGCTGATGCCGCTTACGGCGGCGCTGTTCAACTACATGGTGCCGCTGCAGATCGGCGCGCGCGACGTGGCGTTCCCGCGCTTGAACGCGCTGTCGTACTGGATCTACCTGTTCGGCGTGCTCTTCTTCAACACCGGCATGCTGCTGCAGGTGGGCCCCAACTCCGGGTGGTTCGCCTACGCGCCCATCACCACCCGGCAGTTCTCGCCCGGGCTCAACATGGACTTCTACGTCCTGGGCCTGCAGATCCTGGGTCTGTCGTCCATCCTGGCGTCGCTCAACTTCATCGTGACGATCGTGAACATGCGCGCGCCGGGAATGCGGCTCATGCGCATGCCGATCTTCACCTGGATGACGCTGATCACCAACGTGCTGATCGTGACGGCGATGGCGGTGTTCACCATCGCCGTGACCGAGCTGATGTTTGACCGCGTGTTCGGCAGCGCCTTCTACGACATCAACAAGGGCGCCGACCCGCTGCTGTGGCAGCACCTGTTCTGGATGTTCGGCCACCCCGAGGTGTACATCCTCATCCTGCCCATCATGGGCATGGTGTCGGAGGTGATCCCCACCTTCAGCCGCAAGCCGCTGTTCGGCTACAACGTCATGGTGTTCTCGGGGGTGCTGATCGGCTGGCTGGGGTGGGGCGTGTGGAGCCACCACATGTTCGCCACGGGCATGGGCCCCATCGCCGACAGCTTCTTCGCGCTGTCCACGATGCTCATCGCCATTCCCACGGGCATCAAGATCTTCAACTGGCTGGGCACGCTGTGGGGCGGCAGCATCCGCTTTACCACGGCCATGCTGTTCTCGCTGGCCTTCCTGGCCATGTTCACGGTGGGCGGCATTTCGGGCGTGATGCACGCCGCGGCCCCCAGCGACCTGCAGCAGACCGACACCTACTTCGTGGTGGCGCACATCCACTACGTGTTCTTCGGCGGCACGGTGCTGGGGCTCTGGTCGGGGATCTACTACTGGTACCCCAAGGTGTTCGGCCGGCTGCTGAGCGAGCGGGCGGGGCAGGCGCACTTCTGGCTCACCCTGATCGGCATGAACATCACCTTCTTTCCCATGCACTTTCTGGGGATGCTGGGCATGCCGCGCCGCATCTTCACGTACGGCGACAACATGGGCTTCAACGAGATGAACGCCCTGATCTCGGCGGGCTCGTTCATCCTGGCGCTGGGCACCCTGGTGTTCGCCGTGAACCTGGCGCTGTCGTGGAAGTTCGGGCGCAAGGCGGGCGCGAACCCGTGGGGCGCGGCCACGCTGGAGTGGTCCATTCCGTCGCCGCCGCCGGTGTACAACTTCGCCCGCATTCCGGTGGTGCACTCGCGCATGCCCCTGTGGGAGGGCGACGCGGGGCGGCAGGCCGGCATTCCGCGCGGCCGCACGGAAGAAGAAACGGAGCAGGTGACGCTGCTGGGGCACAAGGTGGGCGAGGTGGCCGATCCGGAGTCGGACGTGAACAAGATGTCGCCCGACCAGGCGATTCACCTGCCGCCCCCGTCGTACTGGCCCATCATTCTGGCGGCCGGCATCTCGATGATCTTCATCGGCCTGCTGTTCCGCCACATGGAGGGCGCGCTGCACAACCTGTGGTACATGACCCCCGCGGGCGCGCTGCTCACGGTGGTGGCCATCTACGCCTGGGCCTTTGAGCCGGGGCACAGCCACGAGCACTGAGCGAACGGGAAGTGCCCGGTGCCGAGTGCCCCTAAACGGGCCGCGGACCGCCACCGGGCGCCTGGGCACTGTGCACTGGGCACTTGTACCCGGGCACTGAGCACTCGCTGTTGAGCACCGCATTACCGAACGCTGTCCTTTCTTTCGACACAGGACCATGGACCATTCGCATGCGCTGAGCGCGCACGAGGCCAACCCGGCCCACCTGGACACCAGCACCGGCCTCGACAACCGCAAGCTGGCCTTCTGGGGCTTCATCGGCTCGGAGTGCCTTCTGTTCGGCTCGCTGATCGCCACGTACATGGCGTACAAGGGCAACAGCATCAGCGGGCCCACGCCGCACGGCGACTGCTGGAAGGGCGTGCCCTGCGTGAACCCGGGGCACGGCATCTTCAACCTGCCGCTCACCACCGTCAGCACCTTCATTCTGCTGATGAGTTCGGTGGCCATGGTGCTGGCGCTGAACTACACGCAGCGCGGCGAGCGGATGAAGAGCGCCCTGTGGCTGTTCCTGACGGCCTTTGGCGGCAGCATCTTTCTGGGGTGCCAGGTCTACGAGTTCACGCACTTCTACCACGAGGGGCTGTCGCTGGGCACCAGCCTGTTCAGCAGCAGCTTCTACCTGCTCACGGGCTTTCACGGCGCCCACGTAACGGCGGGCGTGCTGTACCTCATGACGCTGGCGTGGATGGCGTACCGGGGCCGCATCGGGCCGGAAAAGTCGCTCAACGTGGAGCTGGCCGGCCTGTACTGGCACTTCGTGGACGTGATCTGGATCGTGATCTTTCCCCTCGTGTACCTGATCAAGTAAGCGAGCATGAGCAGCGAAACGCACGAGATGGCCCACGGGGCGCACGCGCACCCCACCAACCGCTTCTACCTGATCATCGGCGCCATTCTGCTGGTGCTCACCGGTCTGGAAGTGCTGGGGTACCTGGGCGAAACGAACGGCACCCTGGGGAGCGGCGCGGCCGCCACCATCATCCTGGTGCTGTCGGCGGCCAAGTTCGTTCTGGTGGTCGCGTACTACATGCACCTCAAGTTCGATCACAAGCTGTTCACCGGGGTATTCCTGTTTCCGGCGGCGCTCGCGATCCTGGTCATCGGCAGCATGATCATGCTGTTCCACATTCTGCACGGAACGGCCACCCGGTACCCGGGGCACGGAACGCTGACCAACAACGAGTCGGTGCACGGCACCTCCACAGCGCCCAGCGGCAACCCCACGGCGCCCACCACGCCCAGCACGGGCGAGGCGGCGCCGACGCCGCACTGACCTCACCGCGGTACGAGGTTCTGCAATGCAGTCTGCGGTTCTGGGTCTCGCCCTTCTGCACGGGGGCGAGACCTTTTCCTGGAGTGAATGGAAGGTCTACCCCAGCTTCATGGCGGGGTGGCTGCTCATGGCGGGCGCCTACTTTCTGGCCATCGGGCCGCTGCGGCACCGCTTCGCGGGGTCGTCGCCGGTGCCGGGCCGGAAGGTGGCGTCGTTCGCCTTTGGCCTGGTGATGATGTTCGCCTCGCTGCAGGGCCCCCTGCACGAGCTGAGCGACTACTTTCTGTTCAGCGCGCACATGGTTCAGCACCTGGTGCTGATCCTGATGATGCCGCCCTTTCTGCTGTACGGCACGCCGGACTGGCTGCTGCGCCCGCTGGTGCGGCGCACGTGGGGGCGGCGCATTGCCCGCGCGCTCACCTTTCCGCTGGTGGCGTTCGCGCTCAACAACATCATCTTTCTGGCCTGGCACTTTCCGGGTCCGTACGACCTGATGATGCGCAACCACAACGTCCACATCACCATGCACCTGATGATCATGGTGACGGGGACGATCATGTGGTGGCCGGTCATGAGCCCGCTGCCGGAGCTTCCGCGCGTGGCGCCCGTGCTCCAGATGGTGTACCTGTTCCTGGTGGGGATTCCCATGATGGTCTCCGCCGCGCTCATCACCTTCTCGCAGAGCGAGCTGTACAGCTGGTACGTGGAGGCCCCGCGGCTCATCCCCGCGCTGTCGGCGCTGGAGGACCAGCGGCTGGGCGGGGTGATCATGTGGGTGCCGGGCGGGCTCACGCTCTGGCTGGCCATCACCGCCGTGTACTTTCGCTGGACCAACCGCGAGCGCAGGGAAGACGAAGCCGTCACCCTGGCGCAGCCGCGGGTGAACCGCTCCGGCCTGGTGGTCACCGCCCCGCCCCCGTTCCCGGGCGGCTGACCCCTCCGCCGCACGATCACGACGACCGCCGCCCGGTTCCCCCGGGCGGCGGTTTTCTTATGTCGCGCAGCGCGATTCCGCCCCGCTCCCGGCGCTGTGCGGATTGTGCTTGTTCGTCTGTCGGGAAACGGGTCCGCACGGTGGCGGCTCGCGGTATTGGACGTTCAGAGTGAACGTTTTATCTTGGTGAGTGGACGGTGCGCGCGGGTCTGCCCGGCCCGTTCTGGCGATCAGCGCCGAATCTTCTCTCACGCCGGAGGTTCACATGTCCGACGTATCACCGGAATCCGAAGCGGCCGGGGACGAGCCCGAGATCGACTGGGATGCTCGGCGAAAGAGGTTGGAAGAAGAAGGAATCCTGGTGCGCGGGCATGAATCCAAGACGCCGATCGACTGGGACGCGCTGGAGTTTCTGCCGTTCACTGCGGATGAGGTCAGCGCCATGTTCATGGAGCTGCGCAACACGGGAAAGCTCTGAAGCTGCACAGGATCGACTGGCCCGCCGGCGTGCGTTCCGCCGAGGTGGAACCGAACCAGAAAGCGGCGCATCAGCTCCGCAACCCTTGAACACGGGAGTTTTCGTATGTCCGAGGTACAACCGGAACCGGAATCGGCCGGGAACGCACCGGAAATCGACTGGGATGCCTGGGAGAAGAGGCTGGAAGCAGAAGGGATTCTTGTGCCCGGGCAGGAATCCGACAATCCGATCGACTGGGATGCCCTGAGATTCCTTCCCTTCACGGAGGACGAGGTCAGCGCGATGTTCATGGAGCTCCGCAACACGGGGACGCTATGAAGGTGTACTTTCTGGAGTCTTCGGCCGTCGTGCGCCTGTACGTCGTGGAACCAGGATCCGAGACCGTGAAGGAACTCCTGAGGGGCGCCAACGCACAGCCCCCGCGTGCCAAGATCTGCATCTGCGACCTGGCTCTGCCTGAAACCGTTTCGGCGCTGCAGCAGATCGCGAACGGGCCCAATGCTTCCCGTCGGGGACTCAGTCCGGCCGCATACAGGCGCACGCTTCCGGAAGTCCGCTCACAGATGCTGGCCAAGAAACCAGGGGTCCGGATTGCGTCGAGCGGCTGCATGCCGCTGGCGGCGGATGTCGTCGACCGGCGGAGGGTGCGAGGGGCGGACGCCGTGCACATCGCGGCGGCGCTGGTCGCGCGTGAGCAGGTGGAAGCCGGAGTGCCGTTCATCTTCGTGAGCGCGGACATCCGCCAGTGCCGCGCGGCGGAGCAGGAGGGATTCGCCGTCCTGGAGCTGTGAACAGAAAAGCCGCACGGCTGGCAGCCGCACGGCGTCTCTGTCGTCCAATCTGATCCCGGTCAGGACGTCGGCAGCATGGGCTCCGACTTGGGGATGGGCGAGCAGGCCAGCGCCGGGGTGGCCGGGCCGGCGTTCTGCCCCTTCACGATCAGCGAATGCGCGCCGCTCATTACCGTGGCCGGCGGCAGCGGGACGGTGTCGGTGACGGAGGCGACCCCGCCCGCGCCCACCGTCAGCGGGCCGATTTCCGCCACGGAGGTGCCCGCCGTTCCGCACGCGCCCTGCACCAGGGCCGCCTGCACCTGCTGCCCCTGCGGCACGCCGCTGACGTTCATGGACACCTCCGTCTGCTCGCCGATGCCGCGCATGTTCACCCCGCCGCGCACCCCGGAGTTGTTCACCGGGGAAAGCTGCCCCGCGGCGATCATCTGGTCCGGCGTCCGGGTGGAGTGAATGTTCGGCGCGGCGTCGCCCGGCCCGCCCACCGGCTCCCCGGTCTGCTGCACCCCGGGCGTGGCGTCGGAAACCGGCACCTCCGCTCCTCCGCCCTCCGCCTGCTGTCCCCCGCCGCCGCCGCCGCATGCGGCCAGCAGAAACAGCGCGCCCAACGTTGCCGCCCGTCGTGTCATCGTCGTCCTTCCGTCGTAGTCGCGGGATCTCAGCTTGTGCAAACCTTTCGCAAGCTGCGTTCCGCTCACGCACCCGCAAAGCGGCGGCGCGCCGCTTCCAGCTGCTCGGGGCGGCCGATGTCCAGCCAGGCGCTCCCGTCCACGCGGTAGGGCAGAATGCGCTCCCCCGCGCCCGCAAGCCGCAGGTACGGCTCCAGGATGCTGAACGCCCCCGTTTCCGTAAGCAGGGCGGGGAAGCGGGGGGCGAGCACGTGCACCCCCGCGAACGGGAGCGCGACCACGGGGCCGCGGGCGGGGCGCACACGCAGGTCCACCCCCTTGCCTTCGTCCACGCGGCCCAGCAGGCCGTCGTCGTCAAAGAGCAGCTTGCGGGTGGACGGACGGTCCAGCACGGCCACCGTGGCCAGCGGATCGCCCGCGGCCGTGTGCGCGGCGTACAGCGCGTCCAGCGGCAGGTCGGTGGCGATGTCGGCGTTGTGCAGAAAGAACGGCGCATCCCCGCGGAACAGGGGCCGTGCGGCCAGCAGCGCGCCCCCCGTCTCCAGCGGCCCCGGGTCTTCGCGCGAGAACAGGGCGGGCACCCCGAACCCGTCCTGGGCGCGCACGTAGTCCTCGATCACCTCCGCCAGGTACGACGTGTTGATGATCAGCCGGTCCGCGCCGGCGGCGATCAGCCGGCGGGCCACGCGCTCCAGCATGGGCACGCCGCCCACCTCGATCATCGCCTTGGGCGTGTGGTCCGTCAGCGGGCGCAGGCGCGTGCCCAGCCCCGCCGCCAGAATCATGGCGTCCATCAGGCGGGTTCCGTGGCGCCGGCCGTGGCGCCGGCCATCTGCGCCATCGCCAGGTCCCGGTCGGGCCAGTGGTCCTGCTCGCGGTGCGTGAGCACCACGTGCACGGACGGGTAGTTGGCGCGCAGGTACGCGGCCAGCCGCTCGGCGAAGTACACCGAGCGGTGCTGCCCGCCCGTGCACCCGAAGTTCACGGACAGCGAGCTGAAGCCGCGCGTAAGCCAGGCGCCCACGTGGTGCTCGGCCAGACCGCGCACGTGGAGCCAGAAGTCCTCCACCTCCGGAAGGCTTTCCAGAAAGTCCTTGACCGGCTCGTCGCAGCCGCACAGGCTGGCGTACTCCGAGTAGCGCCCCGGGTTGTGCACCGCGCGGCAGTCGAACACAAAGCCGCCGCCGTGGCCGCCCGCGTCGTCGGGGTAGCCGCGCTTGTAGCTGAAGCTGCCGGTGTAGACGGTGAGTCCCGGCTTGGGCGCGGGCTGGCGCTTGCGCAGCGTGGTGCTGCCGCAGATGGTCTCCAGCACGGCGCGGAACTCCGGCAGTTCCACGGGCACGAAGCCGGTTTCCAGCAGCCGCTCCACGTTGCGGATGGCCTGGGGCACGCTCTGCAGAAAGCGCGGCTTGCGCTCAAAGAATCCGCGGTAGCCGTACGCGCCCATCGCCTGAAGGATACGGACCAGGGTGTAGCCGCGCAGGTGCTGGCGAAAGCGGTCGCGGTCCACCGGCATCCGCTTCTCCAGCTCGCCCAGGTAGTGCTCCAGCAGTTCCTCCCGCAGCGGCTCCGTGAGCCCCACCTTCGGGTCGTACAGCAGCGAGGCCACGTCGTACTGCAGCGCGCCGCGGCGGCCGCCCTGGTAGTCGATGAACCAGGGCTCGCCGTCGCGCACCATGACGTTGCGCGACTGAAAGTCGCGATACAGGAAGTGCCGCGTGTCGGCGCCCAGCAGAAAGGTGGCGAAGCGGCGAAAGTCCTTCTCCAGCCGCGCCTCGTTGAACGGAATGTGCGCCAGCTTGAGGAAGTGGTACTTGAAGTAGTTCAGGTCCCACAGGATCGACTGGCGGTCGAACGCGGCACGCGGATACGCCACCGAGTAGTCCACCGCCTGCCCGCCCTCCACCTGAAAGCGCGGGAGCACCTCCAGGATGCGGCGGTAGATGGGGAGCATGGCGGCGGGAAAGTCCGCGTCCGGGTCTGCCTGGCGCGCCTGGCCCACGGCGTCGAAGAGCGTGGTTTCGCCCAGGTCCTCCTCGATGTACACGCCCGCCTTGCGGTCCACGGCGTACACTTCGGGGACGGGGAGGTCGATGGAGCGGAACGCGCGCGTGAACGCCAGGAACGCGCGGTTCTCGTCCGGGTCCGGCCCCACCACGCCCACGGCGGTTTCCATGTTCGGGCCCACCAGGCGCACCATCTTGCGCGCGGAGCCGTCCCCGGCGATCTCGAGGACGCTCACCGGCGGCGCGCCGAAGTGCTGCTTGAAGAGCCTGCGGAAGATTCTGTCCACTTCGCACTCGGGTTGTGGCGGATGCAGCGCACGGTCGCGTGACCGGGCGCAACCTACAGCCGCAACGGTGGTGCCGTAAGATCGCGGACGGCGCGGACGAGGCGTGCCGGTGGGCGATCGGCGAGGCGTGGGTTGGTCCGCTGCACTCCGCACTCCGCACTCAGAACTCCGCACTGCGGTTCCGGGCGTGCCCCTCCGCTGCGCTCCGGGTCGGGCTTCGCGCGCCGTAGGCAACGATACAGCTGTTGCCAACGGCGCCG
>NZ_DASVTX010000420.1:0-2879 GCF_036387355.1 Longimicrobium sp.
TCACCACGCAGTGCGCGGCGCTGTTCACCGCGGCCAGCGACACGGCGGCGGGAAGGAGCGGGGCCACCTGGGCCTCGGGCATGGGCACGGCCAGCATGGCCCCCGCGGGAAGCGACTGCATGAGCCGCCCGCGCGCGGCCACCAGCGTGAGTGCGTTGTCGAGGGTGAACACGCCGGCCAGGCACGCCGCTACGTACTCGCCGATGCTGTGGCCCAGCATGGACTCGGGGTGTACGCCGCGGCTGATCCACAGCTTTGCGAGCGCGTACTCGGTGGCGAACAGCGCGGGCTGCGTAAGCCGCGTTTCCTGCAGCAGCGCGGCGGCTTCGGCTTCCGCCCCCGGGGCGGGAAAGAGGGCCGTGCGCAGGTCCATTCCCAGCTGGGGCGCCAGCGCATCGGCGCAGCGGTCCAGTTCGGCGCGGTACACCGGCTCCCGCGCGTACAGCTCGCCCGCCATCCCGGGGTGCTGGCTCCCCTGGCCGGGAAAAAGGAACGCGACGGGCGGGCCGTCGGCGGCGCGCCTGACCGTGCCCCGCGGGGGCGCGGCCAGCGCGGCCCCGGCCCCCTGCACGTCGCGGACGGCCGCGGCCCACCGGTAGCCGTGGGCGGCGCGTCCTTCCTGCAGGGTGAAGGCGACGTCGGCCAGGGGCACGTCCGGGTTGTGCGCCAGGTGAGCGGCGAGGTTGGCGCGCATCCGTTCCAGCGCGGCCTGGCTCTTGGCGCTCAGCACCACGAGCTGTGCGGCGTCGGTCGCGGGCAGGGCGGGAAGGGCGGGCGCCTCCTCCAGCACGGCGTGCACGTTGGTGCCGCCGATGCCGAAGGAGCTGACGCCGCCCCGCCGCGGCGCGCCGTCGCTCCCGGCCCACGGGCGCAGCGCGGCGTTCACGAAGAAGGGCGAGTCGTCAAGCCCGGTTTCGGGGTTGGGGGTTTCAAAGTGCAGCGTGGGCGGCACGAGGCCGTGCTTTACCGCCAGCACGGTCTTGATGAAGCCCGCGACCCCCGCCGCGGTGTCCAGGTGGCCCACGTTGGGCTTTACCGCGCCCAGAGCCACCGAGTGTCTGGCCGCGGACCCGCCGAACACCTCCTTGAGGGCCGCGACCTCGATCGGGTCGCCGAGCGGGGTCGCGGTGCCGTGCGCCTCCACGTAGCCGATGTCGCGGGGCTCCAGGCCCGCCAGCGCCACCGCCTCGGCGACCGCCCGTGCCTGCCCCTGCACGCTGGGCGCGGTAAAGCCGATCTTTCCCGCGCCGTCGTTGTTGATGGCGGAGCCCTTGACCACGGCGTGAATGGAGTCGCCGTCGCGCAGCGCGTCCACCATCCGCTTGAGCGTCACCACCCCGGCTCCGGAGCCCACCACCATCCCCGCGCCGCGCGCGTCGAAGGTGCGGACGCGGCCGTCGGGGGAGTTGATGCCGCCTTCGTGGTACACGTATCCCGCGGCCAGCCGGGGCCAGATGGTGGCGCCGCCGGCCAGCGCCAGGTCGCACTCGCGGTTCAGCAGGCTCTGGCACGCCAGGTGAATGGCGACCAGCGAGGTGCTGCACGCAGTCTGCACCGCCACGCTGGGGCCCCGCAGCCCCAGCTTGTACGACACGCGCGTCGTAAGGAAATCCTTGTCGTTGCTGAAGACGACCAGCTCCCAGGGCACCTGCGCGGCCAGCTCCTCGTCCTGCATGACGTGCGACAGGTGGGGGCTGAAGCCGGAGCCGCCGTACACGCCGATGCTGCCGCCGAAGCGCGCCGGGTCCACGCCTGCGTCCTCGAGGGCGCTCCAGGCGCACTGCAGAAACACACGGTGCTGCGGATCCAGCACCTGGGCCTCCCGCTGGCTCACGCCGAAGAACGGGGCGTCGAACTCGAACAGGTCGCCCAGAGCCCCGTGCGCGGGGACGAACGACGGGTGGCGCAGCAGCTCGGGAGAAGTGCCCTCGGCCAGCAGCTCATCGTTCGAGAAGAAGCGGATCGCCTCCACCCCCTCGCACAGGTTCCGCCAGTACTCGGCCGGGTCGCGCGCGCCGGGAAAGCGGCAGCTCATCCCCACCACCGCGATCTCGTCCTGCCGGTCTTCGAACTCCATGATGACTTCCCTGTCGTTTTCCGGTGGGGGCCGCACGGGCCCGGCGTCCACAGCGTGGTGATTTCCGTCGCGTTCCGAGTGCCCCGGGTCCCGGATCAGGCCGCGCACGGACGGTTCGCCCGTGACGCGGAGATCCGGGAACCCGGGGCCATATGGGTTCAGCCGCTCCTGGCGCGGCGCCGGGAATTCCTGCGCTCTTCGGCCCGCGACCGGCTGTCGGCCAGCTCGCTCGCGGCGCCCGTCTCTTCCGCGCCCAGGTAGCCGGCCAGCGCCTCCACCGTGGGGTAGCGGAACAGGTCCACCATGCGCAGGTCCGCGCGAAGTTCGCGCACCCGCGAAAAGACACGGCTCAGCAGAAGCGAGCTCCCGCCCAGGTCGAAGAAGTTGTCCGACACCCCCACTTCGGCCACGCGCAGCACTTCCTTCCACGCCTCGGCCACCCTGCGCTCCAGCTGGTTGCGGGGGGGCAGCGAGGCCGCGGCGGGCGTGTATCCGGGCTCCGGCAGCGCCTTGCGGTCCAGCTTGCCGTTGGGGGTAAGCGGCAGCGCGTCCAGCAGCACGAAGGCGCTGGGGACCATGTGGCCGGGAAGGCTGGCGCGCACGTGCGCCCGGAGGGTGTCCACGTCGCCGTCCGCGGCGGCGTAGGCCACGAGCCGCGGGTCGCCCGGCTCGTCCTCGCGCACCACGACCACGCAGTCGCGCACGGCGGGGTGCCGGCGCAGCACGGACTCGATCTCGCCCGGTTCGATGCGGAACCCGCGGATCTTCACCTGGTGGTCCAGGCGGCCCAGGTATTCCAGCG
>NZ_DASVTX010000421.1:0-6343 GCF_036387355.1 Longimicrobium sp.
GCGCTCCCGTGCGCGCGCGCGGCGGGCCTTTCATCGGATCCAGAAACATGCGAACTCTGTTGATGCTGTCCGCGGGCGCGCTCGCGCTCGGGCTCCTGGGCGCGGGCGGTGCGCGAGAGCAGCGCTGTCATCCATCGTATCCGGATTTCTGCATCGCGCCGCCGCCGCCGGACCTGGACTGCGCAGACGTGCGTGGCCCCAAGCCGTTCCGCGTTCGCCACGACGTGCGCGATCCCGATCCGCACCGGTTTGACCGGGACCGCGACGGCCGGGCCTGCGAACCCCGCCCGCGCCGCGGCGCCTGATCTCACGTTTTCACCAGGATGCGGATGAGCAGACGGGGGATCGCGCTGGTCTCACTCGTGTTCGCCCTCGCGGTGCAGGCGGGCTTCGCGGTGGGCTACCGATCGTTGATAGACGGCTGCTGCGGCGGCCTGAACCAGCGCACGCAGCCGCCGATCGCGCTGCCGCACGTCATCCGGTTCGTGTTTGTCACCGCACAGCCGCTCGCCTCGGTCACAGGCGCGCCGGACGAGTTTGCGGGTGCACTCGGGCTGGATGACCGTTCCGCGCGGCCGAGTCCCTGGCTCGGGACGGCCCTGTACGCCGGGCTGAACGCGGTTTTCTGGTTCGCGGGGGCGTACCTGGTGCTGAGCGCGCTCGCCCTGATGAGCCGTCTCCGTTTCTCCGCGCGGGACGGGAAGGCCGCACCCGACCGCATCCACCTGGCGGATGCGTCGCAGACGCGGCCACAATGGGTGCTGGCGGGCACGCTGGCGCTCGTTGCGCTGTCGCTGGCGGCGGGCGCGGTGCACCGGCGCTGGTGGCTGGCCAACGCGCATCGTGCCCTGCACGAATCCATCGTGGCCGCCCGTAGCGGAGCGGCCGATCCGGCGGGCGTCTCCTTTTCGATGGACGGAACCGCGCGTGCCCTGGCGCCCGCGAACTTCGAGGGCGCCTACACACTGGATGTGGAGCCGCGGATGGTGGGCACGAGTCCGCTGGACGCCTTTGCCGCCCCGATTCTGTGGCAGGGTGACGTTCGCTTTGCCGGCCGTGCACCCTACGACTTCAGCGTCCAGCAGACGGACACGGGCTGGAAGGTCTGGATCGGCGAGCCATGCGCGAGCGAGAGGGACTGTCTGGCTTCGGTCACACGTTGAGCCCCCGCCGGGGTTCGTCCGCATGCTCCTGCCGCGGCGCCCGAAACGCGGCAGGAGCATGCGGATGCATTGCGGCCTGACACCCACCCCCGAAGCCATCATGACGAACCGGCGGCTGTTGTGGATCGCGGCTTCGATCGCGCTCGTGATGCAGGCCGGGGTCGTGATCCTGTATGGCCGGATGACGCACGGCTGCTTCTGCGCGATCACGGAGGTATCCGCCGATCCTGATCCCTGGCCGTGGCAAGTGTGGTACGTCACCCGGTTCGCCTCGCCGCCTCTGAGCTCGATCGCCCAGCCCACCAGTTGGCTGGATGCCGGTCCGTGGGCCGTCCGGAACGCGATCCCGTGGACGGTGGGATGGTGGCTGGCGCTCCGCGCGATCGTTCTGCTGCTGCGCGTCCGGCTGCGGCCCGGCTCGGAGCCGGTGCGCCGCCGATGGCCGTATCTGGTGGATGCGCGGCGTGTCCGCGGCCGGTGGGTGGCGCTGGCGTGCACGGTTCTGCTGGCCGCCGCGGTGACGCTGGCGGTGCGCTACCAGCGATGGTGGTTCGCGGCTTCGGACCGGGCGGTGCACCGGGCGATCGCGGCTGCGAAGGCTGGACGTGAGCCGCCGCCGGACATTCGCCTCAGCATCGGCGCAGCCCTGATCGAGCCGCCGGGATACAGCTTGGCGGGGCCGTACCGCCTGGAACGGAATCCGGACTCGGATGGCACGCATCCCCTGGACCGCATTGTGCCGCCGGACGGGCGCTCCGGCTGGGTCCAGTTCGCCAGCGGGATGCGGTTCAGATACTCCGTGTTCCGCGAAGATGCGGAGTGGGAAGTGTCGATGTTCGCCATTCGGCCCCCCGGGATCGAGCGATGATCCGTAACAAGCCCCGGCGCGGTCGTCCGCGCCGGGGTTCGTCATCATCTCCGCAAACCGGTCGAGCACCGTCCGGTGTCACACACCCGGAGCGCCGCCGATTGTGATCGCGGAGCCGACGAAGGGGATGATGCTCGTGTAGCCGGGCAGGCTGGGCAGCGGGGTGCTGGCCGCGGTGCCCCACTGCGTGATCCCGTTGGGCATCAGCGCGCGGAAGTCGTAGCGGCGCCCCCAAAGCGTGAACGGCTTGCTGGAGACGAGGCGCGCGGAAAACACGTTCAGCGACAACAGCGGCTGGTTCGCGCTCCCGCTCCCCACGCTCGCGCCGGTGACCACGGCCACGCGCCGGAACCGGGCGACCTCGTCGCCCGCGCCGAACGAGGCGGGATCGCAAAAATTCGCGCGCGGATCGGCCTGGAAGTACACGGAGAAGTCGCCCACCGCATCCAGCCCCAGCGTGAGGTCGCCATTCTGCACGTGCCGGGCGGTGAACGGCTCGGCCAGAAACGTCAGGTGGGCCGTCGCCTCGCCCCTGGCTCCGCTGAACAGCGGGCCATCCACTCCCTGCAGGTGCAGAAAGTACCCCGCGTCCCGCAGCGATCCGTCCGCCGCCGCGTAGAACCGCCCCGTGACGTACCAGGCCACCTCGCCCGGAAGAATCCGCAGCATCTCCGCCTCCTCGAATCCCGTGGTCCCGCGCCTGAACCACCCGCCTATGCAACCGATCCGCCCATAATGACGGGATGGTGAAAAGAAGGAAAGCAAGCTGATTCCGCGACGGGACTCCTCGTCCGAGCGGCCTGATCACGACAGCCTTGCATTGACCCCGCCCTGCACGCCCCGTACTCTGCTCGCGTCGCCCGCTCCACGCCACCGCCCGGACTTTTCCGGCGCGTGGCTCGATGCCGCGCATCGTTCCGCATCCACCGCCGTCCCCTGACCCGCATGCCCGCAGCGAAGACGAAACCCGGCGAGAACTTTCCACGCGTTCAGGCGGAGACGGTGGAGGAGTGGCGCGCGTGGCTGGCCGAGAACCACGATTCGTCGCCGGGCGTGTGGCTGGTCACGTACAAGCGGGACCGGGACCGGCCGGCGCTTCCGTACGCGGTGTCGGTGGAGGAGGCGCTGTGCTTCGGCTGGGTGGACAGCGTGAGGTACACGCTGGATGAGCAGCGCGCAATGCAGATGTTTACGCCACGCAAGCGGGGAAGCCAGTGGTCCGGCCTGAACAAGCGGCGCGTGGAGCAACTGATCGCCGACGGGCGGATGACGGACGCCGGGCTGCGGAAGATCGACGAAGCCAAGGCGGATGGAAGCTGGACGATCTACGATGACGTCGAGGCCATCGTCATCCCCGATGATCTGGAGGCCGCGCTGCGCGCCGATCCCGCGGCGGATGCCCACTTCCGCGCGTTCTCTGATTCATCGCGCAAGGTGATCCTCTGGTGGATCAAGAGCGCCAGGACCGACGCCACCCGCCAGAAGCGCATCGCCGAAACCGTCCGCCTCGCCGCGCAGAACATCAAGGCCAACCACCCGCGCAAGTGACGATGGACGGCGCGAGGAGCTACCCGCAACGAGAGCCCCGCCGCCATCCAGCGCCGGGGCTCTCGTTCATCCATCTGGCGTGCGACGGGCTGATGCCGCACATCGGCCCGGACCTGCGAACTCGGGCCCGCGTGCCCGACTCAGGCTGAAGAAGCCCGGATCGCCGAACGCGATCCCCGATCCCTCAGCCCGCCGGCGCAATGCTGATCTGCAACTGCTGCGACACTCCCATCCGAACGGGTGCCCGGTTCTGCGAGGCATGCGGCGATCCCGTGACTGCTGGCGATCTGGTCAGCAACCGCGCGGCACCCAGTGCCCGTGAAGGCGTTCAGATCGTCTGTCCGCGGTGCGAAAAGCAGGCGCTGCAGACGATCCCCTCGCATGGCGTCGCGCAGATCACCTGCCCGGCGTGCGCAACCGTGTTCACCACGGCCATCGTTCGTATCCGCGCCAAGCGGTCCAAGGGGCAGAAGCAGCGGAACGAGCGTTCCTTTTCGGTGCGGGTGGAAGGCCTGAACGGCGACGAGCGGCTGCTGGAATTCGTGCGTCCGTCCTACGAGGACTTTGAACTCCGGTCCCGGGACCTCGCCGCGTTTACGTCGCTGGACGGCAGGCTGAGCATCGTGCAGAACCTGACCATCGGCCGATCCATGTCGCTGAAGGGCAATGGTGCCGGGTGCCTGGTCGCCCTGCTGGTGTGTGTGCTGGCCCTCTTTCTATTTGTCGCGCTGCTGTCCTGAGCCGCGCACCCGGTCCGCCGTTCATGACGGGAGCGTCAGGCCCCCGCGCGCGCGGCGGCGGCTCGGCGGACGAGAGGGTGGGGCGGGGAGGCGCGGCGGCGCCAGAACGGTTCGTCCGGCCAGCGCCGCTCGGCGGCGTACGCGGCGGGATAGTCATGCAGGTAGCCGGCGAAGATGGAATCGAGCAGCGCGGCGTACCGGGGGAGCGCGTCGTGGCTGCCACGCAGCACGTGGTACGCGGCCGCCGCGGCCTTTTCCGCGGAGTAGATGGCCGTCAGGATGCCTTGCGACGAGAGCGGGTCAAAACTGAGCGCGGCGTCGCCGGCCGCCAGCCACGCGTCGCCGTATGGCAAAGCAATGCGTGCCGTCCCCGCGCCGGACGCGGCGGGCGCCTCCGCGGGCGCCGCGCCCCCGCACGCGGCGTGCACGTGACGCGTGGCCGCCAGCAACGCGCCGAAGCCCGCGGCCGTCCGGGCCGCGCGCGCCGCGGATGTATCCGCGTCCGTCATCAGCGCCACCACGCGGCGGCCGCCCGGGAGGCCGGCCGTGTACCACCAGCCCTGCGCGAACGATTCCGTCAGCGTCGCTTGATCGCCGGCGTCCGCCGCGGGGAGCACGCACCAGAACGCGACCAGTCGGTCGTATCGCTCCCGCCGCGCGCCCGCGGCCCGCGCGAACGCCGCCGCCCTGCCGGTAGCGTCGATGACGAAGCGCGCGGCCATCTCGCGCACGGAGCCCCCGTCCGCGAGGCTGAAGCGCCACGCGCCGCCCTCGCGCCGCGGCCGCCCCGTCACGCGCACGCCGCGGTGCACCGCGGCGCCGGCCCGCGCCGCACGCGCCAGCAGCGCCTCGTCGAACGCCGCGCGGTCCAGGTGGAAGCCGTGGCCGTACGGCGTGCGGATGAAGTCGTGGTCGCGCAGCGCCTCGCCGCCCCAGGCGGAGCGGTTGGCGTACGCGGGCAGGTGCGGCCCGGCCCGCACCTCGTTCAGCAGGCGCAGCCGGTCCAGCAATGGGTGCACGGTGGGCGGCAGCCCCTCGCCGATGGTGAAGTCCGGCGGGGCGGCGCGGCGCTCCAGCACGGCGGCGCTGCATCCCGCCCGCGCCAGCAGCAGCGCCGCCACCGCGCCCGCCGTCCCCCCGCCCAGAACGGCGACGTCCACCACGCCGCCGTCCCGTGCCGGGATGTGCGTCACCCCTCCAGCTCCATCCGCTCCATCTCCACGTACATCTCCGGGGGCACGTCCAGCCCGCCGTCGGCCGGGGCAGCGCGCGGCACCAGAATGCCCAGCCGCGACCAGTCGTTCACCATGTGGATCATCGCCTGGCTGTACCCCCCGGCCGCGTGGTACCCCACCGCGCCCACGCCGCGGCTCCATCCCAGCCGGGAATCAAAGAAGCGGCGCCGCTGGTGGCCGGGCATGTCCTTGTCCATCACCCGTTCGTAGTACGCCCTGGGCAGCACGTCGATGGGCAGGTTGGCCGGCCACCACACCGGGACGGGAAAGTCCTGCGGCAGGTACACGTTTTGGCAGCTGGCCGCGTCCGACTGCCAGGGCAGCCCCATCCACCGGGTCAGGTACCCGGGATGGTTCTCCGCCAGCGGGCCGTCGGGCGCCAGGGCGATCTCCGGCGTCAGCAGGTGGCCGTAGTCGCTGTCAGGCTCCTGGTCTGATGACGGCGGGCGCAGGCGGAACGGGCCGGAGTACAGCCGCGCGTGCCGCATGGGCCAGGTAAGCTCCACGCCGGGGTGAAACGCCCCGCCGAACACGGGCTGCAGCGCGGCCCGGGTGAGCGCGTCCGGCTGCTCCTGCAGCGGAATGTCTTCCACCCGCGCCGGGACCGGGGGCGGGCCCTGCCAGTCGTCCACGAAGTCGCCGGCGGCCCACTTGCGCATCATCTCGTAGTACATCCGCGGGATGGCGAACCACTGCATGGGGCTGCCCGGAAAGTCGATGCCGTCCCCCAGCTGAAAAGGGATCAGTTCGTACTCGTTGGGGGCGGGCGGCGGGCGCATGCTGGATGCG
>NZ_DASVTX010000422.1:0-4633 GCF_036387355.1 Longimicrobium sp.
CGCTTGCCCGACTGCACCCGCCACGGACGGAACTGCCGCTCGCGGGCGGCGCGCACGAGAAAGCGGGCGCCGCCAAACACCAGCACCGCCAGCACCCAGTCCAGCACCAGCACCGAGCGGGGCACCCCCGCAAGGGCACCGGTCATGAACAGGGCGCCCAGCAGCAGGGCGGTGCTCAGCGTCACCGCGCGAACAAGGTCCACCAGGTCGCGCATGCCCACGTGCCGCCACCACCCCTGAAACAGCCCGAACACCAGGAACGACCCCAGCCGCAGCGTGAGCAGGTAGGGCAGCGTGGACCAGAACACCGGAGCCACCTCGGGCGGCATCCGCAGGTCGAACCGGAGCGTAAAGGCGGCGTAATACGACAGCGGAATCAGCAGCAGGTGCAGCCCCAGAACGAGCGGGCGGCGCAGGCGCAGCAGAACGGTCGGCAGCATCGATCCCATCAGACAAAGGAAACCGCGGGCGGGCGCCACCAGGGCACGGCGCGCGTGCGCGGATGGGTACGGCAGAGGAAGATGCGGTCCGGCGGGATGACCGCGCCGGTGTGCCCCTCCAGAATCGCAAAGCCCCGGTTCGCGGGCTTCGCTGCCGTTCCGCACATTCGGGTCCATCAACGAACCATCGTGAACTTCCGGACAGGCGCAGGGCCTGGCGGCGTACCGCCGCTACCGTGAGCCCGCCCGCGCGAACTGCCGCGCGTAGTAGCTCACGATGCGGTCCGCGCCGGCGCGCCGGATGGAGGTGAGCGCCTCCACGTGCGCGCGCGGCCCGTCAATCCAGCCCAGCCGGGCCGCGGCCTCGATCATGGCGTACTCGCCGGAGACGTGGTACGCGAACACCGGGTAGCCCGTTTCGGCCTTGACCCGGTGAATGACGTCCAGGTACGACAGCGCCGGCTTCACCATCAGCATGTCCGCGCCCTCCGCCACGTCCAGCCGGGCCTCGCGCAGCGCTTCCAGCACGTTGGCGGGGTCCATCTGCGCAGAGCGGCGGTCTCCCTCTGACGGCGCACTCTCGGCGACGTCACGAAACGGGCCGTAGAAGGAAGACGCGTATTTGACCGCGTACGACAGGATGGCCGTGTGCGAAAAGCCGCCCGCATCCAGTGATGCACGCAGCGCGCCCACCCGCCCGTCCATCATGTCGGAGGGCGCCACCACGTCGGCCCCCGCGGCGGCGTGCGTGGCCGCCACCCGCGCCAGCAGCGGCAGGGTGAGGTCGTTGTCCACGTCCCCTCCCCGCAGCACGCCGCAGTGTCCGTGGCTGGTGTACTCGCACAGGCACACGTCGGTGATCACCAGCAGCTCGGGCAGCTCCCGCTTGAGCGAGCGGACCGCGCGCTGCACGATCCCGTCCTCGTCGTACCCGCCGCTGCCCGCCTCGTCCTTGTGCTCGGGAACGCCGAACAGCAGCACCCCGCCCACGCCCAGCCGCAGCGCTTCTTCGGCGTCGCGCACCAGCTCGTCCACGGAGGTCTGCTCCACGCCGGGCATGGAGCCCACGGGGCGGCGCACGCCGGTGCCCGGGACCGCGAAGAGCGGAAGGATCAGGTCCGCGGCCCGGACCTCCGTTTCGCGCGCAACGGAGCGCAGGGCCTCCGAACGCCGCAGGCGGCGGGGCCGGAAGGCGGGAAACTGTGACATCAACGGATCAGCCACCCTCGCTCAAAAGAATGCCGCCACCCCGGCCTGCAGGCGCTGCTCGCGCCAGCCGTCGCCGGCGTCGCGGTACCACGACCCGGTCAGATCCACCCCGCGCAGGCGCATGGACGCAGTCAACGCGCCCCCGCGGCTGCGTCCCACGCGCACCGGCGCAAACAGGTTGGCGCCTCCGAAGGCCTCCAGCGAGGCCGCGCTGCGGGTGCGAACGAACCCGCGGCCATCCACCCGCAGGCGGCCGTTCAGCAGCTCGGCCTGCGCGTAGCCGGACACCTCCCGCCCTTCCCCGCCCAGCGGATGGCCCAGCGGCCAGGAGCGGCGGGCCCAGTTCCCCCGCTGGCTGCTGTTGAAGTACCACGGGCCGTGCCCCAGGACCGATTCGGCGAAGCGGGCGTATTCGGCGCCGCCCGCCACGCCCGGCAGGGCCGGAAGCGCGGGAAAGAACACGCCCGCCACGGTACCGGGCACTTCGTCCAGCGCCCCGGCGCCATCATCCGCGCCGGTCTCCACGTACAGCGTCGCGGGCAGCCACCGCTCGGTGGGCAGCCGCAGCCGCCCGTCGAAAGACAGGATCTGGTTCTCGAAGTTGCTGCCGCGGATCACCCCCGCGGCCATGCGAAGCACCCGCTCCGGCGTGATGGGCTCGCCCTCGTTGCCGAAGATGGATGCGCGGTTGATCCCCAGCGTGAGGCGCGGGTGGGGCTGCGCCGCGACACGGGCGCCCCACATCCACGCCTCTTCGGGGTGCCGGGCCGGCTCGTCCATCCTGCTGGCGAACGTGTGCAGGCTCACCGGCCCCAGGTACCGCAGCACCGACGGCAGGCGCACCGGGCGGATGGTCTGCGCTTCCAGGCGGTTGAACGAAGTGTTGGGAAACAGCACCACCGCTCCTCCCACCCCGGGGCCGTAGCCCACCGGCTGGCGCCCGATGGACAGGGAGTACGGCCCGGCCGCCGCCACGCCCTCCCAGCGCGCCATGGCGGCGCTCTCGCGGTCTGCCCGGCCGTGCGCGAACAGTGCGGCCCGGCCGCCCAGCCGCACTGCGCCCTCCACCCGTGCCCGCGCCTCGGAGCGCTCCTCTACCGGCTGCGACTCGATGCGCCACGGCCCGTAGGAGATCACGGGGGTCACCCGCCCGCTCTCGCCTTCGTACCCGGCCTGCGCGCGGCCGCCAAGCAGGGCCATGCCCGCCGCTTCCCGGCCGGCGGAATACTCACGGAATTCCTCGCGAAAGCGGACCAGCCACCCGGCGGCGAGCGCCTGGTAGCGGGTGCCGGCCGCGTGCGCCGCGGCGGCCTCGAGCGCGGTGGCGACGGTGTGGCGCGGCACGGCGGTCTGGGCGGGCAGGTACCCCGGCGCCAGCCCCAGCGCCTCCGCGCGCCGCGCGGCGCGCACCGCCCAGTGCTCCGCCGGCACCAGCGGGGAGGCGCCGCGGTGGCCGATTCCCGCGCCCGAAAGCGCGGACGGCACCTGCTCCCCGCCCGCCGGCCGCGTGACCGCCGCCCCCGTGTCGGCCGGCACGGCGCCCGCATCGGCCCGCTGCGCCTCGAGCGGGCCCGCCACCGCGGCGCACGCCCCGGCCGCCAGCCAGCCCGCCATCCATACTCTCATACGGCGCATTCTCATCCCCGCGTTCGCGCGGCCGACGCACGGATGACCGCGACGAGGCCGGCGATGGTGTGGTCGGCTGCTTCCATGTCGACCGCGAGACCCGCCTCGCGCGCCGCGGCCGACGTTACCGGGCCGATGCTGGCCACCCGGGCGCCGCCCAGCTCCGCCCCGGCAAGCGCGACGAAGTTGCGCACGGTGGATCCGGCGGTGAACGCCACTACGTCCACTTCGCCGCGGGCCAGCAGCGCGCGCACGCGGTCCGCGCCCGCGCCGTCGGGCACCGTGGCGTACGCGGCCGCGTCGACCACCTCGGCCCCCGCCGCACGAAGGCGGTCCGGAAGCGCGGCGCCCGCCGCCTCTGCGCGGGGAAGCAGGATGCGCGCGCCGTGCACACCGCCAGCGGCGATCACCGCCTCGGCCGCGGCCTCGCCCAGCGACTCGGCGGGAACCAGGTCGGCGCGAATGCCGCGCGCGGCCAGGGCGGCGGCCGTTCCCGGCCCCACCGCGCATACCCTGACGCCCGACAGCGCCCGCGCGTCACGCCCGGCCGCCTCCATCGCCAACCACAGGTGCTGCACGGCGTTGGCACTGGTGAACACGATCCACCCGAAGCCGTGCAGCGCTTCCACCGCACGGGCCAGCGGCCCGGGATCGGCGGGCGGCACCACGCGGATGGTGGGAAACTGGACCACCTCTGCCCCCAACGCCGCGAGTTCGGCGGCAAACTCGCTCGCCTGCGCGCGGGCGCGCGTGACCACGATGCGCATGCCCGAGAGCGGGCGCCGGTCCCACCAGCCCAGCGTCTCGCGCAGGGAGACGACTTCGCCGACCACGATCAGCGAGGGCGCCCCGATTCCCGCCTGGGCCGCCAGGGCGGGAAGCGTCTGCAGCGTTCCCGTGACGGTGCGCTGGCCGGGGTAGGTGCCCCACTCGATCACCGCGGCCGGGGTGGAGGCGTCGCGTCCGGCTTGCACCAGCTTGCGGAAGTTTTCCTCCATCCGCCCCACGCCCATGTAGAACACCACCGTCCCCACGCCGCGGGCCAGGTGCGCCCAGTCCACGTCCGTCCCTGCCTTGGTGGGGTCCTCGTGGCCGGTCACGAAGGCCACGCTGGCCGCCATCCCCCGCTGCGTCACCGGGATCCCGGCGTACGCGGGCGCGGCGATCCCCGCCGTGACGCCGGGAACGACCTCGAACGGCACGCCGGCCTGGGCCAGCACCAGCGCTTCTTCCCCGCCCCGCCCGAACACGAACGGATCCCCGCCCTTCAGGCGAACGACGCTGCGAAAGCGCCCCGCCAGGTCGACGAGGATCTGGTTGGTTTCATCCAGTGTCTGCGCCTGAAAGCCGCGGCGCTT
>NZ_DASVTX010000423.1:0-1672 GCF_036387355.1 Longimicrobium sp.
CTCGCGCTTCGTTTCCGGCCGGGAGGGAGCGGTGAGGGACCAGATGAGAGCCCCGAGGCGGAAGACCGCACTCAGCACTCAGCACTCACGCACCCAGCACTCACGCACTGCCGTTCATCAGTGCGCCCCGTGCTGCCCGTCCGCCGCGGCGACGCCGGTCGACGCGCGCATCTGCACGAAGTCGTACGCGGGCCACGGGCCCGTAAGGTCCAGCTGCAGCGCGCTGTTCAGCCGCGCCAGCACGTCCAGCTTGTCCTGAAAGCCCGACGACGAGCCGCGCTCCACCAGGAACGCCGCGCTCAGCACCCGCTGCCCCGCCGCCGGCAGCGTTACCGCCGCCGCGCTGATGCGCCGCAGCTCGGCGTAGATGTGCGTGGCCAGGTCCAGCGCCATCTGCCGCGCGAACCCCGGATCCACCACGTCCACGTGCAGCCGGAACTCCCACCGCCCGCCCACGCGCTCCATCGCCCCGTGCAGCGAGGCGTGCGACTCCGTAAGGAACGCGCGCACCGCCTCCTCATCCGCGAACACGATCCCCACCGGGGCGGGAACCACGCGGCCGTGCAGCAGCGCGCGGTGCACCTCCCAGTGGCGTGACGCCACGTGCCCCGCCTCCATTTCCAGCCCCGGGTCCGGCGCGGGGCACACCAGCGCCGCCAAATCCGTTCCCGCCACCAGCGACGCACGGAGCGCCGGGTCCGCCGGCTGCCACGCGGCGCCGTCGCCCGGCGCGGGAATCACCGCCAGCAGCGACAGGCCGTGCGGCGCGGCGTGGCGCAGCGGCGACGGCGAGGGCGCCAGCCCCAGTGCGGAAGCCACCTCCGGCCCCGCGAGGTCCGGCGCGGCCTCCACGGGGCGCATCGGCGCCGTGAGGTCGGCGTCCGTCATCCGAACCGCGGGTCCGAGAGCAGCGCGTACACCTCGGTCTGCGGCTCCGGCGTGGTGACTTCCGGCCCGTCCGGCCCCATGTACACGTTCACCTCCGAGCGGAAGCCCACGTCGCCCGGCAGGTAGATGCCGGGCTCGATGGAAAAGCCGACCCCGGGGATGAGGGTGCGCGTGTCGCGCGTTTCCAGGTTGTCGATGTTGGGCCCCGAGCCGTGCAGCTCCCGGTCGATGGAGTGCCCGGTGCGGTGGATGAAGGCGTCGCCCCAGCCGCGGTCCGTGATCACCGCGCGCGACGCATCGTCCGCCTCGTATCCCGCCACCGCCTCGCCCGCGGCCCAGCGGCGGCGCACCAGGTCGATGGCCGCCAGACGCGCATCGCGCACGGCGGCAAAGATCTCGGCGATGCGGTCCGGCACGTGCTCGCCCGCGTACGCCATCCACGTCTGGTCGGCGTAGATGGCGGCGGCGTTCTCCTTGCCCCACAGGTCGATCAGCAGCAGGTCGCCGGGGCGGATTTCCGAATGCCGGTCCGCGCTGGGGCCGTAGTGCGGATTGGCGGCGTTGCCGTTCACCGCCACGATGGCGTCGCCGCCCACGGTGATGCCGCGTCGGGCGAACTCGTCGCCGATCCACCCGCGCACGTCCCACTCCGTCAGCGTCTGGCCCTCCCGCAGCGCCTGCGCCACATGGCGAAATGCGCCGTGCGCGGTTTCGTAGACGTGGCGCGCCGCGCGGTGGTGGCTGGCGAGCCCCTCCTCAGACCAGCGCGCGTAAAAGGCGCTCA
>NZ_DASVTX010000424.1:0-1756 GCF_036387355.1 Longimicrobium sp.
GTGCGCGAGCAGTCGAGCGCCGTCTGACAGCACCGCTGCATCCAGGAGGGCCCCGGCCTGCCCCACGAGCAATTCGGCGCGCCCGGAATCGCCGCCGCGCGATGCCCGGAGCCCTTCCTCGCGATGCACGCCGATGGCGCGAAAAGCATGGAAGTCCGCGGCGGGCAGCCACGCGTCCACCATCTCCGTGATCCGCGGCACCCCGGCGAACGAGGCCGCGCCTACCCCGCCCGAGCGCACCACCTCCGCGCCGCGCCGGAAGCGGTTGACCATTTCGTCAACCACCGGGTCCAGGCTGGCCGGACGAGAAGCCACAGGCGCGGAACGGCTCGCGTTCACCATGGGAGGCCGGGGGAGAAGGAGGCTGCAGCGTGGACCCCGATCCAACAATCTGTGCTGCCGATGGCCGGATCTGTATCGATCAACCCCGAATCCCCGGTCCGTGTTCCAGAAAACCATCGGCAATTACATGCACGCCGACCTTACGGACGGCTCTGGCGATTGTTTCATCCGTGAGCCGCCGTCCCGCCTTCCGCCGCACGAACCTCTCTGCACACGCCGTACGGCGAGGATTCGGCGACGTCGGTAAAGCATGTTGTTCCCATACCCGCGTACTCCGTGACCCCGCGCCCTTTGCGTGGGAGCAGTTCCTTCAGCGTCGCAGCCCGCGCCAGAGCGGGGAGAGAACGCACCGGATTGATCCCGCACCCGCGGCGCGCCATATTCGGCCGGGCACACACGATCCACCGACCATCCGCAGGATCGCATGGAACTGGGGCTCAAGGACCGCGTCGCCATCGTCGCGGGGGGCAGCATGGGGCTGGGCCGCGCAGTGGCGCGCGAACTGGCGCGGGAAAAGGCGCGCGTCGTGATCACCGC
Source organism: Longimicrobium sp. (assembly GCF_036387355.1). Taxonomy (GTDB): domain Bacteria; phylum Gemmatimonadota; class Gemmatimonadetes; order Longimicrobiales; family Longimicrobiaceae; genus Longimicrobium. The sequence goes on from NZ_DASVTX010000424.1 coordinate 880, forward strand.
GCGCAACGAGGCGCGGCTGCAGAAGGCCGCGGAGGAGCTGCGCCGCGAAACGGGCGGCCAGGTGCTCGCCATCCGCGCGGACATGACGAGCCCGGCGGACATCCGTGCGCTCGTGGAGCAGACGGCGGAGCGCTGGGGCGGCGTGGACATCGCCCTGGCCAACGCGGGCGGCCCGCCGGGGACACGCTACGAGTCCACCAGCGCCGAGCAGGTGGAGCGCGCCGTGGAGCTGAACCTGATGAGCACCGTGCGGCTGGCGCAGGAGGTGACGCCGTACATGAAGCAGCGGCGCTGGGGCCGTTTCATCGCCCTCACTTCCGTGGCGGTCAAGCAGCCGCTGCCGGGTCTCATCCTTTCCAACACGGCGCGCGCGGCGGTCGTGGGCTGGGTCAAGACGATGGCCACGGAGCTGGCGCCCCACGGCGTGACCTGCAACGTGGTGGCGCCGGGGTACATGCGCACCGGGCGGGTGGAGGAGTTGGCGGCGGAGCGCGCGGAAAACGAGCAGCGGCGCCCCGAGCAGGTGCTGGCGGAAATGAGCGCGCGCATCCCCGCCGGGCGCATGGGCGAGCCGGAGGAGCTGGCGGCGCTCGTCGCCTTCCTGGCCTCGGACCGCGCGGCGTACATCACGGGGACGACCATTCAGGTGGACGGCGGCTTCGTCCAGGGACTGTTCTGACCGCCGCGATGCGCGTTTCCACCCCTCTGCTGATCCTCGCCGCGCTCACGGCTGCGCCCGCCGCCGCGCAGGCCCCGTCCGCCGGCCTCCGTCCGCCCACCACCTGGGCGGACTGCGGGCTCACGGACCTGGAGCGGCTGAGGCGCAATCCCAGCGCGGCGGAACTGCGCTGCCGCTTCGGCGCGCAGGGGCCGGGCA
>NZ_DASVTX010000425.1:0-7198 GCF_036387355.1 Longimicrobium sp.
GGGTCGGTTGAAGCCTCGATCGTGGACGCGTCAGCGGCCACGAGTCGGGGCTTACCGTTGTTCGAGCGGCGGATTCATCCGCTCAGGAGGGCTTCGGCACCACACCGAAGCCATCGTCCGAACAGGTCCAGCCTCACGGCAGTATCGTGAGGCTTCCAGCCGTTGTTGCGGCGACTTCAGTCGCTCAACATGCGCGCTGCACGAAATCTGGGAATCCGCCTCGAGCCGTCCGCCCCGACAACCCTCCCCCAGTCTGTTTTGGGGGAGGGTGGGCCGGTGGTGCCGGCCCGGGTGGGGACCGCCCCGGGCTCCGCCGCCCACTCCGGCAGCCGCCGCCGCGTGCAGGTGAAGTCTCCCCGTCAGTTTGGGGAGACTTTCCGCCGTTGTTGCGGCGAATTCATTCGCTCAGCCGCCCTCACGCTCCCGCAGCTCCGCATCCAGCCGGCGCAGCTCCTCCACGATGGCGAGCGCGTCGGCGCGCAGGCGGCGCTGGTGCTCCGGGCGGCGCGCGAACAGCAGAAACGTCCGCACCCGCCGCATCACTCCGCCCGCACGGTCCGCATACAGCAGCGCGACCGCGGCGGTAAACGGCAGGCTCGCCGCGTACACCAGCGTCCACAGCGCCGGAAGCAGCAGCGCGGCGACGGTGATCTGCAGCGCGTAGAACGCGGGGACAATCGGCAGCCCCAGAAAAACCGCATTGGAAGCAACGTGATCGCGGTCCTTCGACATCCGGCGCACCAGCGTCCGCAGCGTCAGAAAGATGGGCGCGTGGTTCAGCGCGCCCCACGCGGCCAGCGGCGCCCCGATCAGCATCACCTCCGCCTCGCGCAGCACAAAGAACGCGGCCCGCCCGGCATCGATGGGCAGGAACAGCTCGGCGGGCGACACACCCAGTTCCCGCAACCTGCCGTGCATCTCGTCCACCCGCCGCTCCAGCGCGGCCAACTCGGCGGATCGCTTGCGCGCCAGCCACCCGCGCCCGTCCTGCAGGCGATGGATCCGCTGCAGCCGCAACGCGATGTCCACTGGCTCCGCGCGGTCCAGCGGCGCGGGGGGCGCGGCCGCCGCGTCCCACAGCGCCTCCGCGCGGGCGAACGTCGCCACCTCGTGCTCCGTGGCAAAGTTGGCGGTGAGCGCGCGGATGCCCCGCTCCATCTCGTCCGTCAGCGCACCCGCGTCCGCTCCCGGATGGTCGCGCACCCACGCCGCGGCGTCCAGCGGCGCACCGAACACGACACCGGCGGCCGACCGGAAGCGCTCCTTTTCCTCGTAGTGCAGGCCGACGGGAACGATGGAGAGCGTGGCGCCGGGGCTCGCCTGCGCCAAGTAGTCCAGCGCGATGCGCGCGGCGCCGGTGCGGAACGGGCGCAGCGCCGGGTCCGAGTGGCTGACGCCCTCCGGAAAGATGCAGACGGCGCCACCCTCCGCCAGCCGCCGCCGGCACGCGGCCATGGCATCCACGTTTCGCGACGGATCCGCGCCTTCCGCGCGGTCCTGCCCGCGGTGGAACTCGATCACGTTCAGTGCGCGGATCAGCGGCGCCAGCAACGGGTTGCGGCGCAGCGTGCTCTTGGCGGTCAGCGAGACCGGGCGGCGAAGCGCGGTGATCATCAGGAGCGGATCCACGAACGCGTTCGCGTGGTTGCTCACCAGCAGCACCGGGCCGCGCACGGGGACGCGCTCCCGCCCCTGCACGTCCACGCGGCGAAAGAAGGCGAACAGCGCCGCGCGCCAGAGTGCGCGGAACAGGCGGTAAATCATCGGCCCGCCTCCGCGCGGCGGGCCAGGAGGCGGGGCGCGGCCCACAGCGCGCCGCTGGCCAGCAGCACGGCAGCAACCAGGTCCACCGCATAGTGATAGCGCAGCACCAGCGTCGCCACCGCGATCAGCACCACCAGCGGCACGTAGATCCACCCGCGCAGCCGGTCGCCGCGGCGCAGATCAAACGCGGCCGCCAGGAACGACGCGCCCACGTGCAGGCTGGGGAACGCCCCGTGCGGCCCGCCGAACCCCTCGATGGACTGCACGACCAGGGCGTGCACCCTCCCGCCGGCGAGCGGCGCGGCGAAGTCGTTCGCCATGTACACCACGGGTCCGCGCGCTGGCAGAAACAGGTAGCCCAGAAAGCTGGCCGCGTACAGCAGCGCGAACGCCGTCACGAACTCCTCGCGCTGCGCCGCGGGCCGGCCCACGAGCCCCAGCAGGATGCTCAGGTACAGATACGGGATGAACGCCGCGTAGAACACGGCCAGAAACTCCGTCCACCCCGGCGTGCCGGCGGACTGCAGCAGCAGCGACGGCGAACGGCCCAGCGCCATCAGCCGGTCCGCGCGCGCCAGCGCGGGATCAGCCAGCCAGGGAATCGCACGGAACGCGACATGGCCGAGCGTGCTGTACAGCGTGAACATCACCCCGATCACCGCCACGCCGCGCACGTACGGCGTGGCGCGGCCATTCGGATGCCGCCGCAGCGCGAACGCCACCGCGCCGAACCCGGCCAGCAGGGCGGCGTGCAGCGCCAGGTCGTGCCCCAGCGGAACGCCCTGCGCCACCGCCGCCGCCAGCGTCGCCGTCACCACGGACAGGATCAGGAGTGTGGCGAGGTCGGCGGGGTGCGTTCGTGGCGGGGATGGTGTGGCTGCGTGCACGGACGGGTGCGGGGATTGTGGTGTTGTTGGGAAGAGAGGATGATCTGGGCGTGCCCCTCCGCTGCGCTCCGGGTCGGGCTTCGCGCGCCGTAAGGCACGATACAACTGTGCCTAACGGCGCCGAGCCCCCTCCGTTGCGGGGCAACGATACGGCTGTTGCCCCTCCACTCCGGGCTCTCGGCCCTCCGGGCGCGAATCCCTCACGTGGGACGGCAATGCGGAGTGCTGAGTCTGAGTGCGGAAGTGCACAGTGCCTGGTGCCCAGTGCCCAGGCCGCCGCTTGAGCGCTGCCGCGCCGGTTGTGCGCGGACCCCGGCGTCGCGAGGCGAACCGTTCACGAACGGCGATTCACAATCCGTTGCCAGCACCTCTGTCCTCTAGCGCGCTTCGCCCTCGAGCGCGGCGGCGCGCTGGCGTGCGGCGGTCACGGCGGCGAGCAGTTCCGGCTCGGCCTCGCGCCAGCGCTCGGCGAAGCGGGCGTAGTGCTGCGCGGCTTCGCGGCGGCGGCCCAGGCGGTCCAGAATGCGCGCCCGCTCCCCCTCCGCGGCAACGGGAAAGACGATGCCGCGGCTGATGTCTTCCGGCAGGCTGCCGAACCACGCCAGCGCCTCCACGTCGCGCCCCGCCGCCGCGAGCAGCCGCGCGCGAAAGTAGCGCTCCGCGATGGTGCTGTATGAATCGTCTTTCACAAACAGCTCCGGAACCGGCTCCGGCCATCCCGCCTGCATCGTCGCCAGCGCGCCCGCCACGTCCCCCGCGGCGGCGCGCATCCGCGCCTGCAACTGCGCGTTCAGGTGCCGCGCGAACCGGCCGTTCGCCGTCGTATCCACCATCGCGGCGAGCGTTGCGGCGCGGCCGCGGGCCTCGGCGGTGTCGCCCATCCGCAGCGCCAGCGCCCCCAGGAGGTAGTGGTGGCGCGCCTGGGGGTAGCGCCCGCGCTCCTCATCCACCACGCCGCCGACGCCCAGCTTGCGCGGAATGCGCGTCGCGGCGAGCTCGCGCCGGGCGCGCGCCACCTCTGCGTGGGGGAGGTCCGCGGGAAAGAAGGCGGCCAGAAACGCCCAAGTGCGCGCCGCGTACTCCCGGTCGATCTGCGCCGCGGAGTCCGCCTGCGCACGCGCCGCCCGCCACCGCCCGCGCGCCATCTGCATGTGCGCGCGCGTGGTGTGGCCCACCAGCCGGCTCTGCGCGCTGCGCCCCGGCTCCGTCATCAGCGCGGCCAGGCGCAATCCGGGCTCGGGATCGTTCAGGAAGTCCGCCGTGCGCCACGCCGCGGCCCACGCGGGGAGGTCGTTCGCGTCTCGCGGGGCAGCGCTGAGCGCGCGCAGCGTGTCGATGGCGATCGCCTGCGCCTTTTCGTCGCGCAGCGCGAAGGCGCGCAGCGTACGCATGCGGGTGAGCGACTCGTGCGCGGGGCTCAGCGTGGCAATGGAGCCCACCATGCGGTCCATCTCCGCCATCCGCCCCTGCAGGGCCGCGATGTGCAGCAGGTGCGCGCGGGCGTTCACGTTGGACGAGTCCAGCGCAATCACCTGTTCCCAGGCCGGGCGGGCGGTCTCCAGCGTGCGGCCCTGCCACATGGCGCGGTGGTGCAGCACCTCGCCCAGCTCGTTCCACGCTTCCACGTGGTCGGGGCGCGAGGCCACCAGCGCGCGCAGCATCGGCTCCGCCACCGCGGCCGAGCCGGTGCGGAACGCCACGCGCGCACGCAGAAGCTGCTGGTCCGCCGCGGACAGGCGATGGCTCATCCGCATGGCGCGCGCGGCCGCCGCGGAGCCGTCCTGCGCGGCCCAGTCCTGCGCCACGCTCAGCCGGTACAGGGCGAGCGCAAAGGTGGAATCGCCCTCCACCGCCGCCCCGAACTGCTCCGCCGCGCGCTGGAACGCGCCTTTTCTGAACGCGCGTTCACCCGCCAGGTACGACTTGAGCGCGGGGAGCGACGCGGTGGTGAGCGCCGCAGTGCGGTCCAGCTGCTCCGGAGGCGTGTGCATCCCCTCCGCCACCAACGTGCGCACCAGCACGTCCACCGCGCCGAACAGGCTGTCTTCGCGCAGTTCCGGGATCTCCGCGCGCGCCAGCCGCCGCCCATCCGCGCCGTACAGCGCCGCGGTCAGGTGCACCCGGCCGCCCGCCTCCATCACCGACCCCAGGATGAAGCGGCCCGCCCCGAAGCGCGCCGCCGCCTTTCGCCCCGCTTCCAGGCTGGTCTGGTCGTCGCCGCCGCTGCGCAGAAACGAAAGCAGCGCATAGGGATCCACGGTCGTGAGCTCGCCCGTGCCGTCCAGCCGCACGGAAAGCAGGTCCGCCATTCCCTCGCCCAGGTACGTGTGCGACGTCCCCGTGCGCACCGCGAAGGGCAGCACGGCCACGCGCGTGCTCACGACCGAGTCGTCCTCCCCCATCCCGCCACGGAGCGCGGGGACGGCGACCGCCGCGCAGGCGAGCACGGCTGCCGCCGCCAGCACCGCGCGCCACCGCCGCGCCACCTTCCGCGCGCGCGGTGACGGGTTCTGAAGCGCCGGAGAGGATGGAGCGACGGTGGGATCGATCCCGCCCGGAGCATCGGCATCCGCCCGGGCGATGGCGGAACGCGGCGCGGATGCGGGCGGGGCGGCGGGCGTGGATTCCGCCGGCGCGAACTCGGCCGCCGCGAGATCGGCCGTCACGGACTCCACCGGCGCGGCTTCGGCGGGCGGAGGGGGACGGACGGCGGACGGGGACGGGCGGCGGTCGCGGATGGCCTGCGCGAGCTTGGCCGTTTCCGCCGCGGGCTCGGAGTCAAAGCCCGCGCGCATGCGGCGGCAGAACGCCTCGTACGCGGCCAGGGCGCCGGCGCGGTTCCCGGCCGCGTCCAGCGCGATCAGCAGCGCGCGCAGGGCCACCTCGTCGTCGGGGTCCAGCTCCACCGCGGCGCGGCGCCAGCGCAGTTCGGCCGCGGCGTCGTCCTCCCCTTCGGCGCGGGCCGCGAGCGCCGTGGCAGAGGACGAGGCCAGGCGGGCAAGGCGGGCGCGCTCGGCGCCCAGCCAGTCGTCCCACTCCGCCGCGCCATCCAGCTCAAATCCCGCCATCAGCGGCCCGCGGTACAGCTCCAGCGCCTCCTCGTGCCGCCCGTCCAGCGCCGCGCGCTCGAAGTCGATTGCGTCGCAGGCCAGGGCGCCCTCCGCCAGCCCCACCTCGTCGTCGCCGCGGTTCAGCAGCACCGCGTCTCCCAGTTCGCGCCGCAGGTGGTGCAGCGCCAGGCGCAGCGCGGAGCGGCCGCGGTCCGGCGCGGCGTCCGGCCAAAAGCGCAGCAGCAGCCGCTCGCGGCGCTGGTAGCCGCGCGGCCGGGCGAGGGCGACGTACACCAGCAGCGCCATGCGCTTGGGCTGCGTGAGGATGCGCCGGATGGGCTCCCCGTCCGCCGCCCGAAGGTCGGTGGCGCCGAGGACGCGAAGCTGAATGGGAGGGGACACGCGGGCCAGGGCAGGGGGAGGGGTGGTGCGCCGGCGGACGGGGAGAATGCGCGCCCCCAACGGGTTACGCAAGGCCGAAACGGTCAGGAAACGGCGCGGCAATGCCGGCTGCCCATCCTCGTGGCGCGTCGCCGGCCCGGCCCGCCAGGCTGCCGCGCTCCGGCACGGCGGCACGGAGACGGAGTGCCGGGCCGGCATACGACCAACCCGCACAGCGAGGAGCTTTCACCATGCGATTTCTGCAGTTGGCCGCCGCGTTGGCGATCTGCACCGGCGCCGCCGGGTGCGCGGGGATGATCACCGGGGGACCGCTGGTCTCGGATCCCGACGGGCCCACGGGCCAGATCGTGATTCAGAACCGCTCGCGGCAGGACATCAACGTGGTGCTGCTGTCCCGCTGCAGCGCCAGCAGCTACGGCCTGAACCGGCTTCCGCGCGACATGGCCATCCCCAGCGGCGGCGAGTACGCCTTTACGGTGTCCCCGGGATGCTGGGACGCCTCCGTGGGCCGCACCGGCTATGGCGACGTGCGCCACCGATTCCCCGCCGTTCCCGCCAACGGCAGCGCCAGCTTTGCCGTCACCGGCGGCGCCGAGCCGTAGGACGGGGACGTGGATCTTCCACCGCGGCGTGCGCGACCCGCCCTCCGCCGGGCTCCCGCCCCCGGGACGGATCGAGGATGCAACGCGTTGATAGACATAGGCTTGCGCAGACGGGAACGCTCAGGAAACGGCGGGGCAATGCCCGCCGCGTAGCATTGCGGCGTGTCACGAACGGCTCCGCGCCCCGGCCCCAACCCCGAGTTCCGATGTCCCTTCGCCCGCTCCGCCTTCTTCTGCCTGCCGCACTCCTCGCCGTCACCGGGGCGCGGGCCGGCGCGCAGGCCGGGGTGTCCACGCTGCGGCCCGCGGGCGAACGCACGGTGGGCGCGGGGCGGCTGGAGCACGGCGAACTGGTGGAAGGCGACGCGCGGCTGAACGACGACTCGCGCTACGACGACTTCATCTACATGGCGCACGCCGGCGAGCAGATCCAGGTGCGACTCTCGTCGGACGCGTTCGATCCCTTTCTGTACGTGGGGCGGCGCGGCGCCGG
>NZ_DASVTX010000426.1:0-14590 GCF_036387355.1 Longimicrobium sp.
GGTCCGGCACCCGCCGCATCGCCCTGAGGGGGCGCACTGTGGTACCGGGGTTTGACGACGCCCACGCCCACGTGGGCGCCGGCGGGGTGCGCGGCGTGCGCGTGGTGGCGGACCGCGGCCCCACGCCGGACCCCACGCTCGCCGTGCTGGCGGATTCGCTGGCGGCCGCGGCGCGCAGGGCGCCCGCGGGAGAGTGGCTCACCAGCAGCATCGGCGGGCGGGTGTTCGACGACCCCCGGGCCACGCGCGCGCTGCTGGACTCCGTGGCGCCCCATCATCCCGTCTGGCTGCGGGGATGGAGCGGCCACGGCGTGATCCTGAACACGGCGGGGCTGCGCGCGGCGGGGCTGCTGGACGCGCCGGACCCGCAGGGCGGATGGCTGGCGCGCGACGCCGCGGGCCGCCCCATCGGCCGCGTGGACGAGTACGCCATGCTGCAGGTGGACCGGCGGCTGGCGCTGGCCCGGGGCGACTCGCTGCTGGCGGAGGCCATGCGCGGCTACGGCGAAAGCGGGTTGCGGCTGGGGATCACCTCGGTGCAGGACATGGCGCTGGCGTACGACCTCGCCTCCGCACGCGCCATCGGGGCGCGCGGGGCGGGGATGCGGGCGCGGCACCGCGTGATCCGCTTTCCCCTTCCCGCCACGCGACGCACCGACTGGCGCGTCGCGGGGGCGGACACGGTGCTGGGCCCCACCATGCACGTGTCCGGGGTCAAGTGGATCCTGGACGGCACCCCCATAGAGCGGCTGGCGCTGATGCGGCGGCCGTACGCGGACCGTGCGGGATGGCACGGGCGGATGAACTTCGCCTTCGATACCCTGCGGGCCATCTTGCGCGACGCCCTGGTGCGGCGGGAGCAGCCGATGCTGCACGCCGTGGGCGACAGCACCATCGCGCTGGTGATCCGCGCCATGCGGGCGGAAGCGCCGGACAGCGCGTGGCGGGCGCTGCGGCCCCGGCTGGAGCACGCGGACGCGGTGGGGCGCGACCAGCTGGCGGACCTGCGCGCGCTGGGGATCGTGATCGTGCAGAACCCGGCGCACCTGGCCATTCCGGAGGTGATGAACGCGCGCTGGGGGAGCGAGCGGCTGGCGCGGGTAAACCTGCTGCGCACGCTGCTGGATTCCGGGGTGCCGCTGGCCATCGGCAGCGACGGGCCGCGCGAGCCGGGGCTGAATGTGATGCTGGCGACGCTGCACCCCAACGTGCCGGGCGAGGCGCTCACCCGCGAGCAGGCGGTGGCCGCGTACACCCGCGGCTCGGCGTACGCCGCCTTTGCCGAACGCGAGCGCGGCACCCTGGCGCCGGGAATGCTGGCGGACCTGGCGGTGCTGTCGCAGGACATTTTCACCGTGGCCCCCGACGCCCTCCCGGGGACGGTGAGCGTGCTGACCATGGTGGGCGGGCAGATCGTGTATGAAGCCCGCCCCGGTGTGTCCTCGTCCGCCCCGGCCCCGACCGGCGAGGACGACCACTAGCCGGCCCGTTCCGCACGCGCGGCCGGAAAGCTCAACTGAGGCGCAGAGGCACGAGACGGGGACGATTCTCTCGCCGTCGTCGCTCTGCGCCTCTGGGCCTCTGGGCCTCTGGGCCTCTGGGCCTCTGGGCCTGCGTGCCCCGCCGGCCCGCGTGGATGCCCGTCCACGTGCCTCCGTGACCTCCTTGGTCCTCCGTGACCTCTGCGAGCAACGAAGTTGTTTTTCCATCCGATGACCCGTAAGCTGGCGGCTTGCTCTGTGCAGTGATGCAGACGGCCAGGCTCGTCTCCTCGCAATCATCCGGATGCCCGACCCCTTGGACTCCCCCGGCGGCTCCACACTCCCCATCCAGAACGCGTCCACCATCCTCGCCCGGCTTCCCGACGGCGTGGTGGTGGCGGACGCGGACGGGCGCATCGCCTGGGCCAACGACGCCGCGCGCGCCCTCCTGGGCCCGCTCGCGGACGGCGCGGGGCCGGAAGCGTACGCCGCGTCGTGGCGCACCCCGGAGGGCGCGCCCATGCCGCCGCACGCTACGCCGCTGGCCCGCGCCGCGCGGGGCGAGCCGGTGCCGGAGACGGAGTGGCGCATCGTTCGGGCGGACGGCACGGAGGGGGTGGCGCAGGGGAGCGCGGCGCCGCTGGCGGGCGGGGGCGCGGTGCTCACCGTTCGCGACGCCACCGAGCAGTGGCGGGCCACCCGCGTGCTGGTGGAGCAGGCCGCCGAAATGGAGATGCAGGCCGAGGCGCTGCAGACCCAGGCCGCGCAGCTGGAAGAGGTGCAGGTGGAGCTGGAGATGGGGGCGGACGAGCTGAACCGGGCCAACCGCGACCTGGACGACGCCCGCCGCCTGCTGCGCACCGTGCTGGACAACGCGACCTCCGCCCTGGTGCTGATGGACGCCGAGGGGCGCGCCCTGCTGTGGAACCCGGCGTGGGAGGCCATGTCCGGATACGGCCCGGACCAGATCGGCGGCGCCGTGGTGCACGAACTGGTGCACCACACGCGGCCGGACGGGCGGCCGTACCCCATCCACGAGTGCCCCCTCGGCAGCGCGCTGCGCGACGACGTGGCCGTCACCGAACACCACGACCAATTCGTTCGCCGCGACGGGACCTTCTTTCCCGTCCTGTGCAGCGCCCGCCCCGTGCACCAGGACGGCGTGCCCGTCGGGACGGTGCTGGAGGTGCGCGACATCACCCGGCAGCAGAAGGCCGAGGCGCGCGACCGCTTCTGGGCGGAGCTGGCGCGCGCCCTGGCCCCGCTCAGCGGCCCGGACGAGCTGATGGCCGTCACCGCGCGCATGCTGGGCGAGTACATGCGGGCCGACCGCTGCGCCTACGCCGAGGTGGAGGACGACCAGGACACCTTCGTGATCACCGGCGACTACACGCGCGACGGCATGCCCAGCATCGTGGGCCGCTTCCGCATGTCGGACTTCAGCGCCGAGGCCCTGCGCCTGAGCCGCGCCGACGAGGTGTACGTGGTGCACGACGTGGACAACGATCCGCGCGTGGGCCCCGCCGACCTGGCCGCGTACCGGCAGACGCGCATTCAGGCCGTCATCTCCGTCCCCCTGCTCAAGGACGGGCGCTTCGTGGCGGGGATGGCCGTGCACCAGGCGCGGCCCCGCCGGTGGGAGGCGGACGAGGTGCAGATGGTGCGCGCCGTGGTGCAGCGCTGCTGGGAGTCGCTGGAGCGCGCCCGGGCCCTGCGCGACCTGGTGATCAGCCAGGAGCGGCTGCAGCTCGCGCAGGAGGCGGGGCGCATCGGCAGCTTCGACTGGATGATCCCCGAAGACCGCATCCTGTGGTCTCCCGCGCTGGAGCGGCTGTACGGGCTGGAGCCCGGCTCCTTTCGCGGCGGGCTGGAGGCGTGGCGCAGCCGCGTGGTGCCCGAGGACGCGCGCGTGGTGGAGCGCGCCATCCAGGAATCCATCGCGGCGCGGCGCACGGAGCTGGACTACGACTTTCGCGCGTGCATGCCGGACGGGCGGTCGCGGTGGTTCTCCGGCCGCGCCCGCTTCGTGTACGACGAGCAGGGGCAGCCGCTGCGCATGCTGGGCGTGAACGTGGACGTGGACGAGCGCCGCCGCGCGGAGCAGGAGCGCGAGCAGCACCTGGCCGACGCCCGCCAGGCCCGCGCCGAGGCGGAAGCGGCCAACCGCGCCAAGAGCCAGTTCCTGGCCAACATGAGCCACGAGCTGCGCACCCCCATCAACGCCATTCTGGGGTACACCGAGCTGCTGCAGATGGGGATCAGCGGCCCGGTGACGGACACGCAGAACGCCCAGCTGGAGCGCATCCGCGCCAGCAGCACGCACCTGATGGGGCTGGTGGGCGAGCTGCTGGACCTGGCCAAGGTAGAGGCGGGGCAGATCGAGGTGGAGCGCGAGCGCGTCCCCGCCGCGGGCACCGTGCGGGAAGCGGTGGAACTGGTGGCCCCGCTGGCCGCGGAGCGCGGGATCGAGCTGCGCAGCCTGGTGGCGCCCGAGTCCGCGGCGGCGTACTGGGGCGACGCGGCGCGCGCGCGGCAGATCCTGCTGAACCTGCTTTCCAACGCCCTCAAGTTCACGGGGCGCGGCGGCCGGGTGACGGTGAGCTGCACGGGGCGCGAGCAGGCGGGCGAGGGGGTGCAGGCCGAGGGCGCCGGCCCCTGGCTGCGGCTGGACGTGGAGGACACGGGGATCGGCATTCCCGCGGAAAAGCTGCGCGAGGTGTTCGACCCGTTCGTTCAGGTGGAGAGCGGCTACACGCGGCAGACGGGCGGCACCGGGCTGGGCCTTACCATCAGCCGCCGCCTGGCCCGGCTGATGGGGGGCGACCTGGTGGTGCACAGCGAGGTGGGGGTGGGGTCGTGCTTCAGCCTGTGGCTCCCCGCCGCGCCGGCGCCGGTGCAGGAGGCCGCCGCGGGCGCGCGGGCGGACGGGCCCGGCACCGTGGCGCACCTGAGCGACGTGGGGCACGCGCTGGCCCGCCGCGCGGACGGAATCTCCCGCGCGCTGGGCGACCGGCTTCGCGCCAGCGGCTACCCGGGCGCGGAAGCGCTCATCCGCTCGGAGCTGGAGGACCACGCGCCCACCTTTCTGGTGGACATCGGCAACTCGCTCATCGGGCTGGACGAGGGGCACGGCGAGCCCGCGATTCTGCAGGACGGCAGTGAGATTCAGCGCGTGATCGCGGAGCTGCACGGGGCCCAGCGCGCGCGGCTGGGGTGGCCGCGTGAGGCCCTGCATCACGAATACGGCGTGCTGCGCGAGGAAGTGGAGCAGGCCCTGCGCGCCGACCTGTCCGCGCTGGGCGGCAGCTCGCTGGACGCCGCGCTGGAGCTCGTGGCCCGCATGCTGGAGCAGGCGGAGCAGGTGAGTCTGGCGGGGTGGCGGAGGGTGGGGGAGAGCAGGGAAGCCAGGGAATAGGGAATAGGGAATAGGGAATAGGGAATAGGGAATAGGGAATAGGGAATAGGGAATAGGGAATAGGGGACTGGGGACTGGGGACTGGGGACTGGGGACTCGGCGCTGGGCACTGGGCACTGGGCACTGGGCACTGGGCACTCAGCACTCAGCACTCCGCACTCAGCACTCAGCACTCAGCACTCAGCACTCCGCACTCAGCACTCAGCACTCCCGCCGTCCCGGATTCCCTCTGGCGAGCGGATTGCAAACGCGGGCTTCCGACCCGCGCCCCTTCACACGTACGGAGACGCACTTGACCACCGGTACCCCGCGCCGCCCCACCGGCCTGCCCGGCCTCGACGAGGTCCTGCACGGCGGACTCATCCCGGAACGGGCCTACCTGGTGCGCGGCGGGCCCGGCACGGGCAAGACCACGCTGGGGCTGCACTTTCTGCTCGCCGGCGTGGCGAACGGCGAAGCGGCGCTGCTCATCAGCCTGGAATCGTCGGAGGCGCAGCTGAGGCAGGACGCCGCCTCGCAGGGGCTGGACCTGAACGGCGTCACCGTTCTGGACCTGAGCCCCACCCACGAGTTCTTTGTCCAGAACCAGAGCTACGACATCTTCTCCCTCGCCGACGTGGAGCGCGACCCCACCACGCAGCGCATCATGCACATCGTGGAGGAGCTGCGCCCCGTGCGCGTGTTCGTGGACGCGGTCACCACGCTGCGCTACCTGGCCTCCGACAGCTTTCAGTTCCGCAAGCAGGCGCTCTCCTTCGTCCGTTACCTGGTGGACCACGGCGCCACGGTGCTGCTGAGTTCCGAGCCCACCCAGACGGTGTCCGACGACGACCTGCGCTTCATGGCCGACGGCATCATCGACCTGGAGATCTCGCCCGTGCACGGCGTGGTGCGGCGCACGCTGAGCATCGCCAAGTTCCGCGGCAGCGACTTCGAGGGGGGCGCCCACTCCATGCGCCTCACCGCCCACGGCATGGAGGTGTACCCGCGGCTGGTGCCCGGCTCGCACGAGCGCAGCTTCACGGCCGACCAGATCGCGTCGGGCGTGCCGGAACTGGACGAAATGCTGGGCGGGGGAATCGAGCGGGGGACCATCACCATCCTCAGCGGGCCCAGCGGGGTGGGCAAGACCACGCTGGGCATCCAGTTCATGAAGGAGGCGGCGTCGCGCGGCGAGCGTTCCGTGATCTACGCCTTTGAAGAGCAGCTGGACACCATTCTGCACCGGTGCGACAGCATCGGCATCCCGGTGCGCGGCATGGTGGACGAGGGTTCGCTCGACGTGGTGGAGGTGGAGCCGCTGCGCTTTTCCCCCGGCGAGTTCGCCCTCATGGTGCGCCGCGAGGTGGAGCAGAACAACGCGCGCATCGTCATGATCGACGGCATCGCCGGGTACGAGCTCACCCTGGCCGGCGACGACCTGGTGACGCACCTGCACGCACTGGGGCGCTACCTCAAGAACATGGGCGTCACCGTCCTCCTGGCCAACGAGGTGCGGGGGATCACCGGCGAGTTTCAGGCGACGGAGACGGGGATCAGCTATCTGTGCGACAACCTCGTCTTTCTGCGCTACCTGGAAGTGCGGGGCGAGCTGCGCAAGGCCATCGGGGTGCTCAAGAAGCGGCTGGGCGACTTTTCCAAGACGCTGCGCGAGATCGAGATCACCTGCGACGGGGTCCTCGTGGGCGAGCCGCTTACCGGGTTGCGCGGCGTGCTGACCGGAACGCCGGAGTGGGTGGACGAGCCCGGCCCGGGGCCGGCGTGAGCGTTTCTTCCGCGCCCGGAACGCCGCGGGACGCCGAGGCCGCCGCGCCGCCGGTGCCCGTGCCCCGCGCCAGCCGCATTCTTCTGCTGCTGGACCAGAAGGAGAACGGCTCCCTGCTCGCCGCCGAGCTGTCGCGCGACCACGAGCTGGTGGAGCCGCACGGCGACGACGCGCTGGACGGAGACTTTGACCTCTGCATTCTGGACGGACGCGCGCTGGACCGCCTGTGGGAGCGGGTGCAGGCCCGCAAGGCGCGCGAGCAGCCCACCCTGCTGCCGGTGCTCCTGATCACGTCGCGGCCGGGCGTAAAGATGATCACCCGGCACGTGTGGCGCAGCGTGGACGAGCTGATCATTACCCCCATTGAAAAGCCGGAGCTGCGCGCGCGCGTCGCCATTCTGCTGCGCGCCCGGTCGCTCTCGCTGTCGCTGCGCGAGAGCGAGGCCGAGGCGCGCGCGCTGGCCCGCAGCCTGGCGCAGCGCGCCAGCGAGATGGAGGCGCAGGCGGCGCGGCTGGAGGCGCAGACGCGCGAGCTGCGCTGGAGCGCCGAGCAGCTGGCCGAGCGCACGGCCGCCGCGGAAGAGGCCAACCGCGTCAAGAGCCAGTTTCTGGCCACCATGAGCCACGAGCTGCGCACCCCGCTCAACGCCATCGGCGGGTACACGGAGCTGCTGGAGATGGGGGTGCGCGGCCCGGTGACGGAGCAGCAGCGCGACGACCTGCTGCGCATTCAGGCCAGCCAGCGGCACCTGCTGGGGTTGATCAACGAAGTGCTGAACTACGCCAAGCTGGAGACCGGCGCGGTGCAGTACGAGGTGAGCGACGTGGCCGTGCGCGACGTGCTGAACAGCGCCGAGGCCCTGGTCTCGCCGCAGGCGCGGGTCAAGGGGCTGCAGCTGGAGGTGGTGCTTCGCGACCCCGGCCTCATCGTGCGCGCGGACGCGGACAAGCTGCTGCAGGTGCTGGCCAACCTGCTCAGCAACGCCGTCAAGTTCACGGACCGCGGGGGGCGGGTGGGGTTGTGGTGCGGCGTGGCGGACGGCGCGGTGCTGTTCCGCGTCACGGACAGCGGCATCGGCATTCCCGCGGACAAGCTGGACGCCATCTTTGAGCCCTTCGTGCAGGTGCGGTCGGACCTTACGCGCACGGCGGAGGGCACGGGGCTGGGGCTGGCCATCAGCCGCGACCTGGCGCGCGGCATGGGCGGGGAGCTGATCGCGGAAAGTGTGGTGGGGCAGGGGAGTACGTTTACGCTGATGCTGCCTGTGGGGACGGCAGGGAATAGGGAATAGGGAATAGGGAATAGGGGGAACTGCAACAGCGACGACAGTGCACCCGGAGGCACAGCGACGCGGAGAAAAGCGGAAAGGTGGTTCTTCTCCTCTGTGTCTCTGTGCCTCTGTGAGAGCCCTTCCGGTTTCTGTTGCCGTTCCTCGGTGACCTCCGGGATGGCAAGATCGACGATCCCGGCGCGATGAACGGGCGTGCGGGCACACGACGTGCTCCGCCGCCCGCCTCCGCCATCCCCGGCGCACGCGGCCGGAGGGAACGCGCATGGACTCGTCACGGGAGCGATGGTGGCTCAACGCAGTGAGCAGCACGAGGTTCCGGACCCCTTTGCCGGGCCCGGCGAGATGCGCGAACGGTGCCGGGCGCTGGACTGGTCGTCCACGCCGCTTGGGCCCGTGGAGACGTGGCCGCAGAGCCTGCGCACCGCCGCCGGAATGGCGCTCGCCTCCGGGTTCCCCGAAGTCGTCTGCTGGGGGCCGCGGCTCATCCAGATCTACAACGACGGCTACATCCCCATCACCGGCGCCAAGCACCCGTGGGCCCTCGGCCGCCCCACCACCGAGGTATGGCCGGAGGTGTGGCACCTGAACGGGCCGCTGTTCGCCCGCGCGCAGGCCGGCGAAACGGCCACGGTGGTGGACGCTCCCTACACGCTGCACCGCAACGGCCCCGACGCGCCGCCGGACGAAACGTTCTTCACCCTCAGCTTCAGCCCCATCCGCGACGAGGCGGGCGCCGTGGGCGGCGTCCTGGTGACCGCCATCGAAACCACGCGCGACGTGGAAGCGCGCCGCCTGCAGTCCGAACGCGAAAGCCTGTTCCGCGACCTGGAGGTGGAACGCGCGCGCCTCGCTTTCGTTTTTCACCGCGCGCCCTCGTTTCTGGCCGTGCTGCGCGGGCCGGACCACGTCTTCGAGCTGGCCAACGAGGCCTACTACCAGTTGGTGGGGGACCGCGACATCCTGGGCAAGCGGGTGCTGGACGCCCTTCCCGAAGTGCGCGGGCAGGGCTTTCAGGAGCTGCTGGACGGGGTGCTGCAGACCGGCGAGCCCATGATCGGCCGGGAGATGCCCGTGACCCTGGCGCGGACGCGGGGCGAGGCGCCGGAGCAGCGCTTCGTGGACCTCGCCTACATTCCGCTGCTGGACGCGGCCGGAGAGCGCGAGGGGATCATCGCCCACGGCATGGACGTGACGGACCACGTGCTCGCGCGCCGCGAGGCCGAGCGCCTGCTGCACGACGCCCGCGCCGCCCGCGCCGAGGCGGAGGCCGCCAACCGCGCCAAGAGCGAGTTCCTGGCCACCATGAGCCACGAGCTGCGCACCCCCATCAACGCCATGATGGGGTACACGGAGCTTCTGGAGATGGGGATCGGCGGCCCGGTTACGGCGGCGCAGCGCGAGCACCTGGGGCGCATCCGCTCCAGCAGCCTGCACCTGCTGGGGCTCATTGACGACGTGCTGGACCTGGCCCGCATCGAGGCCGGGCGCATGACGGTGGCGCGCGAGCCCGCCGCCGCCGCGCCCATCGTGGCCGCCGCGCTGGAACTGGTGGAGCCGCAGGCGGCGGAGCGCGGGCTGCGGCTGGAGAACCTCTGTGGCGGCGAGTCCGCGCGCTTTCTGGGCGATGCCGACCGGGTGCGGCAGATTCTGGCCAATCTGCTGTCCAACGCCGTCAAGTTCACCCCGGCCGGCGGGCGTATTTCGGTGGACTGCCAGGTGCGCGGCGAGCCCGGCTCCGGCGGGTGGCTGCGCGACGGCGGCCCCTGGCTGTGCATCCGCGTGCACGACACGGGGATCGGAATCGAGCCCGGGTTTCTGGAGCGCGTCTTTCGCCCGTTCGTGCAGGCCGACACGGGGCACACCCGGGCGCACGGCGGCACCGGGCTGGGGCTCAGCATCAGCCGCGAGTACGCCCGGCTGATGGGGGGCGACCTTACGGCGCGCAGCGAGCCCGGCCGCGGCTCGCGCTTCACCCTCTGGCTCCCCACCACGGACGCGGCGCCGGTGGACCGCCACGCCGTCCATCCCCCGTCCGCGGGGCTGGTGGTGGCGGGAAAGGCGGTGCAGGCAGACGTGGACGTGCTGGTGGCCGCCTACCGCGACCGCGTGCGCGCGGACCCGGTGTTTCCCGCGGCCGCCACGCTCACCGACAGCGAGATCGAGGACCACGTCTCGTCGTTCCTGGCCGACATCGCGCAGTCGCTCGTGATCCTGGGCGAAACAGGCGGGCAGCCGGATCTGCTGCGCGACGGGTCGGACCTGCAGCGGCTGATTTCTGAGCGGCACGGCGCGCAGCGCGCGCGGCTGCAGTGGACGGAGGAGGGGCTGCGGGCCGAGTTCTCGGCCCTCAAGGAGGAGGTGGATGCCCTGCTGCGCCGCCGCGACGCGCCGGAGCGGGACGCCGCGCTGCGCGTGCTGGGGCGCCTGCTGGACCGCGCCTGCGAGATCAGCGTGCGCGCGTTCCGGCTGGCCCAGTCATCCCTGTCCGCGGAGCGCGAGGACGTGCATGCCCGCACGGAAAGCGTCATCGCTCAGACGCGCCGGACCATCTCGGCCGTAAAGGACAGCGTGGCGCGCGATGACGGCGGGTTCGGTGCGCGGCCCCGTCCGGGCGTGGATGACGAGATGCGCTGAACGGCGATCGCATCTCACGGATGAACGGAAACGGCATCTCGCGGATGAAGGGAACGGCATCTCACGCGGAGGAGGCCGGGGGAGCGGAGGACACCGGGGAAAGCGGAGGACGCCGGGGAACCGCGGGAGGGGCGTGGCGGCCGGCATGCTGCGCCGCGGAGTTCTGCGAGCCGGACGGCGGTTCTGTGGATCCGGAAGGTGGCGGTTTGTGGTTGATGGGGAGGCGTGTCGAAATCGGTGCGCCTCGTTCGACGTGTGGATGAGGCCGTGATTGCGCGGGCAGTTCCGCCCGCCGCGCCGGCCTTGAGACCCGCGACCCGGAGCACCACCATGCGCTTCCTGATGTTCATCTACCCGGACGCCAGCGCCGAAGCGGGCGCCATGCCCGATGCCACGGCCGTCGCTGCGATGATGCGGTACAACGAGGAACTCGCCCGGGCGGGCGTGCTGCTGGCGCTGGACGGCCTGCACCCCACCTCGCAGGGCGCGCGCGTCTACTTTGACGGCGGCCGGCCGCGTGTGGTGGACGGCCCGTTCAGCGAGGCGCGCGAGGTCATCGGCGGGTACTGGATGATCCAGGTGAAATCCAGGGAAGAGGCCGTGGAGTGGGCGCGCCGCTGCCCCGTGACCACCGAACGCTTCCTGGAACTGCGCCGCGTGTTCGACATGGCGGACTTTCCCGCGGACGTGCAGGAAGCCGGCGACAGCGCCCTCGTCCGCGAACACCTGAAATCCCGCGCGGCCGCACCTGGCTCCTGAGAGGGAGATGCTTGCACGCCAACTCCGGTGCTGGTTCCTGGACCGCCAGGAGCCACGCTGGGTGGAATCGATTGTCGTGATGCTGAGCTCCGGCACCGGAACCGCCATTGGTCAAAGGCGGGGAATGCTGGCCGGGGCCGGTGCCGCGATGGCGCTGTGGCTTCTCTGGAGCGTTCTGTATCACACCTTTGTCAGGCGTCGAACTCCGCGCGGGTGAGAAGGATCCGAGCACCGTCCTTTCTGCCCGGTGCTGTCGTGGTTGGCGGCTTCGCGCCGCCCACGACTGCGAGCGGGGGCTGACTCGCGCCACGTCTCTCCCTTTCCGCCGCAATGGGTCTTGCGGACGGGGTGAAACATGCATATGCATGCATCATGATGGACCATCAATCCGCGGCCCGCACCATGACGGCCGACTGCCTGTGCTTTCGCGCGCGCCGCGTGTCTCGCGCCCTCACGCGCATGTACGACGACGCGCTGCGGCCGCTCGGCATTCAGGCGACGCAGCTCACGCTCCTCAACGCCGTGGCCATGTTCGGCGAGCAGGGCGCCACCATGGCGCGGCTGGCGGAGATCCTGGTGATGGACGCCACCACCCTCTCTCGCAACCTGAAGCCGCTGGAAACCGCGAACCTGCTGTTCCTCACGCGGCTGCACACCGACCGGCGCGTGCGCATCGTCCTGCTCACGCAGGAGGGCGAGCGCCGCGTGGCTGCCGCGCTGCCGCTGTGGACGGAGGCGCACGCCCGCATTGTCGCCGCGCTGGGCGAGGAGGATGCGCTGCAACTGCGCGACCGATTCGACCGCGCCACCGCCGCCACCGCGCGCCCGGCCCCGCCTGCCGCGCCGTGAGCACGCGACCGGTGCGCATCGCCCCCGGGCAGCGAACGCGACGAACCCGTTCGGAAACCAGGGATCCAGGATCTCCGACGTGAGCGAAACCGCCGCCCCGCCGCCCTCCCCCCGCACCGCGCTGCTGCGTCCGTGCCCGTTCTGCGGCGCGGGCGCCACGCTGGAGACGGACCCGTGGCTGGGCGAAAGCGTCCGCATCCGCTGCGCCAACGAGGCGTGCGGCGTGCTTCCGCACACGGAATACCTTCTGGTGCGCTTTGCCGACGAACTGTGCGCCGCGTGGAACGGGCGCCCGCCGCGGAGCACGCACGTCGCGGATCCGGTGGATGGCTGATCGCGCCGCCGCACCGCCGCGCGTCCCTGAAACCGGTCGCGCGGTGACGGCAGGCGATACGCACCGCGCCATCGACGCCGTGTGGCGAATCGAGTCCGCGCGGCTCATCGCCGGACTCGCGCGCATGGTGCGCGACGTGGGGTTGGCGGAGGACCTGGCGCAGGACGCGCTGGTGGCCGCGCTGGAGCGGTGGCCGCGGACGGGGGTGCCCGACAACCCCGGCGCGTGGCTGATGGCCGCGGCCAAGCGCCGCGCCATCGACGGCTTTCGCCACGACAAGCTGCTGGACCGCAAGCACCAGGAGCTCGGGCGGGAACTGGAGGCGCGCGCGGGATCGCTGGAGGCGGAGCTGGACGCCGCGCTGGACGACGCCGTGGGCGACGACCTGCTGCGCCTTGTCTTTACCTGCTGCCACCCGGTGCTGGGCACGGAGGCGCGCGTGGCGCTCACGCTGCGCATGCTGGGCGGATTGACGACGGAAGAGATCGCCCGGGCCTTTCTGGTGCCCACGCCCACCATCGCGCAGCGGATCGTGCGGGCCAAGCGCACGCTCAGCGAGTCGGGCGTGGGGTTCGAGGCGCCGCGGGCGGCGGAGCTTTCCGCGCGGCTGGCCTCCGTGCTGGAAGTCGTCTACCTGATCTTCAACGAAGGATATTCCGCCACGGCGGGCGACGACTGGGTGCGCCCCGCGCTGTGCGAAGACGCGCTGCGGCTGGGGCGCATTCTGGCCGGGCTCATGCCGGGCGAGCCGGAGGTGCACGGGCTGGTGGCGCTGATGGAGATTCAGGCGTCGCGGCTGGGGGCGCGCGTGGGGCCGGGCGGGGAGCCGGTGCTGCTGCTGGACCAGGACCGCCGCCGGTGGGACACGCTGCTGATCCAGCGCGGGCTGGCGGCGCTGGAACGGGCGCTTTCCCTCAGCGGCGGTGCGCCGGGGCCGTACGCGCTGCAGGCGGCCATCGCCGCCGTCCACGCGCGCGCACGCACGGCGGCAGAAACGGACTGGGTGCGCATGGCCGCGCTGTACGAGGCGCTCGCCCGGACCGCGCCGTCGCCGGTGGTGGAGCTGAACCGCGCGGTGGCGCTGGGGATGGCGTTCGGGCCGGCGGCGGGGCTGGAGTTGGCGGACCAGCTCGTGGAACTGCCGTCGCTCAGGAACTACCACCTGCTCCCCAGCGTGCGCGGCGACCTGCTGGCTCGGCTGGGTCGCGCGGACGAGGCCCGCGCCGAGTTCGAGCGCGCCGCCGCGCTGACGCGGAACGAGCGGGAGCGCGCCCTTCTGCTCCAGCGCGCCCGGGACTGCGCTGCGCTGCTCTCCTGACGGATCGGGGCCCCTTCGATTCAGCGTGCGGCCATCGCTACGCGCCGGTCGCCGGACCCGGAGACGCCCGTGCCGAAAAGCGTTACAATCGATTGTTACGTGCGTACTTGTGTGCGCCGGGCACGCGCCGCCAGCATGAGGGGGAGCAGGGTTCGTTTCCCCATTACGCAGCGGTATGGCCGGTGAACAGCGATCTTGAACTGATGCTCTGGGCGCTCTCGCATGGCTGGAGGGTGGCGCTTCTTCACGAGGGGGCGGACGGCGCGCTGTGGCGGTCGCCCACGCGGCAGCGGTTTCTGGTGACCAACGCCGGTCCCGCGTCCGACCTGCCGGCGCTTTCGCCCGAACTGCGCGGGATTCTGGCCGCCGCCCGTGCGGAACACGCCACGGCCGCAGCCCCGACGAGCGTTCCGGCGTAACAGGCCCGCCGTCCGTCACCACTCCCTGCCCGCACCTTCCCCCTTGGCGGGAAGGTGCGGGCGCTGTGTTTCTCGCGTGGGCCGCCCTTGGGCCGCCAGGTCCGGCGCTGGTTTTCGGGCTGCAACTTGTTCCATCGCAAGCGCTTGTCATCCTGAGGAGGCGCCGGAGGCACTTGCGGTGACACGGTATTCTGGCGCCGACGAAGGATCTGCTATGCCTGCGAGAACGGGCGTGCTTGCCGCGAAGTTGGCTCGGCGGCAAGTAGATCCTTCGACTCCGCGCCATGGTTCGGCGTGACGGAAGCAACGACGCAGCGCTGCGCT
>NZ_DASVTX010000427.1:0-12869 GCF_036387355.1 Longimicrobium sp.
CGGGCCCGGCGGAGACGCGTGAGATCGCGGCGCTGCTCGCCGCCCTGGTCCCCGCGGAGGACCCGGGGGAGCCGTTCGACGGGCTTGGCTACCGGGGGATGGTGCTGGCGGAGGTGGGGCCGGAGGTGCACCCCTGCCCCCAACTGCGGATTTCCGCGGGCACCGTCACCGCCACCTGCGCGGATGGACGGCGGGCGTACGCGGACCCGGGGCGCGCGCTGGAGCGGCGGTTGGTGGAGCTGGGGCGCGGCACGCTGCCCGCCGACGTGCACCGGATCCTGGTGACCGTGGCCGGGCTGGGCGAACAGGGCTGACCGTCCGCACGGGGAGAACGGAAAACGCGGTGCACTCGACGGAGTGCACCGCGTTTTTCTGTCCGTCGAGCCGGGGATGCGGGTCAGCGGGCGCGGTCGCGCTTGGCCAGCTTGCCCAGTTCAATGTGGACGGCGGTGATGTCGCCGGCCAGTTCGGCCATGGTTTCCGTGATGTCCAGCACGGAGCGCACGCCGTCGCCCCATACGTCGGCCACGTAGCGGTCGCCGGCGCGAAACAGCACGCGCTGCGCCTCTTCCAGCATCTGCACCGCGTCCCAGATGATCTCCCGGGCGTGCTCCAGGTGCTCGTGTCCGGTGAGCTCGGGTTCTGCCATGGAGAAAAAGGCGGGCGGATGGGACGGGATTTGGTCTGGAGCGCGGAACCTAGCACGGCGGCGTGCGCCGCGCGACTCCCCGCCGGGAACGGACGAGGGGCGCGGCGTCGCGGCCGCGCCCCCCGGGGCCCATCGGGACGGACGATGGCGGTTACGCCATCATCTTGCGGACCTCTTCCGTCATGCGCGGAAGGATCTCGTTCAGGTCGCCCACCAGGCCGTAGTCCGCCACCTTGAAGATGGGGGCTTCGGCGTCCTTGTTGATGGCGACGATGTAGCGGGCGGTGCGCATGCCGGCCAGGTGCTGAATGGCGCCGCTGATGCCCACGGCGATGTACAGCGTGGGCGCTACCGTCTTGCCCGTCTGCCCCACCTGCTCGCTGTGCGGGCGCCAGCCGGCGTCCACCACCGCGCGCGAGGCGCCCACGGCGCACTTGCCGCCGAACGCCGCGGCCAGGTCTTCCACCAGCTTGAAGTTCTCGGGCGAGCCCAGCCCGCGGCCGCCGGCCACGATGATGGAGGCCTCGCCCACGTCCAGCTTCTCCGCCGCGCCCGCCTTGATCTCGCGAACGATGGCGCCGAAGTCGGCCTCGTTCACCGACACGTTCAGCTGTTCCACCGTGCCCGCCTTGGCGTTCTCCGTGGGGAGAAAGACGTTGGCGCGAATGGACACCACCGCGGTTTCGCCCGTGGACGCCACCTGCGAAATCAGCTTGCCCGAGTACTCGGGACGGGTGGCCACCACCTTGCCGTCCTGCACCTCCAGCCCGATGCAGTCGCTGCTGTAGCCGGCGCCCAGGCGGGCGGCCACGCGCGGCGCCAGGTCCTTGCCCAGCGAGCTGGCGGGGAACACGGCGGCGGTGCAGCCGTGCTCCTTGATGAAGCCGGTGATGACCGTGGTGAAGCCCTCGGCCGAGTACTTGTCGAACGCGGCGGCCTCGCCCACAAAGATCTTGTCTGCGCCATGGCGGCCCAGTTCCGCGGCGGCGCCGCCGATGCCGGAGCCGCCGAGCACCACCGCGTGCACCTCGGTTCCGAGCGCGTCGGCGAGCTTGCGGGCGGCGGTCACCACTTCCTGCGAGACCTTGCGGATCTCGCCGTCACGCGTTTCAGCGAACGCGAAAATGCCTGGCATGGTACTCCGTCCTCTCAGGCGTGAATTCGATCCATCAGATCACCAGGAGATGAGGATGAACGGCGGTTCCGCCGTTCCTATTCCCCATTTCCTATTCCCTATTCCCTGACGTTCCTGCCGTGCCCCGTCAGATGACCTTGGCCTCTTCGCGCAGCAGCTTGAGCAGCGCGGGAACGGCGTCGGCACCCTGGCCCACGATGCGGCCGGCCTGGCGCTCGGCGGGGTAGCTGAGCTTGCGCGTTTCCACGCCCGCGTCGCCGGTGGTGGCGGCCTTTTCTTCCAGCGGCTTCTTCTTGGCGGCCATGATGCCCTTGAGCGACGCGTAGCGCGGCTCGTAGGCGCCCTTGGTCATGGTGAGCGCGCAGGGGGTGCGCAGCTCCACCACCTCGTGCCCGCCTTCAATCTCGCGCTGCGCGGTCACCTTGCCGTCGGCGACGGAGAACTCGGTGACGGCGCTGGCGGCGGGAATGCCGAGCAGTTCGGCGGTCATGGGCCCCACGGCCTGCAGGTCGTCGTCAATGGCCTTCATGCCGAACAGCAGCAGGTCGTACTCGCGGCCCTTGATCTCTTCGGCCAGCACGCGGGCGACGGCGAGGCCTTCGGCGCGGGCGGAGGTCTTGAGCAGGACGGCGTTGTCGGCGCCCATGGCCAGGGCGGTGCGCAGCGTCTCGGCGCTTTCGGCCCCGCCGACACTGATGGCGGTGACTTCGCCGGAGCCGGCCGCTTCCTTGTGCTTCAGGGCGGCCTCGACGGCGAACTCGTCGTACGGGTTCAGGACGAACTTGACGCCGGCGGCTTCCACGGACTTCTCGTCGCCGGCGATGCGAAGGCGGGCCTCGGTATCCGGGACGCGCTTCACGCACACGATGCTCTTCACGCGCATCTCCCTTGGGTCGGTGAGAATCCGGAGCCGCCCGGCGGCCCCGAAGCCTGCCAACATAGTGGCGTGCCACCGGTCCCGGCAAGCGGTCCCCGGCGCCTTTTTTCCAGCGTTTATGCGGACGGTCGTTCGATCAGCGGGCTTTCCGTCGCCGGCTCTCGCGGAGGTGCTGCGGGAAGAAAACTTCAATCTCTAACAGAGGCACAGAGGCACAGAGAAAAAGACGAAGCTGCTCTGTGTCTCTGTGCCTCTGTTAGAGCCATTTGTGACAGAGGTTCAGAACAAACGACCCTCTCCCGGACGCGCCGGAAGAGGGTCGTTTGCCATGCCGGCAGCGAAGATCAGGGCTGCTGCTTCTGCGGCGTTACGGAGGGCGCCGCGGTGGTGTCGATGGGAGCGGGCGCGGTGGCGTTCGGACCACGGGCCGGCGCGCTCACGCGGCCCTGCTGGCTCAGCACCGAATCCCGCGCG
Organism: Longimicrobium sp.; assembly: GCF_036387355.1. Classification (GTDB taxonomy): domain Bacteria; phylum Gemmatimonadota; class Gemmatimonadetes; order Longimicrobiales; family Longimicrobiaceae; genus Longimicrobium. The sequence goes on from NZ_DASVTX010000427.1 coordinate 3,136, forward strand.
TCCAGCTGCTCCAGGTGAATCGTCGTATCCACCGACAGCCCCGCCTGCGCCGCCTCCTCGGGAGAAAGCGCTCGGGCGGAATCCTGCACCTGCGACGCCGACATCCCGTCCTGCCAGTCGTCGTTCGTGGTATCCACCTGGACCGGCCCCGCGGCTGCGTCCGAGCCCGACTTCTTGCACGCCCCCGCCGCCACGCACAGGAACGCGGAAAGAACGACGGCACGGCGCAGGATCGAATTCGGCATCATGGCTCCAGGTCGGTCGATCAAAGAAGAAGAAATCGGATCAGGGCTGCGCCGCGGGCGCGTCCAGAAAGTCGCGGACACGCTCCCACACCTCGCCGGCGCGCTCCCAGTGCGGCAGCCCGCCGGTGGGCAGCCCCACCACCGTCACGTTGGGGCGCCCCTCCAGCTCCGGAAGCTGGTCGTAGTTCTCCTGCCGCCGGTTCTCCACCGTGCCGTGAATGATGAGCACCGGCTGGCGCAGGCGACGGAACGTGTCCGCCGTTTCGCGCGGAAACATGCGGCCGCTCAGGAAGTCGTCCAGCGGAAACGAGGCCCCGTCCATGCGCGACGTTTCCGACCCGAAGTCCACGAAATCGTCGGGCACCCCGAACTCCGGGGTGAACAGGTTGTCCGCGGCGAACTGGTACAGCGACTCCGGCGTGGTGAGCCGGTCGTAAAAGGCGCGCTGCACCCCGGGCAGGGTAAAGAGCAGCCGCGACCAGATGCGCGGAATGCCCCCCGGCGTCTTGCCCAGCCCCGCCGGCTCCAGCGCCACCAGCGTGCGGATCAGGTCCGGGCGCCGCCGCGCCACCTCGGCCGCGTACGCCGCGCCCAGCGACAGCGCCACCACGTCCGCGCCCCCCGCCGGCTTCACCACCCGCTCCAGAAAGTGCTCCAGCTGGTCTTCCATGAGCGCCGGCTCGTACGCGATCTCCGGGCGGTCGCTGTGGCCGAAGCCCACCCACTCCAGCGCGTACAGCGGCCGCTCCGTGCCGCGCGTGAACGCGCGGACGATGGGCCGCATCTCATGCGCGCTGGCCGCCGCGTTGATGGAGTGCAGAAACACCACCGGACGCCCCGCGCCCTCGCGCTGGTAGTACGCGTAGAACACGTCGCCCCACGGCTCGTACTCCAGCGGCATGGCCAGCGCGTTGGGCAGCTCCGTCACCGGGCGCCGCCGGGCGCGCCGGGCGCCCAGCAGGTACACGGCGTAGGCGCCCAGCGCTGCGGCGCCCAGCCCCGCCGCCGCCTTCCTGGCCGTCCCCATGGGCTGCTTGCCGCCCCGCACCTCGGGGCCACGCCTGTCGTGCTGCTCGTCGCGGACCGCGTCCGGCCCCTCGCTCCCCGCCATCGGCTCCCCCCCGGTGTGCGCCCCGCCTTTGCTCTCCGCCATCCCGTGCAATCCTCGTGCAAACGTCAGGGCCCGGCGACCGATGCCGCCGGGCCCGCGTGGTTCCCGTGTCTCCGGCGCCGCCTCAGCGCGCGGCCGCCTGGGCCGGAACAGGCGTTTCGGCGAACAGCGTCGCCGCCCCGCGCTCGGCCAGGTCCAGCACCCCCCAGTCGTCATCGTGCCCGGGCTGCCCGCCGTCAAAGAAGCGGATGCCCGAGATGAAGAACAGCAGCACCACCAGCACCGCCGCCAGGCTCACCCCCGCCATGGCCGGCGCGGGAAGCCGCGAGTCGCGGTGCTCCTCGGCCGTGCGCGCCGGGCGCATGTACATCACCACGATCACGCGCAGGTAGTAGAAGTACGACACCAGCGAGGCCAGCACCAGCACCACCGCCAGCGGCGCAATGTTGCCCCGCACCAGCGCGTTCAGAATGTACAGCTTGCCCAGGAACCCGGCCGTGAGGGGGAACCCGGCCAGCGACAGCAGAAAGATGCTGAACAGCGCCGCCAGCACAGGCTTCTGGTGCCCCAGCCCCGCGAAGTCGTCCAGCGCCGCGCGGTCGTCGGTCCCCCGCCCCATGGCCGTCACGATGCCAAAGGCGCCCGCCGTCATCAGCGTGTAGACCAGCAGGTAGAACAGAAACGCGCCGGGGCCGCCGGTGTTGATGGCCAGCAGGCACGACAGCAGGTACCCGGCGTGCGCGATGGACGAGTACGCCAGCATGCGCTTGACGGAGCCCTGCGTGGCGGCGATCAGGTTGCCGCCCACCATCGTGAGCACCGCCAGAAAGAACACGGGCCGCGCCCAGTGCTCGTACTGCCCGCTGAAGCCCACCAGGAACACGCGGATGAACGACGCGAACGCCGCCGCCTTCACTCCCGTGCTCATGAGCGCCGTCACCGGCGTGGGCGCGCCGTCGTACGCGTCGGGCGTCCACATGTGGAACGGCATGGCCGCCACCTTGAAGCCGAAGCCCACCATGGTCAGCGCCATTCCCGCCAGCAGCATGGGCTCGGCGTGGCCGCCCGCCAGCAGCAGGCGGCGCAGCGCGGCGATGTTGGTGGTGCCCGTGGCGCCGAAGGTGAGCGCGATGCCGTACAGAAAGAACGCGCTGCTGAAGGCGCCCAGCAGAAAGTACTTGAGCGACGCCTCCGACGACCGCGCGTCCATGCGGTCAAAGCCCACCAGCACGTAGATGGCGACCGACATCACCTCCAGGCCGATGAACACCATCAGCAGGTCGGCCGCGCCCGCCATCAGCATCATCCCCAGCGTGCTGAACAGCACCAGCGCGTGAAACTCGCCGCGGTTGATCCCCCGGCGGTCCAGGTACCCCACCGAAAGAAGGATGGCCAGCCCCGCCGCCAGCAGGCAGATGAAGTTGACGATCACCCGGAAGTTGTCCAGCGCCACCATCCCCACCCCCGAGACGTCGCGCATGGGGTACAGCAGAATGTTGGTGAGCGCCGTCACCACCAGCACCCCCAGTGACAGAATGGGGATCATGGGCGAGGACGCGCGCGACTTGTTCCCCTTCTCGAACACGTCCACCATCAGCACCAGCATCGCGCCCAGCGCCAGCACGATCTCCGGGAGCAGCGCCCAGAAGTACTGCGCCTGGTTCAGCAGATTCAGCTCGTTCGGCATTACGCGGCGCGGTTCAGCGGTTCGGCCGGACGGACGCGACGGGATACGCCGTCGGGTCCGCAAGGCGATGGTTCCGGCTCAGTTCCAGGATGCCGCGCGCGGCCGGCTCCATGCGGTCCAGCACCGGCTTGGGGTAGAAGCCCAGCCACAGGATCAGCGCCACCAGCGGAAGCAGGATGGCCATCTCGCGACGGTTCAGGTCCGGAAGCACCCGGTTGGCCGGCTTGTCCAGCGCGTTGAACAGAATGCGCTGCACCATGGGGAGCATGTAGTACGCGGCAAAGATCACCCCCGTGCTGGCCACCAGCGTCAGCACGGGCTGGCTGCGAAAGGCGCCCAGCAGCACCAGAAACTCCGAGTAGAACCCCGCCGTTCCCGGCAGCCCGATGCTGGCCATGGCCGCGAACACCAGCATGACCGCGAACAGGGGGAGCGTGGCCGCCAGCCCGCCGAAGTCCTCGATCTCGTAGCTGTGCCGGCGCTCGTACAGCATGCCCAGCAGAAAGAACAGCATGGGCGTGGAAAGCCCGTGGCCGATCATCACCAGCAGCGCGCCCTGCAGCCCCTGCAGGTTGAACGCAAAGATCCCCAGGATCACGAAGCCCAGGTGCGCCACCGAGGTGTACGCCACCAGCTTCTTGGCGTTCGGCTGCACCGCCGCCACCATGGCCGCGTAGATGATGCCGATCACCCCCAGGATCATGGCCCAGCGGATCGTCCTCTCGTCCGTGGCCGCCGAGGGGAACAGCGGCACGGCAAAGCGGATGAACCCGTACGTCCCCATCTTGAGCAGCACGCCCGCCAGGATCACCGAGCCCGCCGTGGGCGCCTGCACGTGGGCATGCGGCAGCCAGGTGTGGAACGGGAACACCGGCACCTTGATGGCGAACGCCAGCGCAAAGGCCAGGAACAGCAGCAGCTGCTCGGTCGAGGTCAGCGGAATGCGCAGGAACTCGAAGTACGAAAAGGTGGCGATGCCGCCGGGGCCGGTCTGCGCCTTGAAGTGCAGGTACAGAATGGCCACCAGCATCAGCAGCGAGCCCACCGCGGTGTACAGAAAGAACTTGACCGCCGCGTACACCCGCTCCTTGCCGCCCCACACCCCGATCAGGAAGTACATGGGGATCAGCATCATTTCCCAGAACACGTAGAACACGAACATGTCCAGGGCCACGAACACCCCCACCACGCCGGTGGTGAGCGTGAGCAGCGCGGGGTAGAAGGTGCGCTGCCGCTCGCGGATGTAGGTCCACGAGCCCAGCACCATCAGCGGCAGCAGCAGGGTGGTGAGCAGCACCATGAACAGGCTGATGCCGTCCAGCCCCAGCTGCCAATGGATCCCCCACCCGCCGAACCAGGGCGCGTCCACGCAGTTCTGCATGCGCACCGTGCTGGGCCCGCCGCCGCTGAACATGGCGGCCACGGCGTCGTGCCCGCCCATGGTGCAGGTGCCCGACGGGTCGAACCAGAAGAACAGGGGGAGCGAAACGACGAACTCCAGGATCCCCACGCCCAGCGCCACCGTGCGGGCGTTGCGCTCCCCGGCCAGGTACGCGGCCACCGCGCCCAGCAGGGGAAGCACGATGAGGATGGTGAGGATCAGATGGCTCTGGTAAAGGCTCTTCATTTCCGTTTGCGCGTCACAGGGCCATGAAGCTGCCAAGGAGCACCAGCACGCCCAGGATCAGCACGAAGGCGTAGGTGTTCACGTGGCCGGTCTGCACCCGGCCCATCCACAGCCCCAGCGCCTGCGCGGTGCGGCCGAACATGTCCACCGTGCCGTCCAGCAGGCGGTCAAAGCCCCACTCGCGGCGCGACAGCCACCCCACCGGCCGCACCACCACGCGGTCGTAGAACTCGTCGATGTACCACTTGTTGTACAGCGTGCGCTCCATGCCGCCGTTGTACGCCGGCTCCACGTCCGCCGTGCGCACCCGGTCGTTGCGCTTGCTGGTGAGCACCCACGCCAGCGCCAGCCCGCCCAGGCCGATCACCACGGCCAGGATGATGGGCCACGCGTGGTGCGCTGCCTCGCCCTGCTCGCCGAACTGGTTGCGGATCACGTCTTCCGACCCGGCGATCACCGGGTGCAGCCACTCGTGCAGCGCCGTCCCCTGCCCGAAGTTGAACAGGTTCACGATCGGCACGTCTTCCACGTTCAGGAAGCCGCCAAACGTCGACAGCAGCGCCAGCACGATCAGCGGCAGCGTCAGCGTCCAGTCGCCCTCGTGCAGGTGGTCACGCTCCACGTCCGTGCCGCGGAACCGCCCGAAGAAGGTGTAGATCATCATGCGGCCCATGTAGAAGGCCGTCATGAGCGCGGCGAGGCTGAGCGCCCCGCCCACGAAGCCCATGACCGCCGTCCCCGGGATGCCGAACAGCGACCCGCGCGAGAACGCCGAGTGCCCCTCCGCGCCCAGCCAGGCGGCGCCGATGATCTCGTCCTTGCTGAAGAAGCCGGCGAACGGGGGCACGCCCGCGATGGCCAGGGTGGCGATCCCCATGGTGGCGAACGTCACCGGCAGGTGCTTGTTGAGCCCGCCCATGTTGCGCATGTCCTGCGCGTCGGCGGGGTTGTGCGTGGCGTGAAAGGCGCCGTGCATGGCGTGGATCACCGCGCCGCTGCCCAGGAACAGGCAGGCCTTGAAGAAGGCATGCGTCATCAGGTGAAACACGCCGGCCACGTACGCGCCCATCCCCACGGCGGCGAACATGAAGCCCAGCTGCGAAACGGTGCTGTACGCCAGCACCTTCTTGATGTCCCACTGCTTCAGGCCGATGGTGGCCGCGAAGAACGCCGTCAGTGCGCCGACGAGGGCGACCAGCAGCGAGGCGGTGGGCGCCATGGTGAAGATCACCGACGAGCGCACCACCAGGTACACGCCCGCCGTCACCATCGTCGCCGCGTGGATCAGCGCCGACACCGGCGTGGGGCCGGCCATGGCGTCCGGCAGCCATATGTACAGCGGGATCTGCGCGCTCTTGCCCGTGGCGCCCAGAAAGAAGAACAGCGCGATCGCCGTCACCACCGCGCCGCCGTACGCCAGCTGCGTGGGGGCGGCGGCCATCACCTCGGTAAAGGTCAGCGTGCCCAGGTTGGCGAACAGCAGAAACATGGCGATCAGGAACCCGAAGTCGCCCACGCGGTTCACGATGAACGCCTTCTTGCCCGCGTCGGCGTTCGCCTTTTCGCGGAACCAGAAGCCGATCAGCAGGTAGCTGCAGAGACCGACGCCTTCCCAGCCCACGAACATGAGCGGGTACGACGCGCCCAGCACCAGGATCAGCATGAAGAACACGAAGAGGTTCAGGTACGCCATGTAGCGCGGGTACCCGGGGTCCTCCTTCATGTAGCCGATGGAGAAGATGTGGATCAGCGAGCCCACGCCGGTGATGATGAGCGTCATCACCATGCTGAGCGGATCCAGCAGCAGGTCGAACCCGACGCGCAGGTTGTCGACGTTGAACCACTCCCAGCCGTGGATCGCCTCGAACTCGTGCGCGCCGCGCATGGCCAGAAAGTTCAGCACGGCGACCACGAACGCGCCGATCATCACCCCCGGCGCCACGAACGACGGCAGCACGTGCGTCCACGGCTTGGGCCCGCCCGCATGCCCGTGGTCGTCGTGCGCGTCATGCCCATGGGCGTCGTGGCCGTGGGCGTCGTGCGCATGCGCGTGGTCGTGCGCGTGGTCCGCCGGGTTGGGGCGGGTGCCGGGGTCCATCCCCTCCTGCTCGCTGGGCTCCGCCGCATCGTGCCCGTGGCCCGCGCCGGCGAACGCGGCGTACGTCACCTGCTGCGGCGCGTGCGCGTGGTCGTCGTGGTGGTGGTCCCAGTGGGGATCGCCCACGGGCGGCACCACGGGAAGCGCGCGGCGCGCGGCGATGATGGCGGCCAGGCCGTTGATCACAAAGCCGAGCAGCGGCAGCCCCAGGATGAGCCAGGGGAGCACGGGATGGAACGCGGCGCCGTGGGCGTCCGCGCCGGCGGCCGCATGCTGAACGGCGGCTCCGGCGTCGTGCGCGGCTTCGGCGGCGTGTTGAAGAAGCAGCATCACCCTACCACCGGAGCAGGCTGAAGTTCTTGATGTCCACCGACTCGCTGTGGCGGAAGACGGAGATGATGATGGCCAGCCCCACCGCGGCTTCCGCGGCGGCGACGGCGATCACGAAGAACACGAACACCTGCCCCTGCACCCCCGCCGTGGGCGAGAGCGCGACGAACGCCAGGTTCACGGCGTTCAGCATGAGCTCCACGCACATGAACATCACGATGGCGTTGCGGCGGATGATGACCCCCGCCGCGCCGATGCTGAACAGCAGGGCGCTGAGCCCCAGCGTGTAGGAAAGCGGAATGTGCTCCACGGCCTCAGACCTTTCTCTTGGCCAGCACCACGGCGCCGACGCAGGCAATCAGCAGCAGAATGGCGGTGGCCTGCAGCGGCACCACGTAATGCTGGTACATGGGAATGCCGATGAGCCCCACGCTGCCGTGCTGCGCGGTCTGCGCGGCCAGCGCGGCGCGCCCGGCGTCTTCGCCCAGCGGCGCGGTGCCCTGCTCCACGTACACCCGGGCCAGCAGCCCCATCATCACCAGCACGGTGCCGCCCGCGAACATCATCCACACGGGGCCGCGGATGTCGGCCTCGTAGTCGTTGCCCAGGTTCAGCAGCATGATGACGAACAGGAACAGCACCATGATGGCGCCCGCGTACACCAGGATCTGGATGATGCCGATGAACACGGCTCCCAGCAGCGTGTAGATGGCCGCGAGGGAAAAGAAGGTGCCGATCAGCCAGATGGCGCAGGCCACCGGGTTGCGCCGGGTGACGACCATGAGGGCGGACCCTCCGGCGCACGCGGCAAAGAAGAAGAACAGGATCGTAAGCATCGATCGGGGTTCGATCGTTGTTCCGGAGCGGCTCGCCCGTCGTCCGCACCGCCGTGCGCCCGCGGCGCACGAGGAAAGCACAAACCGTCGCGGCGGGCCACCTGCACGCCCGCCGTTTCCCGCTGGTCCCGCCCAGAAGCGAATTCGCCGCTGGAACTCCTCCGCCGCGCCGAACACAGGAGCCCGGTCCCAAAAGCCCGGTGCCCGCCCTCCAGGAGCGAATGAATTCGCCGCTGGAACAACACGAAGTCCGCCTTCGCGGACTGTGGCGTCAGCCCCGGTGCCGATCAGCCGTCGCCGGCGCGCCCGCCTTCAGGAGCCCGCGGCCGGCGCCGTCCTCATCCACCGCGCCGGACCCACTTTCGTACTCTCGTACTTTCGTACTCTCGTACTTCCGTCCTTCGCACTCACGCACCCAGCACTCACGCACTCCCCGTCACTCCCCTGCCGGATCCGCCGGGTCCCACAGCATCGTCACCGGATGTTCCTGCTTCATCAGCCGGTTCAGGTCGTACACGAAGTTGTTGCGCGTGTACTCGGCGTTTTCGTAGTGGTTGCCCACGTGAATCGCCTCCACCGGGCACACTTCCTGGCACATCCCGCAGAAGATGCAGCGGAACTCGTCGATCTCGTAGACGATGGGGTAGCGGTTCCCCTGGTCGTCTTCGCCCGGCACCAGCTTGATGCAGTTGGCCGGGCAGATGGTGGGGCACAGGCCGCAGGCCACGCACTTGGGACGCCCGTCCTCGTGCGTTTCCATCACGTGCGTGCCGCGCCACCGCGGGCTCAGCTGCTTCTTGACCTCGGGGTACTGGATGGTCGCTTCGCTGCGGTCGCCCGCGGCCTTCACCATGTGGCGAAAGGTGAGCGCCATCCCCTTGAGCGTGGCCCGGATGTACGACGACTGCCGCACCGGGCGCTTCATGACCTTTACGGTTGCCGACATCTGCGATTACCTCGCGCCCGCGCGGGGCGTGGTCAGGCGAACGCGCATCTGCTCGGAGCGGCGGCGCGCCACCTCACGGGCATGGATGCGCTTGTCTTCCATGGCTCCGGTGCCGCCCAGGGTGTGGCCGCGGTCCATCAGCCAGAGCACGGCGGCCAGCATCACCGCGTTCACCGCGGCCAGCACCAGGCCGTACAGGGGGACGAAGCCGTAGTACAGCCGGTCCATCCGCACCCCGTAGCTGTCCAGCGCCAGCACGGTGCCGGCCGTCACCACCACCGCCACGAGCGCCGCGGGAAGCATGATCTTCCATCCCAGGTCCATCACCTGGTCGTAGCGGAACCGCGGAACGGTCCACCGCACCAGCATGAAGATGAGGATGAAGAAGAAGGTCTTGAGCGCGAACATGCCGAAGGTGGCCAGCGTGATGCTCCAGTGCGGCCGTGCCCCGATCCACTGCCCCGCGGCGTTGAAGCCCAGCATGTCGTCGCCGCCCCAGCCGGGGATGTCCCACCCGCCCAGGAAGATGGTGGCCATGAGCGCCGACACCGTGAGCACGTGCGAGTACTCGGCGATGAAGAACATGGAGAACTTCATGGCGCTGTACTCGGTGTGGTACCCGGTCACCAGCTCCGATTCCGCTTCCGGGAGGTCGAACGGCAGGCGGTTGGTTTCCGCGAAGCTCGCGATCCAGAAGAAGAAGAACGAGACGGACAGCGGCAGCGCGAACCACATGTTCATGCGCTGCTGCGTGTACACGATCTCCGTGAGCGTGACGTTGCCGGCCAGAAAGAAGACCGACATCAGCGACAGCCCCAGCGCGATCTCGTAGCTGATCATCTGCGCGCCGGCGC
>NZ_DASVTX010000428.1:0-13859 GCF_036387355.1 Longimicrobium sp.
TGTCGGCGGAGACGATGAAGATCCCCGAGCCGATCATGGAGCCCGCCACCAGCATCACGGCGTCCAGCAGCGTCAACCCGCGGCGCAGCTCCGCGTCGCCCGAAGGCGCCCCGGACGCCGCGCCCCGCTCCACAGTTCCCATGCTCATGTCAGTTCGCCTCCGGCGAGTGCGCGGTGTGTCGTGCCGATTTCAGGAAACGGTGCATCCGTCGAAGAAGCCAGGCTCCCACAGCGGCACGGAGAAGATGCCAACTCAGTGTCTCTGTTGAAGATGGTCGGCGGCGGGGGATGCGGGGGAAGCGGTCAAGCTGCCATTCCCTCGGTGGTGCCTGAAAGGAAGAGCCCGGCGCGAGAAATCCCCGGCCGGGCCCTGGTACCGCGGGGCGGCTCCGCTCAGCGGGCCGCCGGCTGCTCCGTCACCGTCACCGGCGCGGGGACCGCCGCCAGCGCGGGCGCTTCCGTCACGGCGCGCGCCTCGGGGGCCGGCACCGGCGCCTCGCCCGCCGGGCGGACGGCGATGTGCGGGGCGATCACCAGCGACACGATGGACATCAGCTTGATCAGGATGTTCATCGACGGGCCGGAGGTGTCCTTGAAGGGATCGCCCACGGTGTCGCCCGTCACGGCCGCCTTGTGCTCGTTGCTCCCCTTGTAGTAGAGCTGCCCGTTGATGGTGGCGCCCTTCTCAAAGCTCTTCTTGGCGTTGTCCCACGCGCCGCCGGCGTTGCTCTGGAACATGGCCATCAGCACGCCCGACACGGTGACCCCGGCCAGCAGCCCGCCCAGCACCTCGGGCCCCATGGTGAAGCCCACGATCACGGGCACGATCAGGGCAATGGCGCCCGGCAGCAGCATTTCGCGAATGGCCGCGCGGGTGCTGATGTCCACGCACTTGCCGTACTCCGGCTCGCCCGTGCCTTCCATGATGCCGGGGATCTCGCGGAACTGGCGGCGCACCTCTTCCACCATGCTCATGGCCGCGCGCCCCACGGCGGCAATGGCCAGCGAGCTGAAGATGAAGGGGATCATGGCGCCCACGAACAGCCCGGCCAGCACCCGCGCGTTGCTGATGTCGATGACGTCGATCCCCGAAATGCCCATGAAGGCGGCGAACAGCGCCAGCGCCGTGAGCGCCGCGGAGGCGATGGCGAAGCCCTTGCCCGTGGCCGCCGTGGTGTTGCCCACCGCGTCCAGGATGTCGGTGCGCTCGCGCACCTCGGGGGGCAGCTCGCTCATTTCCGCGATGCCGCCCGCGTTGTCGGCAATGGGGCCGAAGGCGTCGATGGCCAGCTGCATGGCCGTGGTGGCCATCATTCCCGCCGCGGCGATCGCCACGCCGTACAGCCCGGCGAACTCGTAGCTGGCAATGATGCCGCCCGCGAGGACCAGGATGGGGAGCGTGGTGCTTTCCATCCCCACCGCCAGGCCGCCGATGACGTTGGTGGCGTGGCCGGTGGACGACTGCTGCACGATGCTCTGCACCGGGCGGCGCCCCATGGCCGTGTAGTACTCGGTGATGATGCTCATCAGGGCGCCCACCACCAGCCCCACGGCCACGGCGCCGAACACGCCCATGGGCCCGAACGCCTTGGAGCCCAGCCGCGACATCTGCAGCGATTCCGGCAGCATCCAGCGGATGACGAAGTAGGCGGCCACGCCCGTGAGCGCGATGGACACCCAGTTGCCCAGGTTGAGCGCGCCCTGCACGTTGCCGCCCTCCTTGACCCGCACCATCAGAATGCCGATGAGCGAGAACAGGATGCCCAGCCCGGCGATCACCATCGGCAGCAGAATGGGGCTCATGCCGCCGAACCGGTCGCCGGTGGCCACCACCTCGCGCCCCAGCACCATGGTGGCCAGAATGGTGGCCACGTAGCTGCCGAACAGGTCGGCGCCCATGCCCGCCACGTCGCCCACGTTGTCGCCCACGTTGTCGGCAATGGTGGCCGGGTTGCGCGGGTCGTCCTCGGGAATGCCCGCCTCCACCTTGCCCACCAGGTCGGCGCCCACGTCGGCCGCCTTGGTGTAGATGCCGCCGCCCACGCGGGCAAAGAGCGCGATGCTCTCGGCGCCCAGGGAGAAGCCGGTCAGCACTTCCAGCGCCCGCTCCATCTCCGGGCCGTTGGGCGAGCCGCCGTGCACGAACATCTGGTAGAAGACGATGAACAGCCCGCCCAGCCCCAGCACCGCCAGGCCGGCCACGCCCATGCCCATCACCGAGCCGCCGGCAAAGGACACGTCCAGCGCGCGGGACAGCGAGGTGCGGGCCGCCTGGGCGGTGCGCACGTTGGCCTTGGTGGCGATGCGCATGCCGATGAAGCCGGCCAGCGCCGAGAATACGGCGCCCAGCAGGAACGCCCCGATGATGGCCGGGTGCGAGCGCTCGTCGCTCAGGCTCAGGTAGCCCAGGAACAGGCAGGCAATCACCGCGAACACGGCGAGTACCCGGTATTCGGCCTTGAGGAAGGCGAGCGCGCCGTCGGCGATGTGGCCGGCGATGGTGCTCATGCGCTCGTTGCCGGGGTCCTGCCGCGACACCCAGGCGGAGCGCCACAGGGTGTACAGCAGGGCCAGCACCCCGAATACGGGAACAGCGTAGGCGATCGGATGCATGTGAAAAGGTTTGGAGGCTCTTACGAAAAAAAGGAGGCGCCCGCCCGCGCGCCCGTCCGCTCCGCCAGGGCGGACCGGGGAGCACCGGACGCGGGCGCCGTCGCGCGCGCGGTAGGATGCCGCATGCGGGACGGAAGCGCAAGCGGGGCGCGCCCCGCCCGCCGGGTCAGGCGTGCAGCGGCGCCGGCGGGCCGGCGATGGTTTCCACCTCGTCGGGCGTCAGGTCCGGCGGGGGCGCGTCGGGGTGAAAGTCGTTCTCCCACCGCGCCATCACCACCGTCGCCAGGCAGTTGCCCACCAGGTTCACCGTGGTGCGCGCCATGTCCATCAGCTCGTCCACGCCCAGAATGAGCGCCACGGCCTCCAGCGGCAGGCCAAAGCTGGCCAGCGTGCCGGACAGGATCACCAGCGAGGCGCGGGGCACCGCCGCCACCCCTTTGCTGGTGAGCATGAGCGTGAGCATCATCGTCAGCTGGTGCCCCAGCGTAAGGTGCACCCCGGCCGCCTGCGCAGCGAAGATGGAGGCCACCGCCAGGTACAGCGTGGTGCCGTCCAGGTTGAAGCTGTACCCGGTGGGCATCACAAAGGCCACGATGCGGCGCGGCACGCCGATGGCCTCCATGGCCTGCATGGCGCGGGGCAGCGCGGCCTCCGACGAAGTGGTGCTGAAGGCGATGAGCGCCGGGTCCTTGACCGCCCGCAGAAAGCGGCCCAGGGGAACGCGGGCAATGAGCGCCACGGGAAGCAGCACGGCCAGGGCGAACACCACCAGCGCGCCGTACAACGTGAGGATGAGCACGCCCAGGTTCTTGAGCACCCCCAGCCCGCTGTGCCCCACGGTGACGGCGATGGCCGCGCCGATGCCGATGGGCGCGTACTTCATCACGATGCCGGTGAACTTGAACATCGTTTCCGTGAGCCCCTCCAGCACGCCCAGCACGGCGGCCTTGGGCGCGCCGCGCACCTGTGAAAGGCCCACGGCGAACAGGATGGACCAGAAGACGATCTGCAGCACCTCGTTGTGCGCCATGGCGTCCACCACGCTGGTGGGCACGACGTGCTCCAGAAAGGTGCCCGCGGTGAGGCCCTTGGCGGTCTGCCCCAGCTGCTGCCCCTGCGAGGCGTCGGCCCCCGCGAGCGTGACGCCCACCCCCGGCTTGGTGAGGTTCACCGCCGCCAGGCCGATGAACAGCGCGATGGTGGTGACGATCTCGAAGTAGATGATGGACTTGAGCGCCAGCCGGCCCACCCGCTTCATGTCGTCGCCGTGGCCGGCGATGCCGATGACCAGGGTGCCGAAGATGATGGGCGCGATGATCGACTTGATCATGCGCAGGAAGACGGCCGACAGCGGCTTGAGCGACTGCGAGAATTCCGGAAAAAAGTTTCCGATCAGCACCCCGATGACCATGGACAGCAGGATCATCACGGTGAGGGACGGAGTTCTGCGTCTCGCCATCGCTGCTCTGACGTGTGTGCGGAGGATCGTTCCGGAGGCGGGTCCGGCCGGGGCGAAGGGGCCCCGCGGAGTTCCGGAAACCGGGTAAGATGCCGCCCCGGACATCCCCCGTCAACCGGCGGGGGCGCCGTTGGCAGTCATCCGTTCACGGGACCGCGTTTCTCACGGAGGTCACGAGGGCCGCGGAGGTTGCACGGAGGTCACGGAGGAACTGCAGCCGATTCTGGCGATGGAGTCGGCGCGACCGTGACGAGTCTGGCGCGGGAGCAGCGCCACAACGGAAAAGACGTAAGGTACAGAGGAACAGAGAAAGCCAGAGATACAGAGGGCGGCACAGGGCTCCTCTGAATCTCTGGCAGTTCTCTGTTCCTCTGCATTTTCGGTGTTTTCGTGAGCAGGGCGGCGCCGAACAAAGGCCCAGAGACACAGAGAATGCAAGGAGAGGAACGGCGGAGGGATACCGGCTTCCCCGCTGTCCCTCTCCGCGTGATGGTCATGCCTGCTGTTCCTATTCCCTGTTCCCTGTTCCCTGTTCCCTGTTCCCTGCCCTTCAGTTCCTCCCCAGTCCCTTCTCCCCTGCGCGAGCCGCGTGGCGCGCCGGAACCGGAACCACTTCCCCGGCCTGCCCCGCGCCGCCGGTAAGCGCGGCGACGGGCGCGCCGTCGAACGTGACGTCCGCCACGTGCACGGCGCCCGCGTCCAGCAGGCGCTGCCCGGCCTCGCTGTCCAGGGGCGCCACGTGGCACACGCCGTCCGCCAGGTACACGCCGCACGTGAGCAGGGTGCCCCGCGCCGCGCGGCGGGCACGCACCCGTTCTTCGTAGTGGGAGGGAAACTCGTCGCCGTCCAGCAGTTCAGAACGCATGGGATGCACTGCAGAGTTGAATGCGCGCGGGCCGCGGCCTGGTCCCCGGTCCGCATCGCTCGCCCTGTGGTACGCTGCACGGGGCGGATGGTGCCCGCGTCCCCATCTGTTTGCGACGCAGGTTCCCGTTCGGGAACCTGATCGCGTTCCCGAACGGGAACACAATCCGCTTCGGGAACCGGGAGGGTCTGGCGTTATTTCATTGCGGCTGCTTGCTTTACGGCGCGTCCGGCATCCGGCATGTGCGTTGCCCCTTGGAACGGCGCAGCGCGGCCCCCGGACGGGGAGCCGAATGCGATGTCCACACCCATCGACCCTTCCGGAGCCACGATGAAGAAGCTCGTTCTTTCCCTGGCGGCCGCGGCCGCGCTGGCCCTTCCCTCCGCCGCTTCGGCGCAGGTGACCGACAACGGCGTGATCAGCGTGAGCGCCACCGTGCAGACCGTGCTGCGCTTCGGTGCCAGCACCGGCCTGGACTTCGGCACCATCACCCCGGGCACCGCCGCCACCGGCCAGGGCAGCATCGAGCTGATCCGCAACGTGGGCACCACCCTGAGCTTTCCCGACGCCACCGCGCTGGGACAGCTGGTGCGCACCGGCGGCACCGAGACCATCAGCCCCACCTACACCTGCGGCGTGGGCGCCACCGCCACCACCATCACCACGGCGTTCACCAACTGCTCCACGGCCACGCTGAGCCTGGCGGCCCCCACCGGGCAGAGCACGAGCTACGTGATCTTCAACGGCAGCATCGCGGCGTCGGCCACCAACCTCACGCCGGGCGACTACACCGGCACCATCAAGATCCTGGCGACCTCCAACTAAGGCCGTCAGGACCGGCTCCGGCCATGCGCGCGCGCGCCAACGCCCTGCGGGGCGCGGGGCTGCTGCTGGCGCTCGTGGCCGGGGCGGGCGGGGGCCAGGCGCATGCGCAGGCCCCCGCGTCGGCGCTGGAGGCGGTGCCGCTGCAGGGCCTGTCGTTCGGCGAGCTGATTCCCGGCGTGCCCGAGACGGTGCGCGTGTCGGACGCGGCCCGCCGGGCGGAGATCCTGCTGGCCGGCCAGGGGAGTTGGGACGTGCTGATGGTGCTGCCCGACGCGCTCACCTCGGCGGCGGGGGCACGGATCCCGCTCCGCTTCTCCGGCCGCGACGGCGCCGTGATGCCCAGCCCGTCGGCGCCGCTGCTTCCATTCGACCCGCTGAGCATGGGGCGGGTGCGCATCAGCGGCGGGCCCAGCCCCGCGCGGCTGCTGCTGGGGGGCACCGCGCTGCCGGCCGGCGACCAGGCCGCGGGGAGCTACACGGCCACCGTGGTGGTCATCATCAACAATCCGGGGACGTGACGCGGCCCGACCGCCGTCCCCCGCACCGCTGGACCGCATGCGCATGACGACCCGTTCGGCCACACTGTGCACACGCCTTGCGCTCGCGGCGCTGTTCGCGCTCGTCCCCGCGGCGCGCGCGTGGGCCGTGGCCGTGAGCCCGTCCGCGCTGTTTCTGGATGCGCGCTCGCCCGCGGGAACGCTGACGCTGTACAACGGCGGCTCGCTTCCCGAGGAGCTGGAGATCAGCTTCGCCTTCGGCTATCCGCGCAGCGACGCCGAGGGCAACGTGCAGATCCAGATGGTGGACACCGCCGCGGCGGGCGAGCCCAGCCTGGTGCCGTTCATGCGCGCCTTTCCGCGCCGGCTGGTGCTGCAGCCCGGCCAGCGGCAGACGCTGCGCGTGCTCATTCAGCCCCCGGCGGACATGGCCGCGGGCGAGTACTGGGGCCGCGTGCTCATCCACTCCCGCGGCGGGCAGGCGCCCATCGAGCAGCAGCAGGGCGGCGTGCGCATGCAGATCAACGTGGAAACGGTCATCGCCACCGCGGTGCTCTTTCGCAAGGGCGAGGTGAGCACCGGGGTCACGCTGGCCGGCGCCACCGCGTCGGCCACCCCCGCCGGCGTGCGGGCCGTGGTGGACCTGACGCGCACCGGCACCGGGGCCTTCCTGGGCCGCGTGGTGGCGGAACTGGTGGCCCCCGACGGCCGCGTGGCCGGCGAGCGCGAGGACCCGGTCTCGGTGTACCGCGCCCTGCGCCACTCGGTCGTTCTGCCGTTGCCGCAAGGGGTGGCGTCCGCCGCGGGGTACACGGTGCGCTTTCGCGCCGATACCGAGCGGCCGGACCTTCCCGCCGGCGCGCTGACGGCCGCGCCGGCGGCCGCCTCCGCCCCGGTGCGCTGACGCCATGCGCGCGCGCCGCCTGCTTCCGCTGCTCGCCGCCGTGCTGGCCCTCGCGGGGCTGCACGCGCCCGCGCACGCCCAGGCGCGGCGGACGGACGACGGCACGCTGCCGGTGTCGCTCACCATCCTGTTCCCCCCGCTGCTGACGGTTGGCGTGCGCCCGCTGCAGTTCGGGACGGTGATTCCCGGCGCGGGGGCGGTCACGGTGCTCCCCAACACGCCCCGCAGCGGCGAATGGCGCCTTTCGGGGATCCGCAACCGCAAGAGCATCGACATCAGCTTCACCCTGCCCACGGTGCTCACCAACGCGCAGGGCCGCACCATGCCCATCAGCTTCAACGGCAACTACGCGGCGACCTGCGAGATCGACACCGTCACCAACGGGTGCGAGGCGGGCACCTACATGGCGTGGAACCCGGTCACCACCCCCTCCATGCGCGACTTTCCGGAGCGCGCCAAGCCGGGGCGGCCCAAGTTCACCACCACGGACTACAAGGTGTTCATCGGCGGGCAGGTGACGCCCCCCGCCAACGCCGCGGCGGGCAAGTACACCGGAACGGTCACCATCACCGTGGTCGTCAACTGAGGTGAGCCGGCCTTCTCCCGCCGGGTGCCTTGTGCGCGCCTGCGCCGCCCTCGTGGCGTGCGCAGGCGCGCTCCTTTGTGCCCCCCCGTCCGCCCGGGCGCAGGTGCCCGCGGGGTTCGAGGAGGGGCTGATGGAGCTGGTGGCGAACGGCCTCCCGCCCCGCGGCATCACCGTGTACCTGGCGCCCTCCGGCACGGTGCTGGTGCCGCTGGAGGCCGTGCTGGAGTTCACCGGCACGCCCGTGCAGCGTCCGGATTCCGCGCGCCTCCTGGTCCGCGGCGCGCGCGGGGTGGGCTTCACCACGCTGAACGTGGCCGCGCTCACCATCACCGGCGACAGGACGGTCACGCTGGGCCCGGAGGAAGTGGTTCGGGTGGGGGGCGCGCTGTACCTGGCGGCGCCGCGGGTGGCGGAGCTGCTGGGCGGGACGGCGGAGGTGGACCTGGGCGCGCTTCACGTGGTGCTCGCGCGCGACCCGCCCTTTCCCGCCCAGGAGCGCTCCGCGCTGGCCCGTGCCCGCCGGCGCCAGGGGCTGCCGGGCGCGCGCGCGGCGCCCGCCGTGGACGTTCCCTTTCGCCCCCGCAGCGGTGGCGGCGTGCTGGAGTGGGGCGTATCGGCCAACCTCCCCGGCTCCGTTCCCACCACCCTGTCGCTGCGCGCCGGGGCGAGCGTGTGGGGCGGGCTGCTGCAGGCGGGAACCCTGCTTCTCGATCCCGCAGACGGCGGCGCGGTGGAGCTGACGGCGTCCTTCCAGCGCGTCTTTCCCACCTCGCGGCTGCTGCGCCAGGTGCAGGTGGGCGACGTGGTGGCCGAGGGGGTGCGCGCGCGCTCCGTGCGGGGGCTGGTGCTGACCAACGCGCCGTTCGCGCGCGACGCGGAGTTCTCGGAACTGCAGTACTCGCCGCACCTTCCGGAGGGGTGGGAATACGAGCTGTACCAGGGCGGGCAGCTGCTGGGCTTTTCCGCGGCGGGGGGCGCGCCGGTGCCGCTGACGCTGCAGTACGGAAGCACGCCGGTGCAGGTGCGGCTGTACGGCCCCGCGGGCGAGCGCGTCGTTTCTGACGTGGTGTACCTGGTGCCCACGCTGCAGCTTCCCGCCGGGCGGGCGCAGTACACGGTGTCGGGCGGCGTCTGCCCGCGCAGCGAGCGGTGCGACGCGCTGGGTGTGCTGGACCTACGCTACGGCGCGGGCGACCGGTTGACGGTGCTGGCCGGCGCGGAGGGCGAATCCGACACGCTGGGGTCGCGCGTGCGCCCGTACGCCGGGGTGAGCGCCATTCCCGCGCCGGGGTGGGTGCTGGAGGCGCAGGCCATGGCCGGCAGCTACGCGCGCGCCAGCCTGCTGAGCGCGGGGGGGGGGAGCGTCTCGGGCTCCGCGTCCGCCGGGGTGCAGTGGCCGGCGGAGCGGGGGCGGAGCGTGCTGGGCGGCGGCGGGTTCAGCGGCCTGCCGGACACGGTGGCGCGGTGGCACACGGAGGGGCTGGTGCGCGTCCGGCGCTCCACCGCGCGCAACTTCGGCTTCGTGAACCTGACGGCGCGGGCGGAGGGGAGCGCGGGGAGCGGGGTGGGGCTGCTGCGCGGCTCCCTTTCCACTGCAGCGCGCGGCGTCCTGCTGGAGGGCATCTTTCAGCGGGACGCGCCGCGCGCGGACACGCTCCCGCCGAACCACCTCGTCCTGGGCCGGGCCACGGCCGGGCTGCCCTGGCTCCGCACGAGGCGGCTGGGCCTCCCCGTGCTTTCCCTGGGCGCGGGGACGGGGGCGCAGGGGCTGCAGCAGTGGGAGGCGCGCGTGTCGCTGCACCCGGGGAGCGGCAGCCTGGACGTGACGACGCGGTGGGTGCGCGGGGCGGGCACGCCGTCGGTGCTGCTGGGGAGCAGCGTTCGCCTGGGCGCGGCCCGGGCGCGCGCGCGGGCCGGCTCGGTGGCCGGGCGCACGGAGGGCGCGTTTTCGGTGGATGGCGGCGTGGCGCTGGGCGGCGGGCGGCCGCTTCCGCTGGAGTTCGGCGGGGTGGGGCTCACCGGGGCGGCGGGCGCGGTGTTCCACGACCTGGATGGGGACGGGCGGCTGGGGGCGGGCGACGAGCCGGTGACCGACGCGTGGGTGGGGGTCGGCGGGATCCGCGTGCGGACGGATGCGCGGGGGCGCTACGCCACGTGGTCGGTGCTCCCCTACGGCCCGCTCACCGTGGCGCTGGATACGGCGGCGCTGACGGACCCGGCGTGGGTGCCGGCGCGCGCGGACACGCTTTTCCGCCCCTCTCCGCACCTGTTCACACGGGTGGACTTTCCGCTGGTCCGCACCCGAGAGGTGGCGGGCGCCCTGGTGTCCGGCGCCGGCGTGGCCCCCGCGGCGGGGGTGACGGTCGAGATCCTGCGCGGCGCGACGGGCGAGGTGGTGGAGCGCGCGCTGACCTTTACGGATGGCGAGTTCTACTTCGGCCGCGTGCTTCCCGGCGAGTACCGGCTGCGCGTGGCGGAATCATCCCTGCGCGCACTGGGCGCGGCGGCCGTGGCCGACGTCCCCTTTACCGTGGCCGGCACGGGCGACCAGATCCTGGTGGAGATTCCCCCCGTGCGGCTGAACCGCGCGCGCTGAGCCGCCTGGGGCACGGATGAACGAGAGCCCCACGCCGCGATCGCGCGGCGGGGGGCTTTCTGCATTCCGGCGGGACGGGTGGATCAGCCGCGAAAGATGTTGCGCGTGAGCCACTCGGAAAGCTGCACGAACATCTTTTCGTCCTTGCGGATGAACTGCACGCCCTCGCCGCCCACGCCCTCGGGGATGACCGGCTGGTGCGAGGCGCTTACGAAGACGGTGGGCACGGCCGCGAACTCCGGCAGCGCGCGCACTTCGCGGCAGCTCTGGTACCCGTCGCGGCCCGGCATGTCCACGTCCAGCACCAGCCCGTCCGCGTGCGCCGCGGGGGTGGCCGCCCACGACACCAGCTCGTCGCCGGAGGCGAAGCAGAGCACGCGGTAGCCTTGGTGCTGCAGCCACGCCGCCATGAGCTCGGCGTGCATTTCGTCGTCGTCGGCGAGAGCGAGCGTGTGTTGATGCATCATGCGGAGACTGCCGGGTCGGGGTGCGCCCGGCCACACTGGCAAGGTTCGGCCCAGCGGGTTCCATCCCCATCAACCTGCTGTACAGCAACGGGTTAGACGCCGCGGACCGGCGTGACGGGCGGGACACGGCGTTCCCGGCTGGGAACGTGATGTCCCAATCGGGAACCGGAATCCGTCACCGCGCGGACAGTTCGGCGCGCAGCCGCAGGATCAGGGCATCCACCTTCGCCCGTGCGTCGCCGCCGCCCAGCGCGTACTCCGCCGCGTCACCCAGTTGCGCCAGGGCCTCGAAGCCGTACCCGGCCGCGGCGCCGCGCAGCTTGTGCAGTTCGCGGCGCAGCGCCTCGACGTCCTCCATGGCCACGGCGCGCTCGATCTCCGCCAGCCGCGCGGCCAGGCCGTCCTGAAAGCGCTGGCGGAGCGGGGCCAGAAAGTCGTCCTCGTCCTCCCCGTCGTCCGGCGCGTGCTCCGCCAGCAGCGCGCGGTCCACGCTGGCCAGCAGCACGTCTGCCTCCACCGGCTTGGTGATGCGCCCCGCGAACCCCGGCGGATCGGGGTCGCCCAGCGCGCCGGCGGTGAATGAAAGAACGGGGACGTGTGCAAGCGCATCGTGCGCGCGCAGTTCCGCCAGCACGTCGGCGCCGGCGCGCCCGCCGAGGTGCAGGTCCAGCAGGACGATGGCGGGCTGTGCGTCCGCCAGCCGCGTGCCCACCCCGGGCGTGCCGTCGTCCGGCGCCACGCGGTAGCCGCCGCGCCCCAGGATGGCCGCCGCGTAGGCACGGATGTCGGCGTCGTCATCCACCACCGCCACCGTCTGCCCGGCGCCGCGGGCGGGGACGGCGGCGGCGGCCCGGGGCCGCATCCGGGCCAGTTCGTCTTCCGCGGCCGGGCGGAGCGCGATCCAGAAGGTGCTCCCCTCCCCCGGCGCCGAGCGCACCCCGATGCGCCCGCCCATGGCCTCCGTGAGCATGCGCGACAGCGCCAGCCCCAGCCCCGCGCCGCTCACCCGCAGCCCGGGCGGGTTGACGCGCGAAAATTCCTTGAACAAGCGTGCCTGGTCGTCCGCGGAAATGCCCGGGCCGGGGTCACATACCTCGATGCGCACCTCGTCCGCCTGCTCGCGGATGCGCACGCCGATGCGCGAGCCCGGCGGCGAGTACTTGACCGCGTTCTCGAACAGGTTGAAGAGCACCTGCCGCAGCCGTCCGGAATCCGCCAGCACGGGGCGCGTTTCTGCCGCGTCCAGAACGACGCGAATGCCCTTGGCGTCGGCCAGCGGCGACACGGAGGTGATGACCGAAGCCGCCACCTCCGCGGGGCGCAGCGGCGCCAGCGTGACCTCCAGCGCCCCCGCCTCTACCTTGCTGATGTTCAGCAGGTCGTTGACGACGTGCAGCAGGTGTCGCGCGTTGCGCAGGACGACGGCCAGGTATTCCGCCCGCTCGGTGGCGGAAAGCGTGTCCGCCTCGCGCTCCAGCAGCGACGCGAAGCCGATGATGGAGCTGAGCGGCGTGCGAAACTCGTGGCTCACGTGGCGGATGAAGCGGCTCTTGTGCGCGCTCCCCCGCTCCGCCTCGGCCAGGCGAAGCCGCAGCTCCGCGACCTCCGCCCGCAGCCGCTCCGTTTCCGCGGCGTCCACGCCCGTTCCCGCCACCTACTCGCGCCCCGCGAGCAGGCCGTGCTGCTTGCGCCGCTGCCACAGCACCTTGCGCGACACGCCCAGCTGCTCGGCCGCCGCCTGCACGTTGCCGTCCAGCTGCTTGAGGGTGGCCTCGATGTAGCGCGCCTCCACCTCGTCCAGCGTGAGCCCGCGGGGGATGGCGAGCATGTCCGTGGCCGCGCCCGCCACGCCGGGCACCATGGCCGGGGCGAGGTCTACGATGCGCAGCGCGGGGCCCTGCGAAAAGATCATCGACCGCTCCACCACGTTGCGCAGTTCGCGGGCGTTGCCGGGCCACTCGTACCGCTGCAGCCGCTCTTCGCCGTCGGCCTCGATCTCGGGGAGCGGCTTGGCGAAGTACTCCGCCGCGCGCTTCACGAAGTGGCGGGCGATCTCGGGAATGTCGCTGCGGATGGCGCGCAGCGGAGGGAGCACCTGCGACGCCACGTTCAGGCGATAGTAGAGGTCCTCGCGGAACGTTCCGCGCGCCACCTCGCCCGCCAGGTCCACGTTGGTGGCGGCCACCACGCGCAGGGTGACGGCCTGCTCACGCGTGCTTCCCAGGCGGCGGAAGGTGCGGCTTTCCAGAAAGCTGAGCAGCTTGGCCTGGAGTTCGGGCGCCATGGTGCCGATCTCGTCCAGGAACAGCGTTCCCCCGTCGGCCACCTCCACGAGCCCCTTCTTGGCCTGCCGCGCGTCGGTAAAGGCGCCCTTTTCGTAGCCGAACAGCTCCGCCTCCAGCAGGCTGGCGGGGAGCGCGGCGCAGTTCACCTCCACGAACCGGTACCCCGCCGCGCGGCTGGCGGTGTGAATGCCGCGGGCCACCAGGTTCTTGCCCGTTCCCGACTCGCCCAGCAGCAGCGCCGACACCTGCGGCACGGAGCCCACGCTGCTGATGAAGGCGCGCACCTGCTGCATGAGCGGGTGCTGCCCGATGATGGCGTGGGGATCGAACTTGGCCTGGGTGAGGTTCTGGAGCATCGCCTCCTTGGGCGCCTGCTCCAGCGCCCGGCGGATGCGCGTTTCCAGCCCGCGCGGCTCGATGGGCTTGGTGACGAAGTCCGTGGCGCCGGACTGCAGCGCCCGCTCGGCGTCCCCCTCCGTTCCCCGCGCCGTGGCGATGATGACGGGAACCGAGCGGTTCAGCTCGCGCACGCGGCGCACGAAGCCGATGCCGTCCATTTCCGGCATCACCAGGTCGCAGACGATGGCGTCGGGCGGGTCGGCGCGCAGTTCGTCCAGCGCGCGGTCCGCGCGGGTAAAGCTCTTGGTGATGAATTGCCGCCCGCGCTCCAGCTGCGCCGTCACCAGCGCCACCTGGTCCGGATCGTCGTCGATGATGAAGACTGTGGGGTTCATCCGGGGGGGGGGGGGGGCGGGAGGAGGG
>NZ_DASVTX010000429.1:0-15496 GCF_036387355.1 Longimicrobium sp.
CTCAACGGTCCGGCGAGAGTTAGTGGGCTCGTTGCGTTTTGCGAAACCTGGCGACATCGTGATCGCCGGCGTTGGGGAAACGGTCGAGGACGTTGGGAAGGCCGTCGCTTGGCTTGGAGAGGGCGATGTGGCCATCCACGACGACAGCTACGCATTCCGCCACTCGATGAACCCCAAATTTATCTCCTACGCGATGCAGACGGCGACTTTCATCGGCGAGAAGGCTAAGCACGTATCCCGAGGCAAGGTGAAGAGGTTGCTGATCGACGGGATGGCCAAGGTTCGCGTGCCCATCCCGTACCCGGACGACGCTCGAAAATCGCTTGCCGAACAAGGCCGCATCGTCGCCATCCTCGACAAGTTCGACGCGCTGACCACCTCCCTCAGCGAGGGCCTGCCGCACGAGATCGCGCTGCGCCAGACGCAGTACGCCTACTATCGAGATCTACTGCTGAGCTTCCCGAAGCCGGAAGGATTGGCGGGCTGATATGGGCAAGACCCTGACCGAGATCGCCCAGCAGCTGAACGACGCGAACAAGAAGGTGCAGCTAATCTACGCCTTCAACGGCTCGGGCAAGACGCGTCTTTCCCGGGAGTTCAAGCGGCTGATCGCGCCGAAGGCCAATGCCGGACACGGCGGTGACGAGCCGGAGCCGTCCGAGCCGTCGCGCAGCAAGATCCTGTACTACAACGCCTTCACCGAAGACCTGTTCTACTGGGACAACGACCTGACGCTGGATGCGGAGCCGAGATTCAAGATCCAGCCAAACTCGTTCACCGACTGGCTGCTCACGCTTCTGCGGGACCTCGGGCAGGACGGTAACATCGTCAGCTACTTCCAGCACTATGTTAGCGACAAGCTGACGCCCCATTTCAGCGAGGACTTCGCCGAGGTCACGTTTTCCCTCGAACACGGCGACGACGAAAGCTCCGGCAGACTCAAGCTCTCCAAAGGTGAAGAGAGCTGCTTTATCTGGAGCGTCTTCTATACGCTGCTGGACCAGGCGATCGGCACCCTCAACGTCGCCGAACCCGACGATCGCGAAACCCGAGAGTTCGATCAGCTGGAATACGTCTTCATCGACGACCCGGTCAGCTCGCTGGACGACAACCATCTGATCGAGCTGGCCGTGAACCTCGCGGGGCTGATCAAGAGCAGCGCCTCCGAGCTCAGGTTCGTCATCACCACGCACAGCCCGTTGTTTTATAACGTGCTCCACAACGAGCTTGGCCTGAAGGCCAGCGGCAAGAAGGAAGGTTGTTACCTGCTGGAGCGCCTGGAGGACGGCACGTTTGACCTCAACACCAAATACGGCGACTCCAACCGGAGCTTCTCGTACCACCTGCATTTGAAGAAGGCGCTCGAGCGCGCGATCGCCGCCGATGAGGTACAGCGCTATCACTTCACCCTGCTGCGCAACCTGTACGAGAAAACCGCGAGCTTCCTCGGTTATCAGCAGTGGTCGGATCTATTGCCTGGGGACCGGGGGGCGTATCTCAATCGCATCATCCAGTACACCAGCCACAGCACGCTCGCCGTCGAGTCGATCGCTGAGCCTACGCCGCCGGAAAAGCAGACGGTGAGGCTACTGCTCGATCATCTGACCCAAACCTACGGCTACGCACAGCACCAGGACGGTTCCCATGGCTGATTACCTCACGCCCATCGCCGAATCGAACCATTTCATCGTCCTGGACAGGTACACCCGCGCGTGGACGGTCGCGGAGGGCTACCAGAGCGAGGACGCGCTGGAGCACGAGTTTATCCAGGACCTGGTCGCCCAGGGTTATGAGTTCCTGCCCGGGCTGAACACGCCCCAGGCGCTGCTGGCCAATGCGCGCGTACAGCTGCAGGCGCTCAACGCGGTTCAGTTCTCCGACGGCGAGTGGCTGCGCTTCGTCGAAACCTACTTGGACAGGCCCAGCGACGGCATCGTCGAGAAGACCCGCAAGCTGCACGACGATTACATCCACGACTTCGTGTTCGACGACGGGCGCATCCAGAACATCTATCTGGTGGACAAGAAGCTCCTCGCCCGCAACAAGCTGCAGGTGATCAAGCAATTCGAGCAGAACGGCCGCCACGCCAACCGCTACGACGTGACGGTGCTGGTCAACGGCCTGCCGCTGGTGCAGGTGGAGCTGAAGAAGCGGGGCGTGGCGATCCGCGAGGCGTTCAACCAGGTGCACCGCTACAGCAAGGAGAGCTTCAACAGCGAGCACTCGCTGTTCAGGTACCTGCAGCTGTTCGTGATCTCCAACGGCACCGACACGCGCTACTTCGCCAACACCACGAAGCGCGACAAGAACAGCTTTGACTTCACCATGAACTGGGCGAAGTCGGACAACAGCCTGATCAAGGACCTGAAGGACTTCACCGCGACGTTCTTCGAGAAGCACACGCTGCTCAGCGTCCTGCTGCACTACTCGGTGTTCGACGTCAGTGACACGCTGCTGGTGATGCGGCCGTACCAGATCGCCGCCACCGAGCGCATCCTGTGGAAGATCCGGAGCGCCCATGCGGGCAAGCAGTGGAGCCAGCCGGAAGGCGGCGGCTACATCTGGCATACCACGGGCAGCGGTAAGACCCTGACCAGCTTCAAGGCGGCGCGCCTGGCCACCGAGCTGGATTTTATCGACAAGGTGTTCTTCGTGGTGGACCGGAAAGATCTGGACTACCAGACCATGAGGGAATACCAGCGTTTCTCGCTGGACAGCGTGAACGGTTCGGACAGCACCGCCGGCCTCAGGCGCAACCTGGAGAAGGACGACAACAAGATCGTCGTCACCACCATCCAGAAGCTCAACAACCTGATGAAGAGCGAAGGCGACCTGCCCATCTACGGCAAGCAGGTCGTGTTCATCTTCGACGAGTGCCACCGCAGCCAGTTCGGCGAGGCGCAGAAGAACCTGACCAAGAAATTCAGGAAGTACTACCAGTTCGGCTTCACCGGCACGCCGATCTTCCCGCAGAACGCACTGGGCGCGGAGACCACCGCCAGCGTGTTCGGCCGCGAGTTGCATTCGTACGTGATCACCGACGCCATCCGCGACGAGAAGGTGCTGAAGTTCAAGGTGGACTACAACGATGTGCGCCCGCAATTCAAAGCCATCGAAACCGAGCAGGACGAACAGAAGCTCAGCGCCGCCGAGAACAAGCAGGCCCTGCTGCACCCCGACCGCATTCGTGAGATCAGCCAGTACATCCTGAACAGCTTCCGCCAGAAGACCCACCGTCTGCAGCCCGGCGCGAAGGGCTTCAACGCCATGTTCGCGGTCAGCAGCGTGGACGCGGCCAAGCTGTATTACGAGGCGTTCAGGACACTGCAGGAGGACAGCCCCAAGCCCCTGCGGGTGGCCACCATCTTCTCGTTTGCCGCGAACGAGGAGCAGGACGCCATCGGCGAGATCCAGGACGAGAGCTTCGAGGTCTCGGCCATGAACAGCAGCGCCAAGGAGTTCCTGAGCGCGGCCATCGCCGATTACAACGCGCGGTTCAAGACCAACTTCAGTGTCGACAACAACGGGTTTCAGAACTACTACCGGGACCTGGCCAAGCAGGTGAAGGCCACGGAGATCGACCTGCTCATCGTCGTGGGCATGTTCCTGACCGGCTTCGATGCGCCCACGCTCAACACGCTGTTCGTGGACAAGAACCTGCGCTACCACGGGCTGATCCAGGCGTATTCGCGCACCAACCGCATATTTGACGCCACCAAGACCTTCGGCAACATCGTCACCTTCCGCGACCTGGAACAGGCGACCATCGGCGCCATTACCTTGTTCGGTGACAAGAACACCCGAAACGTGGTGCTGGAGAAGAGCTACCTGGAGTACATGGAAGGCTTCACCGACGTGCTCACCGGTGAGGCACGGCGTGGATTCGTGGAGGTAGTGCGGGAACTGGAGCAGCAGTTCCCCGACCCGGCCGCGATCGAAAAGGAAGCCGACAAGAAGGCGTTCGTGAAGCTGTTCGGCGAGTACCTGCGCGTGGAGAATGTGCTGCAGAACTATGATGAGTTCGCCAGCCTGAAGGCGTTGCAGGGCGTGCACATGGACGACCCTGCAGCGGTGGAGGCGTTCAAGGCCCGCCACTACCTGAGCGACGCCGACCTGGCGGCGCTGCAGTCGATCAAGCTGCCGGCCGACCGCAAGCTCCAGGACTACCGCTCGACCTACAACGACATCCGCGACTGGCTGCGCAAGGAAAAGGCCGCCACTGAGCAAGAACAGTCCACGCTCGATTGGGACGACGTGGTGTTCGAGGTGGACCTGCTGAAATCGCAGGAGATCAACCTGGACTATATCCTGGAACTGATCTTCGAGAAGAACAAGAAGGTCAAGGACAAGGTCGCGCTGATCGAGGACGTCCGCAGGGTGATTCGTGCCAGCCTGGGCAACCGCGCCAAGGAAAGCCTGCTGGTGGAGTTCATCAACCAGACCGACCTGGACCGGCTTGGCGACAAGGCCAGCGTGATCGAGGCCTTCTTCACCTTCGCGCAGGCGGAACAAAAGCGCGAGGCGCAGGAGTTGATCGAAGCCGAAGGCCTGAATGCCGAGGCGGCGCGGCGCTATATCGCTAGCTCGCTCAAGCGGGAATTTGCCAGCGAAAACGGCACCGAACTCAATTCCATCCTGCCCAGGATGAGCCCGTTAAATCCGCAATACCTGACTAAGAAGCAGAGCGTGTTCCAAAAGATTGCGGCTTTTGTGGAGAAGTTCAAAGGCGTAGGTGGGCAGATCTAGGCTGAGCACTGAATGTGACACCCTGCTGTTCGGCCGAGAGTTCACGGTTTACGTGAGGCTGATCGCCAACGTGGACGGCAATGCGATCGCCGCCTCGGTCGCGCGGTCGTCGGGCGTTCCGGCGGTCGATTCCGCCGCGCTGGACGTCGCGTCCGCGTACCGCTTCGCGCCGGGCGACGTTGAAGGCGCTCCCCTCGCCATGTGGGTGCAGGCGCCGCTCACGTTCCGCTTTCCGCCGGAGACCGAGGCCGCGCGGCGGCGTCGCCTGCGCCGGCAGGCAACGAGCCCATCCCCGCCGAACTAGCCCCCACGTGCCGCCCGGCTACTTTTCCGCACAGCCCGCGACCTGACCATCGGCTGGAGGGGATGCGGAGCCGGGCAGCTTTCAACGCGACCAGGCTTGCGCGCCCGCCCCGCACCCCTGAGCTTTGGGCGTTCGGCGGCGTCGGCAACAGGTAATCAACCAAGGGAACGAGCATGTCCAGGCCCAACTTCATTGAGCTGCCCGCCCGCGACCTGGCGGCGAGCCGGGCGTTCTTCGAGGCGGCGTTCGGCTTCGCCATGACCTCGTTCGGGCCGACCTACGCCTGCACTCTCACCGGGGACGTGGACATCGGCCTTCAGGCTGACCCGCAGGAGGCGACCCAGGCCCCCCTGCCCGTGATCGCGGTGACGGACCTGGAGGCGACGCTCGCGGCGGTCACCGCGGCCGGGGCGGCCGTCACCAAGCCGATCTTCGGCTTCCCGGGCGGCCGGCGGTTCCACTTCCGCGACCCGGGCGGCAACGAACTGGCGGCCATGCAGGTGGACCCGCGCTAACCCGCCGGCCGCGGGTGCAGAGCGCCGAACCAGGCGCTGCAGCCGCGTAGCTGCGCGCGAGATCCGTGAGCACCTGCCGATCGGCGCACCGTGGTAGACCGCCCGCAGCTGGGCCGTGCGGAGCAGCTCCGACAGCTGGGCAGAGTCCGTGTGGTCGCCCTCCGCTGGGGCGTGTCGCGCCGGTCGCAGACGACCACGCGCGCCACGCGCCTCCTGCTGCGGGGAACGCTGGGCTCGCAACCGCCGATTCACAGCAGGGGTGGCGTGCTCTCAATAGCTTCAGGCGCTGGGCAAGCAACGCGGCAGCCGCAGGTGATTCTTCCCGCGGTTGCCTTGTGTTTCATCCTGATCCGTCTCAGGCTGCGAGCCGCCGCATGACCTCTCGTGTACCCTTCCGGTTCACGGTGAGGCACTCAGCTCGTCGTTCGGGTCGCGAACCTCCAACCAGCGGCTCGCGTGCGCGCCCTCGTCGGTGTCCCTCGATGGAAATAACATGGGCCGCAAAGCGCGGGCGCGTAGAGCCCTGAAGCAGACGGCGCCCGAGCGCCTCGTGCCATCTGCGGTAGACATCTGGGCACTGCGGCTGACGGTGACGCTCGCCCTGTTGCTCGGAGCCGCCATGGTGGTGGGCGTGCTGTTTCCGATCCCAACGCTTCCTGAGACGTGGAAACTCGCCTTGCTGGGAGCTGTCGAGGTGTTCTTCCTGCTGAGGGCCTACCTGGCGTTCAGGGCTCGTGCTCGGATCGAGTTGGCGATGTGGCTCCTTGTTTTCGCGATCGTTCTGCTGTCGATGTAGAGACCCAGCACCGCGACCTCCCCCGCGAGAGAAACTGCACTCGCAACTCCATTGCCCTGTACCCGCCGCCGAACAAACGTTGCAGCACACGTTGGGCCGGAGCTACTGTGCCAGTCGCGGTCTTGCTCAGCCCGACGCGGCTGAACCTGGTAGTCAGCCGAGGAGCAAGCATCGCGGCAGCCCGCATGCGTTCCTGCGCCTGCCGTGCATTCTTCACGCAATCGGTCCCACCCCCGCGCCCACTCGATCGCGTCATCCAGCGCCTCGCGCAAGTTGCGGCCGAACCCCTGCACCGATTGCGCGACGGGCAGATCCATCGCCAGTTCGTCTTCCGGCTTGGGCGCGCCCCGCACCCATGACCCTGGGTCCTCAAGCCGTCCAACGATCCACGTGGTCTCCAATGTCCTTTCGACTCGTAGTGCTCTTTGGCCGGCCCGGCGTCGGAAAGCTCACGATCGGCCGGCACCTCGCCGAGCGTACCGGCTTCCGGCTGTTCCACAACCACCTCGCCTTTGATCTTGCGCTGTCGCTGTTCAAGTTCGGCAGCCCGGAGTTCATCGATCTTCGCGAGGAGGTCTGGCTTTCCTCGCTTGTACGTGCCGCTCGCTCCGATCTGTCCGGCGTGATCTTCACGTTCGGCCCGGAAAGCACCGTCCGGGACTCATTCATCCCGGAGCTCCAGGAACGGATCAAGGGTACCGGTGGCCTGGTCAGCTTCGTCGAACTGACATGTGCGCCGGATGAACACCACCGGCGCCTGACGCAGCCGGATCGCGCGAAGTACGCCAAGCTGCGAGACGTCAAAACGTATGAGATTGCTGCCGCGCAGGGCCGCTTCGACCACCCGGTCATGCCAAAGCCGGATCACGTCGTTGACACAACGCATATGTCAGCCGAGGAGGCCGCTGAAAGGATTGCCGAGTTTCTCGCCAGGAGCGCGCCAGCCTGACCATCGGTTGCAGGCGAGGAAACCGAGCCCACGGGTTCAACCTTCCCAAGTGTGCGGAGCCATGGTGCAGGCTGGGGCGCACCCATGACTCCCGGCGCAGCAATCCGCGGCTGGGAATGCGGGGCCTTGCATGCTTCGGCGGACGAGAGTCTGGCGC
Source organism: Longimicrobium sp. (assembly GCF_036387355.1). Taxonomy (GTDB): domain Bacteria; phylum Gemmatimonadota; class Gemmatimonadetes; order Longimicrobiales; family Longimicrobiaceae; genus Longimicrobium. The sequence continues at coordinate 7,468 of NZ_DASVTX010000429.1, forward strand.
TCCGGCTCCTCATCCCCTGCCCCTTACGTCGTCAGGCGACTTCTCACTGACTTTGGCTACAGTTTCGATGGCGAACAACAGGCAGTCCGGTCGGGTGGGATGGCGAACAGCGGCTGCCGCCGTGGCTCTCGGCGCCCTGGTCGCCGGCTGGGCGGGAGCGCTGATCGCGCCGGCGGCCGTGATCGGTTACGCCGCACTGAGCTGCGTCGCCTTTCTGCTCTACCGCCATGACAAGAACGCGGCCCAGGCGGGCAGAAGGCGTACGAGAGAGCGGACGCTTCACCTGATCGGCCTGCTCGGCGGCTGGCCTGGAGGACTTCTCGCTCAGGAGCGCTTTCGGCACAAGACGCGGAAAGCGAAGTTCCAGTTCGTATTCTGGGCGACTGTGGCGATCAACTGCGCGCTGCTCGGTTGGCTGCTCGCCGCGGGGCGCGCAGCCTGACGCCGCTCGCGGGAGGACGCGAAGCGGCGCATGCAATCCACTCTGCATGGTGAGAACCGTGCGTGGAACGGGTACTCCTGGACTTGCTGGCGCTTCTTCATGAGCAAGGGTTGATCTTTGACCCGCGCGGGAGAGCCAGGTCCGTGGTGCTCACAGAAAAAGGATTGGCGCGGAGCAGAGGAATGTACGAGCGGCATCTCGAGCCGCCGCAGGTGATCTCTCCCGGAGGTGATGCATGTGGTCAATCCTGATTGTGCTGTCCGCCCTCGCGGGGGTGGTCTGCGGCTGGATCATCCCAGGGCGCCGCTCGGTCGCCTGGGGCGCCGCCGTCCCCTGGCTTGGGATGCTGGCCTGGCTGCTGTTCAACGAGTATCTCGTTCCGTCCCAAGGCGGTGGGGCATCGATGTGGCCCATCGCCCAACTCGTCGCCGGCACGGTCGCGGCCGCGGTAGGCCTGCTCGCCGCGGCCGTCGCCCGCGCGGCGAGAGCGAAGCTGCGTGCCTCCGCGTAACTGGGAAGTCACCTCACAGCCTGCAACGGGCAAACGCGCGCCAACTCTCCGCGTCGGCAGGACGCGGCCGTTTCGGCCAGGTGCACTTCGCTCAAGCTTCCGTGCTTCGGATGCGGAACCCGCTTCGCCAGTCCCACCGCTTCCTGGCCTGGCACCATTCCGGTCATCGTCCCGGGCCTAACAAAGCAGCGCCGGGCCAACTCTGCCCCTCGCGGCGGCTCGCCTGTTTTCTGCGCCCAGCGCGCGTAAGACCGCCGTCATTCCCGTCGAAGTGACCGGCCTTGAGCACGCGTGAAACAGCGCACCGCTCACGCCACGGCCGCGCGCGCCGCCGCCCTGCAAGCTGCGCGCAGCTCGCTGGATGATCGCGGGGTCGTCGCCGCCCGAGCGACGTTGCGGGGCAGGGTTCCGCACGTTTGATTGCATCGGGCAAACTCCTCGGTAGCCCCCGAATCCGACCCTCGGTTGCGCCGCACGTACTTTCTCACCAGGAAAGCTCGACATGTCACCGAATCGCGCCTGTGCCATGGCGGCCGTCGCCCTGCTGGCCTTCGCACCCGAAATCTCCGGCCAGTCCGCTCCCGTGTTTGCGGGAATTCCGTGGGGCGCCTCCGCGACCTCGGTCCGGCAGCGCGCCACGGCCGCCGGGCTGCAGTTCGTTACCCAGGACTCCATCGGCGACCTGTACTTCGCGCACGGCGCGGATACGGTGGCCGTGACGATGTCGCCTACCGCAGGGCTCGTGGAGGTCACGGACATGCGCTACCGCGACCCTGCTGCACTGCCGGAAACGCTGGAGGCGGTTCGCGATTCGCTCCGGGCCATCTACGGAGCGGGATCGCCCGCGGAGTGGAATTCCGTGGAGTGGAAACGCGCGGGCGGCGAGGTACGCGCGTGGCGGTTCGCCGGGGACGACGAACTGGCCCCCGCGGTGATGGTGCGGTACCGGGGCCCCGGCTGGACGGCCGAGCACACGCGCAGGCTGGACGGCGAGTACCCGGCCCTCGATGCCCGCTGGAAGCGCGTCAACTTCGGGCGCAACAGCCGCACGACGCTCGACACGGTCTCGCTTCGCCGCACCGGGCCGCGCACCCTGACCGGCTGGTACCGGATGGATTATCTCGAACCGCAGAGGGCGCCCAGCGGAGTCACGTACGACTCCTCCCTCATGCGTGCCGAGTTTCGGTGCGCGGACGAGAGCTTTCGGCTCCTCAGCGTGGACTATCGCCTGGACCGGCAGGTCGTGCGCCACCTGGATTTCGAGTCGTCCAGCGACAGATCCACGGCCGCGGCGCCGGGCACGGTGTCGGAACTCCTCGTTCGGCAGGCGTGCTCGCATCCGTAGCCACGGTCAGCGATGCCGCCGCCGGCACGGGATGCGGAGTGCATAGGCGACGTCCCACCTCACCCACGACACGCGAACCGTGACCGCACCCAGCCCGGCAGCACCCGCGCAACGGCGAGCGTCCCACCCGTACCGCTCCCTGCGGATCGGGGCGGGTTTGATCGCGCTGCACGTGATCAGCTACGTTCCGCTGATCATGCTGGGAGTGCAGGATCATCGGAACGCAGCCGCCACGAGGGTGTTCGAGGCTTTCTCGCTTCTCTGGATCCTGCTCCCGCTCGGCTGCGTGTACGGGATCGTGGCGGGGAAGCGAAGCTTGGCGGCGGGCGCGCCGAGGCCTCCGGCGTGGGCCGGCATTCTGCTCAACGGGGCGTATCTGATGATCGGCCTTCTTCTTCTGCTCATCACCGTTTTCGGCGTTACCGCGTAGGCCGCGACCCCGTGGTCAAGTTTCCGTCCCGGAGCGGAGCCCCAGAGGCCCGACCCCTTGTCCGTCCTGGCTGAGGCAAGAGCGGGCTAGCGCTTCCGCTGCGTGGAGGTACGCCGACGTGCTGGCGGCGGGCCTGAGCTCGGTCGGCGTACCGGCGCGGGTGGTGGTGCCGCTGGGTGCCAGCGCGCCCACGGGATTCCAGCGGCGGTTCGCGCCGCCGCCATACCGGCGATGAACTCCGAGGCCGGATTCTACGCTCCGCCGCCGGCCCGCTGAGCTGTTCCGCGGGCACCGCGCGCCGGCCGCGCACCCGTGCCGCCTTGTGCCGTCCGGCCGCGGGCACCCATCGAGGCAGCCGCAGGGAGTTGATGGTTCGATCTGGCGGAAAGTCGCGCCCGCGGGCGTGTGCCGCTGCCGCAGGATCTTCAGCTGCACCGAGGCGTGACAGCGCCGTCGGAAGGTGAGCGGCATCAGGCGTCCAACGGTTCATGCAAACCGGCCCCGCGGCATGCCGCGGGGCCGGTTTGCATGCGTTCCGTCCGGGGGATCAGTAGGCCGCGAGCGCCGGCCCGCGGCGATCATCTCCGCCGTCAGGGCAGGGTGACGGTGATCTCGATGCGGCGGTTCTGGGCACGGTTGCGGTCGCTGTTGTTGGGCACCTTGGGATGGGCTTCGCCGTGGCCGGTGGCCTGGACGCGCGCCGCGGGAACGCCGTTGCTCGTGAGCCAGGCCACCACGGAGCGCGCGCGCCGCTCGGAAAGGCTCTGGTTATCGGTGTCGGAGCCCACGTCGTCCGTGTGGCCCTCCACGGTGATGCGGGCCGCTGGATGCGGATCGATCATCGTCCGCTTGATCTCCGCGAGCAGGGCCACCGCCTGCGGCTGCAAATCCGCACTGTTGGTGGCGAACAGCACGCCGCCGGACATCTCCGCGCGCAGGCGGTTGCCCTCGCGGCGGTAGGCGGCCGGCGCCAGCGCGCCGAAGTCCAGGGGCCGCAGGTTGTCGGGAGTGGTGCCCCACTCCAGCATCAGCGCCACGTCTTCGCGCGGGCCCTGAAAGTACTGCACGCGCACCTCGTGGATCCCCGCCGAAAGCGCGACTTCGGCCTCCTTCGCCTCTACGCCGTGGATGCCGTCGTTGTCGATCACCTGGCGCCCGTCAATGTGCAGCCTGGAACCGTCATCGGAGGTCAGCCTGAAGTGGTACGTGCCGGCCTGCGGCAGCATGATGCGTCCACGGTAGTCGATGGCAAACCACTCGAACCGGTTGGTCACGCCCGGAAAGCCCGCCGTAAAGCTCTGCGGCTGAATGTTGAGCACCATGGTGGAGATGGTGCCCTGCGGACGCAGCCTGGAAAAGTCAGGCAGCCGATCGCTTTCTTCGGGGATGAAGTAGACGCGGCCCTGCAGCGCGAACGGCACTTCGCCCGCCGTGCCGAACCCGCCGCCCTGGGCCACCGCGGGATGCACCGCGAGGAGCGACAGCACGAGTGTGGCAGGGATGATGTGTCTGGTTTGCATAGGCGAGTTCCATCAGGGGTTCAAGAGAAGGAGTTCTGCGGGGCGGCTTCGGGGCACCGGGAACAATGGTTTGGCAACCCCCGATCATCAAGAGTCCTGTTTTCACCCCCACCACGGCTGCACCGCCGCTGCTTCCTCTGATGCTGATCGTGGACCGTGGACCGTGGACTTGGCGCCTCGGTGCCGCGCGGCAGTGTTCATGCGCGGATGTAAGAATCGAGCAGGCTGGCGCGTTCCGCTGCACGGGTCCGCCGTCCCCCCGGCGATCCCCGGGAGCCGCCCTGCGCCGCGCCCGGGCGCTTCCGCACCGCCGCGACCCCGTGCGCGCGCGCTGGGCGGCGGCGCTCATCATCCGCACTGCCTCCGTTTTGGACGGGGGATGGCGTGCGAGCCGCGCAGGCTGGCCGTGGCGTCCGGCTGCTCCACGCTGATCGAAATCCGCGCTGCTCCTGATGCGCAGTCCAACCCGCCTGCTGGGAGAGCGTCCATGCGATCCTTCAAGACCATTGTCGCGGCAACGCTGGGGTCGGTTGCATTGCTCGCGTGCGACGGGAATCCGGTGGATTCCAACGGGGGCATGCAGCTCACACTCTCGCCGGACAGCGTCGTGGTGGGCGTGTACCAATCGTCTCCGCTGATCGCGACGGTGCGCAGCGCGAACGGGGCGATCCAGCACGTGCCGGTGCAGTACGTTTCCCGCGATCAGAGCGTCGCGACGGTCAATGCCAGCGGCGCGGTCAGCGCCGTGGCAGCAGGCGCCACCTATGTGGTCGCCACGCTTCCCGACCGCCCGGAGGTGCGCGACTCCGTCAGGGTTCGCGTGCACGCCGACTCCTGCTCCGGCGCCCGTCCCGATTTCGGCGGGGCGGCGACCGCGGCGGACCGGGCCCTGTTCGCCTACGATGCGTCCGCGTCGCTGAATCTGCAGAAGACCGTGGAATCCACGCTCAACGGCGTGGAAGTCAGCAGCATTTCCTTCAGCCATGCGGGCGGCGGCCTGGTAACCGGAATGATGTGGGACCCGGTCACCCGCCCGGGCCTGCGTCCCGGCGTGGTGGTGATGCACGGCCTTCCCGGCCGGGGGAGGGACATGGCGTTCATCGGCCAGAGCTACGCACAATACGGTGCCGTGGTCATTGCGATCGATGCGCCATGGAATCACCGCGTCACGCCGCCCTTTCTGACCATCACCGAGCAGGACCGGGCCGAGCAGATCCAGGTGGTCAAGGATCTGCAGCGCGCCGTGGACGTATTGCGCTCACGTCACACGGTCGACAGTGACCGCATTGCTTTTGTGGGCTTCAGCTGGGGCGGCGCCACGGGTGCGCTGTTCGTCGGCATCGAGCGGCGTTTGAAGGCGGCGGCGCTCGTCGTGGGACATGGCGGTCAGGTCTCGCACGCCACCGGTCCGGAAGGATACAAGCTGATCGCCGGTTTCTCGTGCGCCAGACGCGTTGCGTGGATCCGCGCGATGGCGCCCATCGAGCCGATTCGGTTCATCGGGCACGCAAACGCGCCGCTGCTGCTGCAGAACGGGAGGTGGGACGAGTACATCCCCTCTGCCGACGCGGCGGAACTGCACGCGGCCGCGCCGGAGCCCAGGGACGTCCGCTGGTACGATGCGGGACACAACCTCACGCAGCAGGCCGTGATCGACCGGCAACGGTGGCTGCACGAGAGGATCGGCCTGGACGCACCCGCGGGTAAGTGAAGGGTTCGATGAAACTGAAGATGGCGGTCGGCCCCGGCCGTGAACGCAGTATTGGCCTTCGTCGCCTGGCGGCTTCCCACCGACGCGCCACCGTCCACCATCCCCCGCGCCAGGACTCGGAGACCGCCATGCGCCGTGCCCCGCTGCTCGCCGCACTCCTCGTCGCGCTGATCGCCGCCTGTGATGGCGGCGCGTCCCTGGAACCGGCCGGGCCGCTCGTCGTGGCCTCGGTGGATACGCTTCGTCCCGGGCAGATGGCCCAGGTGCGCGGTTCCGGCCTCACCCGCCTGCGCTCGCTCAAGATCGACGGTGTGAAAGCGACGGAGTTCGCCGTCCGCTCCGACAGCGTCGCCGAGTTCCGGGTGCCCTCCCTGCGCGCCTGCGAAACGGACATGCGCGCGGTGACGGTTTCGGCGGATGGATCGGCGCCGGTCAGCGCCGTCGTACGCATCGCGCCGAGCGTATCGCTGCGCCCCGGCGAGTCACGCGTCCTCTCGCAGGCCGACCTGGGGTGCCTGCGCCTCCCGGCGGCCGACGAAGACTACGTGCTGAGCGCCGCCAACGTGGCGATCCCGGCGGCGGAGGTGGAAGCGCAGCGGATGCTGGTTTCCGTGCGCCTCCTCGGCACCGGCGACGCTGCCGCTTCGGCGCTCGCGCCCTCCACTGCACACGGACCGCTCACACCGTTCTCCGAACGTGTGGCTGGCACGCCCGTGGAGCCGCCGATGCCGGAACGGGCCGCGCTGGCGGGCAGCTACTCGCAGGCGCCGGTGCCCTTTGACCCGCGCTATGCGACGGCGGTCGCGGGAGACACGGTGCGCTTCGTGGACTGGTTCTCCGGGACGCCGCAGCTCTGCTATCAGCCCGCGGAATCGGTGCCCAGCTTCCCCGCACAGGTCGTCGCCGTCTCGGGCCGGGTCGCCGTCGCGGTCGATCTGCGGCACCCGCTGGCCGCGGCGTACCTGGACCCGGCGAAGCTCGGCTGGCTGCGCGATGCGGTCGCGTTGACGGACCGGTGGCTGCTGCCGGCGATGCGCTCGGTCTTTGACGCCGGGTACCAGCCTCCCGCCGGCGGCGGCGGCCGCTATTACCTGCTGATCGGCAATCTGCCCGCCCCGTTCCAGTCCTATGCGGGCACCGGGGTGGACGGGCCGGTGCCGGGCATGACCGTCGCGAGCCAGGCGACCTGTCCGCGTGCCTCCGAGATGGTGGTCAGCCTGCTCAGCGCCACCTGGTTCACGGCGCCCCAGTACCAGAACGCGAACTGGGCGGCGGGGCTGTTCCTTCACGAGTACGCCCACAACGCCGACCTGCTTACCAGCGGCCGAGGCCGCATCGCCGGCATCCTGGGCGAGGGTCTGGCCTCGCTCGCGGAGGAGACGGCCAGCCGCATCGCGTCGGGGCAGCCGCTGCGGGCGCGTCACGCGGCGGTGGGCAGCGACGCGCCCGGCGGAGTTCACGGCGCCTCGCTGGGCATGTGGGGCACACAGCCGGCGTTCGGGCCGTGGCAGGCCAACGGACGCTACGGCACCAACGCGCGCATGCTCCTCTATCTTCGCGAGCTGGAGGGTGAGGCGTCGGTGGATCACGGGCGCCGGCCCACGCTGTATCAGCGCCTCCTCTCCGCGCCGATCGACTGGTACAATCGCCAGGCGGTCATCACCTACATCACCTCGGTGCTCGGCATCGACTACGCCGACCTGACCGACCGGCAGACGCTCGCGAGCGTCACCGCCGGCCTCATTGACCCCGGCGTGGTGCACGACCTGCCGCGCTACACCTCGTGGGACCACGCGGATCGTGCGCGTGTGGCCGGCCCGCTTGCCGCGGGCTTTCCCGGCCGCGCCAGCCGCCGCGCGAACGGCGAGTCCACCCTTGCCGCCGCGGACGGCGCGCACGCGGCCCTGTACCTGATGGCGGACGGGCCCCGCGGGATATCGCTGGAACTCCTGTCGATGGCGCCGACGGCGCGCATCGTCCGGCTGACCCGGCTGTGCTGAGCGGCCGGATCGTTCATGGCGGTATTCCGCGCACCAACCACACGGGTCATCCATGCGGGAACGTGCTTCC
>NZ_DASVTX010000430.1:0-3267 GCF_036387355.1 Longimicrobium sp.
CGCACCGGATGGAAACTCCCCAGCAACAGCCCAAGAACCCGCTGCACGGCGTCACGCTGGAGCGCATGCTGACCGAACTGGTGGAGCACTTCGGGTGGAAGACGATGGGCGAGCGCATCGCCATCCGTTGCTTTACCAGCGACCCCAGCGTGCCCTCCAGCCTCAAGTTCCTTCGCAAGACGCCGTGGGCGCGCGAAAAGGTGGAAGGCATGTACCTTTACATGCTGCGCGAAAAGGCGCGGCAGGCGCGCCGCTGATCCGCCGCGCCGCCATGGTTCCGGCGTCCGGCCCGCACCTTTTCACCTGAACTCCACGCATGCAGCAGAAACTCTTTGCCACGCCGCAGGAAGCCGCGATGAGCGGGTTTTCGGCACGCTACTGCCGCGTTGTGGCCACGGCGGTGGATGGCGATGACGGGTACGTGGTGGTGGATACCGGGTCCGACGGACACCCTTACCTGTACGGCGGCGCGGTAAAGCGGGAGGCGGGCGGCTGGAGCGACGGCACCAGCGGCAACGGGGATGGCTGGATCAGCTCAGGTGACCTGGAGGAGGAAATCGGCGCGTACGCGCTCTGGGGCGAGGCGCCGGCGGGTGCCGACGCCGTTCGCGCGCGCTGGCGGGGCGACGTGCGCGAGACCCTGATCGAGCACGGCGTGTACCTGGTGGCGTGGTGGAGAGTGCCGTGCCCCGAGGACGATTATCCCTCCGTGACGGAGTTCCGCATCGACGGAAACTGGGTCACGGCGGCTCGTTCTCCCCTGCTGGACAAGTATCGCCCACCATCGTCCCACTGAGTTCCCCCCGCATCCGCTCCAACTCCGCACCGGCCCGCCCCGCGTGAAACTCGCCACGACACGTTCCCCGTTGATCAATCCGCGCCGCGTGGTGCGGCTGCTGCTCGTGCTCGGCACCGGCTGGGCGGGGGCGTGCGCGCCGGGTGGACGGATGGCGCCGGCATCGTACGTGGCGGCGCCGGAAGCCGCGACGCGGACGAGCGTGTCGGACCGGCTGTACTTCGGGCGCTCCATGCCGGGCGGCGCGACCGTGGCGGAGGGCGAGTGGCGGGCGTTCGTGGAGCAGGTGGTGACGCCGCGCTTTCCCGACGGGCTCACGATGTGGCACGCCGAAGGACAGTGGCGCGACCAATCCGGCGCCATCGTCCGCGAAGCCTCATTCGTGCTGGAGCTGATCCACCCCGACCACCCGGATTCCGACACCGCCGTCCGCGAGATCGCCGACGAGTACAAGCGCCGCTTTCACCAGCAGTCCGTGATGCGCGTCCGCACGCGCGTGGAAGCAAGCTTCTGAACGGCCGGCCGATCCCCACTGCGCATCACGAGGTCCATGCAGCTCATCCGCCCCGCCGCCGAGCACCTGCCGAGCTACATGCACGCCCTGAGGCAGGGCTGGTCGCCCTCCAACGTGCGGCCGGCGCTGGCGCGGGAGCAGTTGCAGTCCATCGAGCGCGATCCCACGGCGTTCCTGGTCACGCAGGATGATCCGGATGGCAAGGGCCAGCCCATCGCGCTGCCCGACGGCTCCCTGGTGCCGCGCCTGCCCGGCTTCATCCGGTGGATGTGGGATGGCGAGTTCTGCGGCATCATCAGCTTTCGCTGGCAGCCGGGGACGACCGCGCTGCCGCCGCACTGCCTGGGGCACATTGGATACGCCGTCGTTCCGTGGAAGCGCAGGCGCGGGTACGCCACGGCGGCGCTTGGTCTGATGGTCGGCGAGGTACGGCGGGCGGCGCTGGAGGGCCTGGATTACCTGGAGATCGTGACGGACACCACCAACCTCGCGTCGCAGCGGGTGATCGAAGCGAACCGAGCCGTCCTCATCGAACGCTTCACCAAGCCCGCCGTGTACGGAGGCACCGAGAGCCTGCGCTACCGGATCGTTCTGGATGAGGGCGCCGGCGGGTGAGCACCCGCGGCAGAGCGCGTACACCCCGCGCGTTCAGCACGGCGCGCGATCATGACGCGTAACCCGCGTAAGGAGCGAACCGTGATGACCGAGGCCAGGCCGATGGGATGGCGGCGCTGCGAGCCGATCGTGCCGCACTGGAGCCGTTATCTGATGACGGTTGCGTTCGCCATGGCTGTTCTGGCCACCTGCTTTCTGGGATTTGCTGAACTCGCCGGCGTCTTTGCTCCGGAGACCGGCTCTACCCGCGCATTGGCGCCGCCCTGCCCCGCCACTCCGGCGCAGCGGCCCACGATGGTGCTGCGCGATTCCGCCACCGGCTTCAGCATCACCGTGCCGCGCGGCACCTGGAAGGCCGCCGCGTGGGCGCGATCGAACGACGGCGCGGGATGGCGTGATGCGGCCAGCGGCGACGTGGTGTACATCCTCGCCGAGTCGCACTTTCCCGGCCGCCCGCGCATTGAGCACGGCGGCTTTCACGGACTCGCCGAGCTGGAGCGATGCCGCGAGCCGCGAGGCCGCGATTCTGCCTGGATCGCCTCCGGACACGAGTACGGTCACCCTTCAGGGCTCAGCGCCCTCCTGCTGGCCCCGGACCGGGCGGGCAGGTGGCTGTACGCCAGGGCCGTCACGCGCGGCGACGTGGATCGGCAGCGCGAATGGCTCGCCGCGGTGCGGACCGCCAGGCTGGACCGTCCCTGACGCAACGGTTCAGATTCAGATTGATTGACGATGACCAGACCCTTCAATGAGGAACCAGGAATGCCGAATTACTGGGTAGTTGGTGCCATGTGGGGCGGGAGCGACGATCAAAAAGATGCGTTTGTTCGGCGCGGGTACTGGGAGCTGGGATGGGCGGATGCAGACCAGCCCGCCCAGGCTGCTCGCCGCGACCAGATCGCACCGGGTGACCGCATCGCGATCAAGAAAATGCTTGGACAGGGCGCTACGGACATTGAAATCCGTGCGTTGGGGGTCGTTCGCGAGGTCGACGAAGCCAAGCGCGTGTATGTCGATTGGCTCGTGCCAAGCCTCCAACGACAGGTGCCCATCAAGGGCTGTATGCAGTCCATCCATGGGCCATTCGCACCGGATGATCCTTGGACCCGGGAAGTATTCCAGTTGTAAGCCACGCATACACAGGTGCTGAAAACGCCGGGCATGCATCCGCACCGCGTCCCCATGACGGACCCTGACTCTCCCTCCCGCGCGGAGGTGCGCGACAGCTACGACCGCGTGGCGGATGAGTACGCGCGGCGCATTGCGGGGGAGCTCGCGAACAAGCCGCTGGACCGCGCGCTGCTGGATGCGTTCGCCGAGCGCGTGCGCGGCGCCGGGCCCG
>NZ_DASVTX010000431.1:0-13571 GCF_036387355.1 Longimicrobium sp.
AGTCCCCCGTCTGTTCGGGGGGACTTTCCGCCGTGGTTGCGGCGACTTCAGTCGCTCCGCAGGCCCCGCGCCGAACCCATCGGGCAACGCAGCGGATTTCTGAAGAAGAGCCGGCTGGTGGTGCCGGCCCGGGTGGGCCGCCGTGGGATCCGCCCCGGCCTACCGTGCCACGGCCGCGCCGGTGCTGTCGAGCTGCACCTTGTGGCCGCGCATCCAGCGCAGGTAGGCCAGGATGTCCTGGATCTCGCCCTCCGAAAGCCTCCCCTCGAACACCGGCATGGCCGTTCCCGCGCGGAACGAGCGCGCGTTGCGGATGAACGCCGCCAGCACCGCCGGATCGCGGTACTCGGTGATGTTGCGCGGCACGTTCAGCTCCGGCCCCACGCTGCCGCCCTGCCGGTTGAGCGCATGGCAGGCCACGCACTGGTCCCCGCCGTGGCTCTCGATCACGAACGCCTGAAAGCCGCGGTACACGGGATCGTCGCGGCGCACCCCGGTGGGATACAGGCGGTCGTACTTGCGGCGCGGATCCATCACCTCGATGCGCGCGAGCTGGTACGGCCACGGGCGCCGCAGCGCCGCATCCGCCGTATCGCCCGGGGCCGCCGCGCCCGTCTGGCCCCACACCAGGTAGAACGGCGCGGGGGAGATGGACTGCGCCCCGTGCTTCACCGGCTGCCACGCGGACCCCGCGGGCGCGTCCAGGTCCGCGAACGCCACCACGCCCTTGACCCGCGGATCGGCGGCAGACTCGGCCATGGTGGCGCGGTACCCGTCCGCGGCCACGAAGTACAGCACCTCGTTGGCCGACAGCTTCACCCCCGCCAGTTCCAGCAGCCGGTCCAGCGGCACGCCGGCGTACCGCTTGGCGCGCCCCTCGTACGCGGGATCGTGCCGCACGTCGGCCGTGTCCGTGGGCAGCGCCCGCCGCAGCTCCGCGAGCGTAAAGGTGCGCGTTCCCGCCGCGGTCACCACCTCCAGCCGCGGCTCCGCGCCGGGCTTCGCCGCGTCGGCGGCGGGGCGGGTCGTCGCACTGTCCGCCGAGTCGGCGCGGCGGCGCGCGGGGTCGGCGTCCACGCCGCACGCGGCGGCGGCAAGGAGGAGCAGGGCGGCGGCGCGACGGTGCGCGAAGCGGATGGACGTCGGCATCGTGGGACGGCGGGTCGGGGGCGGGTGTGGATGGAGAACGCGGGCAGGGCCGGGCCATGCGGAGCTGAATCTACGTCGGCGCGGGGTGGATGTGCGATGGGGGATCGCCGGCCCCGGATCGTCGATGCGCGAAGGCGGAGCGCGGCAGCCGCGGCGCGGCGTTCTCGGCCGCGATCACAACGGAGGGCGCAGGGGGAGCGGTCCTGAGCGGCAAAGCCGTCCGCGGGGGTGCATTCGCGCGGAATCCGGCACGGCGCCGGGCGTGGAATGTCGCAGCGGTGCCTCTCCCGTGCAGGCGGGGGTTGATGGACGGGTGTTCCGGGGGCGATTATGGTGCTCCAAGGAAAATCCGAACTTTCGCACGGCGGCGCACTCCGGTGCGCCGCCCGCGCGCGCCGCATCCCCCGTGCAGCGCCCCGCCCGGGCGCGCACCCGCCTGCGTCCACCGATCTCCCCTTGGGCATGGACTCCACTCCGGGACCGGTCGCCCTCGCCGCCGTGCTTTCCGACCCCGCCCGCCTGGCGGCCGTGCGCGACGTGCTGGACGGCGGCGAATCCGCCGCGCGCTCGTTCGACCGCCTGGCACGCCTGGCCGCGCGGCTGCTGAACGTGCCGGTGGCGCTCGTCACCCTGGTGACGGACGAGCGGCAGGTGTTCCTGGGGCTGAGCGGGCTCAGTGAGCCCTGGGCCACCCTGCGCGAAACCCCGCTGACCCACTCGTTCTGCCAGCACGTCGTCGGCCGGGGCGTGCCCATGGCCGTGGAGGACGCGCGGCGCGATCCGCTGCTGGCCGGCAACGGCGCCATCCCCGACCTGGGCGTCATTGGCTACGCGGGGATCCCGCTGGTGCTGGAGGGCCGGCCGCTGGGGAGCCTGTGCGCCATCGACCCGCGGCCGCACGCCTGGACGCAGGATGAGCTGGACGCGCTGGAGGACCTGACCGCGTCCGTGATGACGGAGATCGAGCTGCGGGCGGAGGTGGGGCGCCGCCGCCGGGCAGAGGCCTCGTTCCGGATGCTGGAAAAGGCCGTGGAGGTGATGCAGCTGGGGGTGACGGTGACGGGGCTCAAGGGGCACATCGTCTACACCAACCCCGCCGAAGCCGCCATGCACGGCTACGCCCCGGAGGAGATCACGGGGCTGCACGCCAGCCTGTTCGCCCCGCCGGAGCTGCGGGTGGGGCCGCAGGCGGCGCCGGACCGCGTGATGCGCTGGGTGCGCGACAGCGTGAACCTGCGCAAGGACGGCAGCCGCTTTCCCGTGCGCCTGTGGTCCGACGTGCTCACCGGCGAGGACGGCCAGGTGGTGGGCTCGGTGACCTGCTGCGAGGACCTTTCCGAGATTCGCGCGGCCGAAGAAGCCGTGGCGGAGAGCGAAACGCGCTTCCGCTTTCTGACGGACACCATTCCCCAGCAGGTGTGGACGGCCACCGCGGACGGCACGCTGGACTACGCCAGCCGGGCCGCCTACGTCTACTTCGGCCTGCGGGCGGGGACGCCGGTGGCCGACGTCTGGCTCTCGCGGGTGCACCCCGCCGACCAGCCCGCGGTGGTGGAGCGGTGGACGCGCTCCGTGCAAACCGGCGAGCCGTACGAGGTGGAGTTCCGCCTGCAGCGCCATGACGGCGAGTACCGCTGGCACCTGGGGCGCGCCCGGGCGGACCGCAATCCCGCGGGCGAGGTGGTGCGCTGGTACGGCACCAACACCGACATCACCGACCAGAAAGCGGCCGCCGAGGCGCTGCGGGCCAGCGAGGAGCGCTTTCGCGAGCTGGCGGAGCACGTTCGCGAGGTCTTTTACGTGATGGACCCGGACCAGTCCCGGGTGCTGTACGTGAGCCCCGCGTACGAGCAGGTGTGGGGGCGCCGCCGCGACACGCTGTACACGCAGCCGTGGGAGTGGGTGGAGGCGCTGCACCCGGACGACCGCGAGCGCGTGCGGGCCGCCGTAAACGACCGGGAGCTGGGGACGTACGACGAGGAGTACCGCATCCGCACGCCGGAGGGCGAGGAGCGCTGGGTGCACGACCGCGCCTTTCCCGTCCGCGCGACGGACGGGCGCATCCTTCGCTTCGTGGGCTTCGCGGCGGAGATCACCGCCCGCAAGCGCGCCGAGCAGGCCCTGGTGCGCGCCCGCGACGAGCTGGAGCGGCGGGTGGACGAGCGCACGGCCGAGCTGGCGCAGGCGGTGGAGCAGCTGCGCGCCTCGGAGCGCGAGTACCGCGGCCTGTTTGAGAACGCGCACGACGCGCTCATGATCCTGCACCCCCAGGGCGAGGTGGTGCTGGCCGCCAACGCGCGGGCGGAGCAGCTGTACGGCGTGGCGGACGGCGAGCTGGTGGGGCGCTCGCTGCGCGACTTCAGCGACGACCCGCGGCTGGGGGAGCAGCGCCTGCGCGACACGCTGGACGGCGCGCACGCCACGCACTTCACCACGCGCCAGCACCGGGCGGACGGCGCGGGAATGCAGGTGGAGGTGAACGCCTTTCTGGTGGAATACCGGGGGAGCACGGCCATCCTCAGCATCAACCGCGACGTGACGGACCGGTTCCGCGCCGAGGAGGCCCTGCGCCGCAGCGAGGCCCGGTTCCGCGCCATGTTCGAGAGCAGCGCCGCGGGAATCGCGCTGCTGGACGGCGCGGGCGCGGTGGTGGAGACCAACGCCGCCCTGCACGACCTGCTGGGCCGCCCCCCGGCCTCGCTCACGGGAACGGCGCTGGCCGTGCTGGCGCACCCGCGCGACGCGGACGCGCTGGGGCGGGGCGCGCGCTCGGTGCTGCACGGCGGGCGCGGGCACTGGCGCGGCGAGGTGCGCTTTCTGGACGGCGCGGGGCGCACGGTGTGGGCGCACGTCACCCTTTCGGCGGTGGCGGACAGCGCCAGCGACGGCGGGCGCTACGGCATCGTCATCGTGCAGAACGTCACGGAGCGGCGGCAGGCGCAGGAGGCGCTTTCGCGCAGCGAGGAGCTGCTGCGGCACGCGCAGAAGCTGGAGGCGGTGGGGCGGCTGGCCGGCGGCGTGGCGCACGATTTCAACAACCTGCTCATGGCCATCCTGACCCACGTGTACGCGCTGCAGCACGGGCCCGCGCTGGATGAGGGCGCCCGCGAAAGCGCGGGGGAGATCCAGCGCGCGGCGGAGCGGGCGGCGGAGCTCACGCGGCAGCTGCTGGCCTTCAGCCGGCGGCAGGTGCTGGAGCCGGAGGTGCTGGACCTGAACGGCGTGGTGGCTGGGGTGGAGCGCATGGCGCGCCGCCTGGTGGGCGAGGACGTGGAAGTTCAGCTGCGGGTGGACCCGCGGCTTCCCGCCGTGCGCGCGGACCGCGGGCAGCTGGAGCAGGCGGTAATGAACCTGATGGTGAACGCCCGCGACGCCATGCCGAACGGCGGGCGCCTGGTGGTGGAAACGGAGTCCGTCCGCGTCGGCGCCGGGGTGGCGGGCCTGTCGCGCGGCGAGTACGCGCTGCTCACCGTGAGCGACAACGGGCACGGCATGGACGCCGAGGTCCGCGAGCGAATCTTTGAACCCTTCTTTACCACCAAGGAAGTGGGGCGGGGGACGGGGCTGGGGCTCAGCACGGTGTATGGCATCGTGCAGCAGTCGGGCGGCGCCGTGTTCGTGGACAGCCAGCCGGGCGAGGGCACCCGCTTTCGCCTTTACTTTCCCGCCACGGCCGGCGTGCCGGAGCGGGCGGCGCCTCATCCGCTTCCCGAACCGGACGGCGGGGGCGAAACGCTGCTGCTGGTGGAGGACGAGGAGCAGCTGCGCGCGCCCCTTTCGCGCTCCCTGCGGGAGCGCGGCTACGTGGTGCTGGAGGCGGCGGACGGCAGGGAGGCGCTGGAGGTGGCGGCCGGGCACCCGGGCGCCATCGACCTGCTCCTTTCCGACGTGGTGATGCCGCGCATGGGCGGGGTGGAGCTGGCCCGGAAGCTGGCCCGCGAGCGCCCCGGCAAGCCGGTGCTCCTCATGTCGGGGCACGCTTCCGGGCCGCCGCCGCCGGGGCTCGTCGCCGCGGTCCTGCAGAAGCCGGTGCCGCCGGACGAACTGGCGCGCCGCATCCGCGCGGTGCTGGACGGCCGGGAGGCGGGCCAATGACGGAGGCCGGCACGGAGGTGAAGCCGCACCTGCTGCTGGTGGAAGACGAGGCCTCGCTGCGCGACGGGCTGTCGCGCGTGCTGGGCGGGCGCTTTCGCGTGACGGCGGTGGGGGACGGGCCCAGCGCCGTGCGCGCGCTGGAGCGGGAGCTGTTTGACCTGGTTCTGCTGGACATCAACCTTCCCGGGCTCACCGGGGTGGAGGTGCTGCGGCTGGGACGCGGCACGCAGACGGACGCGCAGTTCGTGATGATGACGGGCTTTGGCACCGTGCAGACGGCGGTGGAGGCCATCAAGCTCGGCGCGTTCGACTACCTCAACAAGCCGGTGGCCATCCCCGAGCTGCTGATCAAGCTGGAGCGCGCCCTGGAGCAGCGGGAGCTGGGGCGCGAACTGGCGCTGCTGCGCGGCCGGGCGGGCGGGGGCGGCGCGCGCGACCGCATCATCGGGCGGTCGCCGGCCATGGTGCGCATGTTCACGCTGATGGAGCGGGTGGCCGCGACCCGCGCCAACGTGCTCATCACCGGCGAAACGGGGACGGGCAAGGAGCTGGTGGCGCGGGGCATTCACGAGCTCTCGGACCGCGCGCGGCGGCCGTTCGTCCCCATCAACTGCTCGGCGTTGCCGGAGACGCTGCTGGAAAGCGAGCTGTTCGGCCACGTAAAGGGCGCGTTCACGGGGGCGGCGGGGGCGCGGCGCGGGTTGTTCGAGGAGGCGGCGGGGGGAACGGTGTTTCTGGACGAGGTGGGAACGCTGGCGCCTGCAACCCAGGCGCGGCTGCTGCGCGTGCTGCAGGAGCGCACCATCCAGCGCTTGGGCGACAGCCGCCCCGTGCCGGTGGACTTTCGGCTGGTGGCGGCGGGCAACCTGGACCTGCAGGCGGAGATGGAGGCGGGGCGCTTTCGCGACGACCTGTTCTACCGGCTGAACGTGTTTCCCCTGGAGGTGCCGCCGCTGCGCGCCCGGCGCGAAGACATTCCGCTGCTGGCGCAGGCGTTCCGGGAGCGGTTCATGGCGCAGAACGGGACGGACGCGCCGCGCTTCAGCCCCGAGGCGCTGGAGCGGCTGGCGGAGCACGACTGGCCGGGGAACGTGCGCGAACTGGAAAACCTGGTGGAGCGCGCGCTCATTCTGCACGCGGGAATGCCCGTGCTCCCGCTGGACGCCGTGCGCGGCCCCGGCCCCGCGCAGGACCTGTTGCGCCGCGCGGGTGACGAGGTGTGGCCGCTGGACCGGCTGGAGCGCGAGTACGTGCACTCCATCCTGGACCGCAACGGCGGGCGGATGGGAGACACCGCCCAGGCGCTGGGCATCGACCCGCGGACGCTCACGCGCAAGATCCAGCGGTGGCGGGACGAGGAAGTGGAATGATGCCGCACCGCCGCAGGCCGTCCACGGAGCGATGGTTGACGGCACGGCGGATGTCCGAATTCGCGTGTGGTGGATGGCGGGAAGCGCCATGCGGCAGAATGCCGCACGGCCTCTCTCGGCCTCTCTCGATGGATGTCGGCTCGCGGATGCGGCAGAATGCCGCCCGCGTTCGCCCGCGCGTTTCAGCCGGCCGGAGCCGACTCCGCGCCAGTCCTCCGCACTGCGCGTCTTCGTAGCCGGCAAGGCTATTGATCACAACGAGTTGCGCGCTAGCACCGTTGTCATTCTGAGGGAGCAGGCGCCGCTCTGTCCGCCGCGCCGGATCGTGAGCGACCGAAGGATCTACTTGCCGCCGAGCCAACGTCGCGACACGCAAGTCCGTTCTCATCGCACACTAGATCCTTCGTCGGCGCCAGGGTTCGGCGCCGCTGAAGGTGCGTCCGGCGCCTCCTCAGGATGACAGGTTTGGCGTGGCGGAAGTGATTGTGGGGCAATGCCTTGCCCTGCTGCGCGCTCCTTCTGCGGAGCGCGCGTGACGCGTGGAAATCATCGACGGCGACAGCGTGATCCGGCTCCGCACAAGGGCGGCCCTCCACCGGGAGGGCCGCCCTTTTCGCGCTCCGGCCATCCGGCGGTTTTGCGGGGGCGGAACCGCGCGATCCGGCATTCTGCCGGATCGCGAAGCGCGGGGGAAAGCGCGGCGTCCTCATCCAACCGCATGCGCCGCAGGCGGTTGCGCGCGTCCGAGCCGCGGCGGCGCGCCGGGCATGGTTCCGGCCTTATCCATCATCACCAAGACGCGGACACCCTGCACGAATACGAACGCGAATGCAATACGGCCACGACATGCTCCCGCCGACCGACGCGGGCAGGAAGAAGATCCTGCTGATCGACGATTCGGCGACCAGCCACATGTGGGTCAAGATGATCCTGAACAAGGGCGACCACGAAATGCTCTCCGCCCACGACGGCGAAGAAGGCGTGGCCCGCGCCCTGAGCGAAAAGCCGGACCTGATCCTGATGGACGTCGTGATGCCGCGCATGGGCGGCTTTGAGGCCTGCCGCACCCTGCGCGCCCGCGCCGAAACGCGCGCCACGCCCATCATCATGCTCACCACGCGCGGCGAGGGGCAGAACGTTCAGTCCGGCTATGAGAGCGGCTGCAACGACTACGTCACCAAGCCCATCGACAGCGTGGAACTGCTGGCCAAGCTGCGCAGCTACCTGGGCGAGGACGCCGCCGCGTGACGCTCCTGACCACGCACGCGGACGCGGAGGCCCGCTCCCTCGCCGAGCGGCTGCGCACCGAGCGCGATCGCGCCCGCCAGACCGCCGAGTTTCACGCCCGCGCCCTTACCGCGGCGGAGCAGCGCAACAGCGACCTGCTCAAGCTGTGCGTCGCCCTGGCGCGGCTGGCCGGCGCCGTAACCCCGGACGCGGTGGCCGAGGCGCTGGGCGAGATCGTGATCAACGTCGTCGGCAGCGAGCAGTTCGCCGTGTTTGAGCCCGGCGCATCGTACCCGCTGGTGAGCATGGGGGTGGAGGCCGGAGACCTTCGCCGCATCGCCGCCCAGCTCGCGCGCCCGGGAGACCGGGACGGCCTCCTGATCCGCCTTCCCCTGCGCGTGGGCGGCGAAACGGTCGCCGAGCTCGCCGTCACCGGCCTGCTGCCGCAAAAGGCCGGGCTGGATGCGGCGGACGCGCAGCTGCTGGAAATCCTGTCCCCCGCGGCGGGCGCGGCGCTGCAGGGCGCCCGGCTTCGCGCGGCGGCCGCCATCGCGCCCATCGCGGCGGCATGAGCGCAGCCCTGGCACGCCGCCCCGCTGCGCCCCGCGCGGAAGCCGCCGCAGTGGACACGGCGTACCTGCATCCGGGCGAGATCTTCGCCTCCGCGCGGCCGTGCACCGTCACCACCATTCTGGGCTCGTGCGTGGCGGCCTGCCTGTGGGATGCGGAGACGGGGATCGGCGGGCTGACGCACCACCTGCTGCCGCACGGCGCGGCGGACGTGGTGCGCCCCGGCCGCTTCGGCAACCTGGCCATTCCGCGCCTGGTGGAGCGCCTTGTCGCCCTGGGCGCACGCCCGGGATCGCTGCGCGCCAAGCTGTTCGGCGGCGCCTGCGTGCTGGACGCCTTTCGGGATGACCACCGGCCGCTGGGCGGGCAGAACGTGGATTCCGCCCGCGCCGCGCTGGCCGCACTGAGCATCCCCGTCGTGGCCGCGGACGTGGAAGGGCGCCGCGGCCGGCGCCTGCTGTACGGCACCGCGGACGGCGTCGCGCTCGTTCGCCTGCTGTAATGATCCTTCACCCGCGACGCGCACCGATCCGGAGCGCCGCGCCCCCCGTGCCGCACGCACCATGACCGTGGATCCCGAGCTTGCCGCCATCCAGCAGTTCTTTGCCGTGGAATCGGCCGAGAACCTGGCGTTGATGGAAGACGCGCTGCTGCGGCTGGAAGACAGCCCGGCGGACGCGGAGCTGCTGGCCACCGTCTTTCGCGTGGCGCACACCATCAAGGGCGACGCCGGCAACCTGGGCCTGACCGCCGTGGCCGACCTGGCGCACGTGCTGGAAGACCTGCTGGACCGCATGCGCGAGGGCACGCTGGCCGTCTCGCCGGAGCGCATCGAACTGGTGCTGCGCGCCACGGACGCCTTCCGCGAACTCATTCCCGCCGCGGTCGCCGGCGCGCAGGCGCTGACCCCCTCGCAGCGGGAGCTGGGCGACGAGATCGCCGCCTCCGCGCGGGACGAGGAGACGCGAACCGCCGCCGGCCCCGCGCTGCCGGCGGACGCCGCGCAGCCGGTTGCGGGGGTGGCGCCGGCGCGGCGCGCGCGGACGCTGCGGGTGGAGGTGGAGCGGCTGGACCGCGCGCTGGACCTGCTGGGGGAGATGGCCATTGCCCGGGGCCGGGTGGAGCAGATGCTGGCCGACGGGCGCCCCGCCCGCGAGGTGCTGGCCGCACACCGCGACGCCGATCCGCTGCACGCGGCGCTGCAGGAAGTGGTGATGCGGCTGCGGATGGTGCCGCTGGGCCCCGTGCTGGCCCCGTTCCGCCGCACGGTGCGCGATGTGGCCTTTGCCAACGGCCGCCTGGCGCGGCTGGAGGTGCAGGGCGAGGAGGTGGAGGTGGACACCAGCCTTGTGGAGCCGCTGCGCGACGCGCTCACGCACATGGTGCGCAACGCGGTGGACCACGGCATCGAGCCGCCCGAGGCGCGCCTCCAGGCGGGCAAGGATCCGCAGGGCGTGATTCACCTCACCGCCGGCCACGAGGGCGGCAGCATCGTGGTGCGCATGCGTGACGACGGCGCCGGGCTGGACCGCGCCCGCATCGAGCGCCGCGCCCGCGAGGCCGGCCTGTGCGCCGAGCCGGAGCGGCTGGCGGACGGGGAGCTTTATCGACTCCTCTTCGAGCCCGGGTTCTCCACCGCGTCGCGGGTGACGGACCTGTCGGGGCGCGGCGTGGGGCTGGACGTGGTGCGGCGCAACATGGAGGCGCTGCGGGGATCGGTGTCCATCGACAGCACCCCCGGCGCGGGAACCACGCTCACGCTGCGCCTGCCGCTCACGCTGGCGCTCATCGAGGGCTTCAGCATCGGGGTGGGCGGCGACACCTACGTGATTCCCCTGGACGCCGTGGTGGAGTGCGTGGACCTCCCCGCCGACCGCAGCGACGCGGGGGCCGAGGGCGTCATCAGCCTGCGCGGCCAGCCGCTCCCCTTCGTGCGGATGCGCCACGTGCTGGGGGTGGACGGGGCCCCGCCCCCGCGCGAAGGCGTCGTCATCGTGCGGCACGAGGGCGAGCAGGCGGGGCTCGTCGTCGATGCGCTGCTGGGGGAGAACCAGGCCGTCATCAAGCCGCTGGGCCGGCTGTTTCACGGCCTGCCGCAGGTGTCGGGCTGCACCATCCTGGGAAGCGGGCGCGTGGCGCTCATCCTGGACGTGGCCGCCGTGCTGGCGGAAAGCATGCGCCGCGGCGCCGCCGTACCCGCGCTGAACTGAGAAGCAACCGGCGCGGGCCCCGCCCGCCCATCCCATGCGAACAACCAACGGAGAGCCGCACCATGCAGTGGTTTCAGGACATGAAGATCGGGCGCAAGCTGCTGGTTTCCTTTGCCGTGGTGCTGGTGCTGAGCACCGCGGTGGGGGGGCTGGCCATCGCGGAGATGGGGCAGGTGAACCGCAGCGCCGCCGCCGTGGCGGAGCGCGTGCTCCCCGCCGTGGAGGGCGCGGGCACCATCCGCTTTCTGATCGCCAACTTCCGCATCAAGGAGTTCAAGCACGTGGCGAACGCGGGCAACCGCGCGGTCACCGACGGGCTGGAGCGGGAGATGGCGGACATCGAGAGCCGGCTGGACGTGGCGCTGCGCGACTTTCAGGGAATGGCCGATGCCGGGCGCGAGCGCGAGGTGTTCGACGCCGTGCGCACCGGGTGGGCCTCGTACCGCCAGGCGCGCGACAGCTACATCGGCCTGTCGCGCGGCGGGCAGGGGCGCGAAGCGTACGACGTGCTGAACGCCGCCAAGGGGCTGCACGACCAGGTGGAGGCCAGCGCCGAGGAGCTGGTGCGCCTGCACCGCGACATTGGCCGGGCCGAGGTGGCGCGCTCGGCGCAGGTGTACGCCTCGGCGCGCACCTTCATCGTGCTCATGCTGGCGGCGGCGCTGGCCCTGGGGCTGGCGCTGGCCGTGGCCGTGAGCCGCATGATCGCGCGGCCGCTGGCGGAAGCGGTGGCCGCCGCCAACCGCCTGGCGGACGGCGACCTGGAAACGGAAGTGCGCACCGGCGGGCGCGACGAGGTGGGCGCGCTGCTGGCCGCCATGGCCAACATGACGCAGCGCATGGGGAGCACCATCGCCGACGTGCGCGCCGCGGCGGAGGGCGTGGCCACCGCGTCGTCGCAGGTGTCGGCCACCGCGCAGTCGCTTTCGCAGGGCACCAGCGAGCAGGCGGCCAGCGTGCAGGAAACGGTGGCCAGCCTTGAGGAGATGGGCGCCACCATCGACCAGAACGCCGCCAACAGCCGCCAGACGGAGCAGATCGCCTCGGCCGGCGCCAGCGACGCGGGGGAAAGCGGCGCCGCGGTGAGCGACACGGTGGAGGCGATGAAGACCATCGCCGACAAGGTGAGCATCGTGGAGGAGATTGCCTACCAGACCAACCTGCTGGCGCTGAACGCCGCCATCGAGGCCGGGCGCGCGGGCGAGCACGGGCGCGGGTTCGCCGTCGTCGCCGCGGAGGTGCGCAAGCTGGCGGAGCGCAGCCAGGCGGCGGCCAAGGAAATCGGCGAGATGTCGTCGTCCAGCGTGGCCAAGGCCGAGCGCAGCGGGCAGCTGCTCTCCGCCCTGGTGCCCGCCATTCGCCGCACGGCGGAGCTGGTGCAGGAAGTGTCGGCCGCCTCGCGCGAGCAGAGCGCCGGGGTGGGGCAGATGAACCGCGCCATGGGGCAGCTGGACCAGGTAACGCAGCGCAACGCCTCCGCCGCGGAGGAGCTGGCGAGCACGGCGGAGGAGATGGCGGCGCAGGCGGAAACGCTGCAGCAGCTGATGGGCTTCTTTCGCGTCGCCGAGGGCCGCTCGTCCGCCCGGCGCACGCGCGTGCCGGCGCTGCGCATCGCCCCGGCCGCCGCGCCCGCATCCCGCGCGGCCCGCGCGGCGGCGGACCACGAGTACACCCGCTTCTAGGCCATGACGCTCATCAGCGACGCGGCGGGGGTGCAGCAGTACCTCACCTTTCGCATGGCCGGCGAAGAGTACGCCATCAGCATTCTGCGGGTGCGCGAAATCATTCAGCTGGACGCCATCACCCGCGTGCCCTCCGCCCCGGCGTGGATCCGCGGGGTGGTGAACCTGCGCGGCGGCGTGGTGCCCGTGGTGGACCTGGCCGTCAAGTTCGGCATGGAGGCCAGCGGCCTCACCCGGTGGACCTGCCTGGTGATCGTGGAGGCGGAGTACGGGGGCGAGCGGATGGTGACCGGGCTGCTGGCGGACACGGTGAGCCAGGTGATGGAGCTGGCGGAGGACGACATCGAGCCGCCCCTCTCCTTCGGCACGCGCATCGGGGGCGAGTACCTGCTGGGGATGGCGCGGCAGGGCAACCGGTTCGCCCTGCTGCTGGACATCGACCGCATTCTTTCGATGGACGACGCGCACCACGCCCGCGAGGCGGTGGAGGCGGAGGCCGCCGCGGCGCTCTCCGCGGAAGCCGGCGCGGAAGCCGCGGGGCCGTGACCTCCGCCACCCACGCGGCGCACCAGCGGCCCCGTGCCGGGGACGCCGCGAGCGAGATCCCGTCTTCCTCCCCTGCTCCGGCGGGGGATGGAAAGGCGCACCCGGCCCGGCCCCCTGCCCTGGCGCGGGGCGCGGAGGTGAGCGACGCGGACTTCCGTCGCTTTCAGTCGCTCATTCAGTCCGCCGCGGGCATTCACCTGGCACCGTGCAAGAAGGCGCTGCTGGCCGGCCGCCTGTCGCGGCGCATGAAGGAGCTGGGGATCGGCACGCTGGCGCGCTATTACCGCCGCGTGGAGTCCGATCCCGCGGAGATGGCGCGCATGCTGGACGCCATTTCCACCAACGAGACGCACTTCTTTCGCGAGCCGGCGCACTGGGAACTGCTGTCGTCGCAGCTGCTTCCCGCGTGGAAGGCGCAGGCGGACGCCGGCCTGCGCCCGCGCCGCATCCGCGCGTGGAGCGCCGCCTGTTCCACCGGGCAGGAGCCGTACACGCTGGCGATGGTCCTGCTCTCCGCGCTGCAGGGGTGGGAGGTGGACATCCTGGCCACGGACCTGAGCACCCGCGTGCTGGCGCAGGCGCGCGAGGCGGTGTGGCCCGTTTCGCTGGCGCGGGAAATTCCCGAGGCCAGCCGCCGCCGGTGGATGCTGCGCGGCACCGGCGGCGCGGAGGGGACCATGAAGGCGGGGCCGGAAATCCGTTCCGTCGTCCGCTTTGCCCGC
>NZ_DASVTX010000432.1:0-2446 GCF_036387355.1 Longimicrobium sp.
CCCCCGTCCCGCTCCAGCACTTCTCCCGCCGCGACGCACAGCGCGGCTCCCCGGCCCTGGAATCCGTCGCCCGGGGCCCACGACCTCACGATCTGCTGTGCCGACACCGCGGGCGCGAGCAGCAGCGCGCTCAGCAGGGCGCCGCGCAGCAGCCGACGCATCGGCTCGCGCGCGCCCTTGCCACGGGGATCGTGATCCGGAGCGGCCGTGGCCCGTCCGCGCGGCGGCGTCATCGCCATCATGGTGAACGAGCGTGTCAGGTTCAGGAACAAGGAGGAATGCCGATCCGCAAGCATCGTGCGGACAGCATTCGCCATGGAGGCGGACCCTGCGGCAAGGGCGCGCCACGATCCTCGACCGCCGTCCCCTTCCGCCGCCCGCCGTGCCGGACGGGAACGCGGCTGCGCGCGACTCGGGGCGCGCGGCCCCGGTCCGGCCATGGCGGCCCGCCGGGGATGACACACTCCTCCCCCGCAGTAGCTAGCCCATTCGATCCACCGCCTGCCCCGCCATGGCACAAAAGCAGTACACCGCGCCGCCCCCGCATGTGCGATGGCGCCGTATCCGCTGGGAGTTGCACATTTTAGGACGAATCTACACTTCCCTCGCCTGCCCCCTCGCGTCCGGCCGACTGCCCGGTTCCCGGGGATGCTGCTGCTCCCATTCCGGAGTTTTTCCATGTACACCAGAGCGGTACCCCGAACCATCGCGTGGATGTTCTGCGCGGCGATGGCCGTCGTTCTTCCCGCGGCGTGCGAGCACAGCCCGACGGACCACGGCGTCGTGGCCAGCATTACCGTCACGCGCAACCCGGACACCCTGGCCGTGGGCACCTCGCGGCAGTTCACGGCCACCGGCCGCGACGCCGACGGCAACGTCGTGGGCATCGAGCCGGTGTGGTCCGTGGCGGCGGGCGGCGGCACCATCAGCGCCGCCGGCGTGTTTGCGGCCGGCACCGTTCCCGGAACGTTCGCCTCCACCGTGGTGGCCACCGTCGGCAGCATCAGCGGCAACGCCACCGTCACCGTGGTGCCCGGCGCGCCCGCCAGCATCGTGGTGACGCCCCCCACCGTGACCCTGGCCCCCGGCGCCACACAGCAGTTCACCGCCGTGGTGCGCGACGCGTCGGGCAACGTCATCAACGCGGCGCCCAACTGGTCGGTCGCGGCGGGCGGCGGAACCATTACCCCCACCGGCCTGTTTACCGCCGGCGGCACGCCCGGGACCTACACCGGCACCGTCGCCGCCACCATCGGCGCCGTTTCGGGACGCGCCACCGTGATCGTGCAGGCCGGTCCCGCGGCGAACCTCATGGTCGCTCCGGACCCCGCCGTGCTGGGCGCCGGCGCCACGCAGCAGTTCACCACCACGGTGCGCGACGCCGCGGGCAACGAGCTCGCCGTGAGCCCCATGTGGTCGGTGGTGCGGGGCGGAGGAACCATTTCTCCCGCCGGCCTGTTCACGGCGGGAACGGTTTCGGGCACCTTTCCCGGAACCGTGGTCGCCACGCTGGGCGCGCTGGCGGACTCCGCGACGGTCACCGTCACCGCCGGCACGCTGGCGAGCATCGTGGTGACACCCAACCCCGCGACGCTGGGCGCCGGCGACGCGCAGCAGTTCACCGCCACGGGGCGCGACCAGTTCGGCAACACCGTCGCCTTTACCCCCTTCTGGGACGTGCGCGCCGGCGGCGGCACCATCGACAACACGGGCCGCTTCACCGCGGGGCCCACGGCGGGGACCTACGCCAACACCGTCCGGGCGTGCAGCACCGCCGCGTGCGGCCCGGGAAGCATCTCGGGCACGGCGACCGTAACCGTGATCGCGGGAACGCTGGCCAGCGTCACCGTAACCCCCAACCCCGTGACGCTCAACGGCGGGCAGACGCAGCAGTTCACCGCCACGGGGCGCGACGCCAACGGCAACGTGGTCGCCTTCACCCCCGTGTGGAGCGTGCAGTCCGGCGGCGGAACCATCAGCGCCACGGGGCTGTTCACGGCCGGAACGGTGACGGGCACCTTTCCCGGCACCGTGCGCGCCTGCAGCACGGCGGCCTGCGGCGCGGGAAGCATTTCCGGCTCGGCCACGGTGACCGTGGTGGCGGGGCCGCTGGCCACCATCACCGTCGCGCCCAACCCGGCGACGCTGATCCCCGGCCAGACGCAGCAGTTTACGGCCACGGGGCGTGACGCCGACGGAAACGTGGTGCCCACCCCCGGGCTGATCTGGTCGGTGCAGTCGGGCGGCGGCACCATCAACGCCGCCAGCGGGCTGTTCACGGCGGGCAACACGGGCGGCACCTTCACCAACACGGTGCGCGCCACCAGCGGCTCGGTCTCTGGCAGCGCGACCGTCACGGTGACCGCATCGCCGGCGCCCTTCCTGGGCAGGGCCGCCACGCACGGCATTCTGGCCGGCACCGAAGTCACCTGCGCCTCGGCGCCGG
>NZ_DASVTX010000433.1:0-5354 GCF_036387355.1 Longimicrobium sp.
CGCACCACGCGCGCGACGATGCACGTGGACCAGTTTCTGAAGCACGCGCTGGGCGAGGACCTGCGCGGGCGCCCCTACGGCGGCGGCCGCAGCCGGGCGGGCGGGTTTGAGATCGACATCGGCTTTCTGAAGGGCGACGAGGACGATCCGGAGCAGCAGGCGCTCAAGTGGGCGCTGTTCGACCGCCGCATCCGCCGCAAGCTGTTCCGCGAGGCGGGGGTGGAAGAGCTGGACGAGGTGTGCGGGGTGGATCCGGACGAGTGAGCCGCGGCGGATCGTCCGCGCGCCTTTTCGCGCGCCGGGACACGGGTAAAACGGAGAACGCCGCCTCTTGGGCGGCGTTCGCGTTTTGATCCCCGCGGCCCGGGTCAGCTGACCACGAGCACGCTCCACTCGCAGCTGTCTGCGCCGCGCGCGGCGCAGCGGGAGTGCACGGCGTTGTGCCGGCGCCCCATGTAGCGGGTAATGAGTTCCGCGATCACGCCCGTGTAGAAGGCGCACGCCGCCCCGCCCGGGTCCGCGCGGCTGGTGAGCGAGTCGCGCAGCCGCACCTGGAACGGGCGCGCCTGCACCTCCAGCGTGCCCAGCCCGGCCAGCTGCCCCATCAGCCGGCCGGTGGCGCGCGCCGCCGCCCGCATGCGCATCCCCGCGGGGAGCAGGCGCACCGCGCGGCGCGACGCGTTGCTGCGCTCGTCCCACGCGCGCGTCGCCATCCGCCGCCCCGCCTCCTCAAAGATCTCGTCGCAGTCCGGCCTGCGGATCACCAGCCGCATCAGGTCTTCGACCGTGGCGCTGCTCTGCAGGCTCTTGCGCTTGGTTTCTTCGCGGAACTTGTGGATCTGCAGGTACACCACGTCGCTCAGCCCCAGCCGCCGGGGCATGCTCGCGCTCAGGTCCTCGCCCTCCAGCACCTCCTCCGGGCGGTCCATGTCGCGCATGGTTTCCAGGAGCAGCAGCGGAAAGACGGGGGTAACGCTGGGCGTGGTGGGCCCGATGGCGCGACGGCTGGCGGTCCTGCTCATCCGGAAGATGTCCGATCGTGGCGCGGGTGATTGGAAAAGTCGCGCAATCTGCTGGCAGGACCGGTGCCGTCGCAAGGTGCGCCAAACATCTGGAGCAGATCAGTCCCGCCCGTGGCGGCTTCCGGGTGCCTCCGGGTCGCGCGGAAGCCCCGCGTCCCCGCCGCGCACCGTGGGCCCTCGTGCGTGCAGGAAGGCGAGGACGGTCAGCACGGCGAACCAGGCGAGCGCCCCGATGGCCACCGTGGCCGCCACGGGTCCGGGCACCAGGAGCGCGGCCAGCACCACGGGCACCAGCAGCACGAGCCCGAGCGCGGCCAGCTGGTGAAAGGTGCGCACGCGGACGGCGCGGCCGAGCCATGCGTTGATCCGGTCGGGTGACTGCATCGTTGCTCCTTGGCCTCGCCCGCTTCCCCCACGGCACCCTTGCTTCCCGGGCTCCGAAGGTTTACCGTAGATGCCGGAAGTGGACAAGTCAGACGTTCGTGACAATTCGGACGATTCGGACATAGTGGATAACCTACACGTCCGAATCGTCCAAAACAAGTCCCTCGTGGCGGGTCAAGGATGATCAACCCCAGAGAGGTGTCGCTGGAGGCGTTGCGGGAGCTTGCCCTGGACCGCGCCGAGCAGAGCAGCATCCGGGTGCTGGCCGCGGAAATCGGCCTGGGGCCCAGCACGCTCCACAACTTTCTGAGCGGGGCCACGCCGCACCCGCGCGTGCGGCGCAAGCTGGCGGAGTGGTTCGTGGGCGAGGTGGGCGCCGAGCGCGCCTATCCCGACCAGGCGTACGCCTCCGCGCTGGGCATTCTGCTTTCCGCCGTGGACCCCGCCGTGCGCGACGACGCCGCGGCCGACGTGCTGGGCCTCATCGAGCGCGTGCACGTGCAGAACGGCACCGCAGCCCCCGCGTGGCTCCGTCGCCTGCGCGACGCGGCCGCGCCTGACCCCGGCGAGTCCGCACCCGGCGAGTAGATCGCGCGTTCGGCCGTTGTGGCCGCTTCCCCGAACGGTATTGAAGGGCCGTCACGCGGGGTGGCGGAGGTCGCGAGGGAACTGCAGGGGATTGGTGAAAGAAAAGCCGCACCCGGAAACCCGGATGCGGCTTTTCTGCGCGATGCCACCTCCGCCCTGTGCACCGAGGCGTCCGCGGCAGTCCACGCAGGTGGACTTCGTGCTGTTCCAGCGGCGAATTCATTCGCTCTGGACGGGGTGGACGCGCCTGTCTCCGCGACTCACACCTGGGCGTCCGCGGCAGTCCACGAAGGTGGATTTCGTGCTGTTCCAGCGGCGAACTCATTCGCTCTGGACGGGGTGGACGCGCCTGTCTCCGCGACTCACACCAGGACGTCCGCGGCAGTCCACGAAGGTGGACTTCGCGCCGTTGTTGCCGCGACTTCAGTCGCCCGTCCCCCGCGCGACGAGGTCGCGGGCGGTTTCGGGCCAGTCGGGGTGCTGGAATCGGAATCCCCCCGCCAGCAGCCGTCCGGGAACCACGCGGCGGCTCTTGAGCACCAGCTCCGCTTCCGTCCGCAGGGCCCACGCGCCGATCTCCAGCATCCACCGCGTCGCCGGCAGGCCGACGGGCACGCCCGCCGCCCTTCGCAGCGCCCGCATGAACTCCGCATACGGCAGCGGGTTGGGGGATGACAGGTTCACCGGGCCGTCCACCTCCTCGTGCTCCATCAGCCAGCGGATGGCGCGCGTGAAGTCTGCTTCGTGGATCCACGAGACGAACTGGCGCCCTCCCGCCGCCGATCCGCCCAGCCCGCGCCGCACGAGCCCCAGCAGCACGTCAAAGATGCCGCCGCGGTCGGGGCTCATCACCATGGCGCTGCGCATGGCCACCTTGCGCGTCCCCGGCGTCACCGCCTCGTTCAGCGCCGCCTCCCACGCCCGTGCGACGTCGATGCTGAACCGCCACGTGTCCGGCGCGTTCCGCTCGCCTCCCCTCAGAATGCCCGTCGCCTCGTCGTTGGGCGCGTCCAGCCGGTGCGCGTAGATGGTCGCCGTGCTGGACTGCAGCCACAGCCGCGGCGGCCGCGCGCACGCGGCGATCGCCGTCCCCACCGCGCGCGTGGAGCGGACGCGCGACTCCATGATCTCGGCGCGGTTCCGGGCGTTGTAGCGGCAGTTGACGCTGCGCCCCGCCAGGTTGATGACGGCGTCCGCGCCTTCCAGCTCCGCGGCCCACGGTCCGACGGTCTCCCCGTCCCACGCTACCGTGCGCCACGGGCCGGCGGACGGGGAGCGGGACAGGACCACGACCTCGTCGCCGCTGGCGGAAAAGGCGCGCGCCAGCAGCGTGCCCACCTGCCCGGAGCCGCCGGGGAGAACCAGCTTCATCGAAAGGCGGCCGGCTCGGTGGTGGGCGGTGCGCCGGGGTTGTAGTGGCGATACACCGCGGCGCCGATCCGCGCGATGAGCAGGTTGGCGGGATTGTCGGTGGCGTACGACTGCTCGCGGTTCTCCCGCGTCATCACGCACACCGCCACGGGGGCGGTGGGGCCGTAGATGATGCCGCAGTCGTTGCGAGACTGGTCCACCTCGCCGGTCTTGTGCGCCACGATGATGGATTCGGGAAGCCAGCGCACCAGCTTCGTAAAGTCCTGGTTGTTGCGCATCATGGCCAGAGCCACCGAATCCAGCGCGGGGTTCACGGCGCGCCCCGCGTGCAGCCGCGCGAACAGTTCCACCGTTTCGTTGGGCGTGGTGACGCCCAGGCCGTACTTCACGCTGCTGTCCATCGCCACGCTGGTGGACCGGTTGTACACCTTGGCATGAATGCGCGTGGACGTGAGGCCCAGCGAATCCATCTTCGCCCAGACCGTGCGGATGTTCAGCTTGTCCAGGAGCAGATTGGTCGCGGTGTTGTCGGAAAGGGTGATCATGAGCTGGGCTGCGTCCTCCACCGTCATCTCCAGCCCGGAGTGCATGAACTGCAGCACGCCGGAGCCGGGCACCCGGTCACGGGCGATCATGTTCAGCGGATCGCTCAGCTGCAGGTTGCCGCGGCGCACCTCGTCCAGCGCGGTCACCAGGACGGCCACCTTGATGAGCGACGCGCTGGGAAACTTCTCATCCCCGCGAATGCTGATGGCCTCGCCGGTGGCCAGGTTGCGTACGCTGGCGCCCGCCACGCCTCCGTAGCCCGCCATCATCCGCTCCAGTTGGCGGCGCAGCCCGGCGCTGTCGCTGGCGGCCGGGCGGGCGGTGGCGGTCTGGGCCGCGGCGGGGGCGCAGGCAATGGAAATCCCAAGCAGCGGCAGGGCGATCAACCGGGCGAATCGCGTGGTCATCGGGTGCATTCCGGGACGGAGCGGGCGGTGTGTCCCCGGAGGGGGACAGGTAGCAGATGATAATGGCTCCGAAGCCCTGTTCTTGTCCACCAACGCGCTTTCGGCAGCCCCGAAGACAAAATCCGAAGCCGTTGTGCCGCAATCGCTTGGGGCGCCTCGTCGCCCGAAGGAGTTGCGACCCCCCGGGCCCCGGCCTACGTTGCGCCCCGCTCAACCAGCTACTCGCAGGTGTGTCGATTCGCCTCGGTGCCGCCGCGGCCGTCCCGCGTTGTTGGGGATGCCACCCGGTCAGCCAGTTCCTGGCACCGATCCGTTGAACCCGTTCTCCAGAACCAGATGCAGTCACGCGGAATCGCGCTCAGCGCGCTCATGCTTGCCGTTTTTTCCGTTTCCGTCGCCGCGACGGCACAGGAAGGACCCCGCCGCGCTCCGTCGGCGGGACCCAGCTTCAGCATCGAAGCACGCCGCGACTCTGTCGTGAGCATGGCCCGCCAGCAGCTCGGCCGGCGGTACGTTTTCGGGGGCACCTCTCCGCGCGGCTTTGACTGCAGCGGCTTTACGCAGTACCTGATGCGCGCGTTCGACGTGAACCTGCCGCGCACGGCCGCCCAGCAGGCGCGGGTGGGGCGCGAGGTGCCGCGCGACCGCTCGCTGCTGCGCCCGGGTGACCTGCTTACTTTCGGCCGCGGCGGGCGCGTGACGCACGTGGGGGTGTACGTGGGCAACGGGCGCTACGTGCACGCCAGCAGCGGGCAGGGCCGCATTGTGGAAAGCAGCCTGGACCGCCCGGCCAACTCGCTGGTGCGCGCGTGGATGGGCGTGCGGCGCTTCATGAGCGGCGACAGCGCCGAGACCATGGCCCAGCGCGCCCTGGTGCCGCAGCCGAGCACCACGCCCGCCCAGCTTCGCCGGGGCAGCTGAAAGCGCCGCTTCGGATCGATGGACAAAAGAAGAGGCCTCCGGATTCCGGGGGCCTCTTTCGCGTCGAGGAGAAAAGGCGAGAGAGAACGGCCCTCGAGTGGAGGACGCGGGTGCG
>NZ_DASVTX010000434.1:0-7768 GCF_036387355.1 Longimicrobium sp.
TTTCGGGAGGCAGCGGATGCGTTCCGGACCGTGATTTCCCTGCCCAGCCTGCCTAGCGAGTTGCTGCGGAGGGGAAGCGAATTGCGCGAGCGGTTGCTGCCGGCACGACGTAAACGAGTTTCACAGGTCGCTCGGCTACAACGCTTTATAGTTCAAAGTTAACGCTTATGCCCCCGGCCCCTCCCCGTGCAAACAGACGCACGGGGGAGAACGCAGATCGGTGCGGTTCGGGTAGTGCCGATGCCGCCCCGGCCCCAGAGCAAATGCGATCGATTCGCCGCCGGAAAAGATTGCGGTGGATGGATCTGTGCGGGGGGCGAAGGCCGGCGCGGCCCCGGCCCGGAGCGAATGAATTCGCCGCTGGAAAAGCACGAAGTCCGCCTGCGCGGACTGCGGCGGCTGCTGCCGCGCGCCCATCCGGGTGCGGTGTGTGGGGCGGATCGGCCACCGTTGCGCAGCAGGGGCTTGTCATCCTGAGGAGGCGCCGGACGAGGCCTCCGCCGCGCGGGTGATTGGAAGGATCTGCCGTCCGCCCGTTCCAACGTTGCGCCGGGCACGGGAAGCACGCCCGAAGTTTGTATCCCCTGAAGCAGTTGAAGCTCCGATCGTGGACGCGACAGCGGCCACGAGTCGGGGCTTCCCGCTTCTTGAGCGGCGGATTCATCCGCTCAGGGATTCCCGGGACGGCGCCCATTCTCCCGACGCGCGGCCCACTCCGCCCTCAGAACTCCACACTCCGCACTCCGCCCTCAGTACTCCGCACTCCGCACTGATCCCCCCGCACTCACGGACCCCGCACTCACGCACTTTCCCTACGCAGATCCCTCCCCGTCATCGCCGCGGGCTGCTCTACCCCCAGCAGCCCCAGGATGGTGGGCGCGACGTCGCACAGGGCGCCGTCGGCGAGCGCGTTTGCGGTGCGCTGGCCTGCCGGCTCCACCAGGACGATGCCGACCGGATTCGTCGTGTGCGCGGTGTGCGGGCCGTTGGTGGTAGGATCCCACATCTGTTCGCAGTTGCCGTGATCCGCCGTCACCAGCAGCGTCGTTCCCGTCTCCGCGCACGCCTGCACCACCTGCCCCAGCCCCTCGTCCACCGCCTCCACCGCGCGCACCGCCGCCTCCAGCACGCCCGTGTGCCCCACCATATCGGGGTTGGCGAAGTTGCAGACCAGCACGTCGTACTTCCGCGACCGGATCGCCTCCACCAGGCCGCGGGCCACCTCGGGCTCGCTCATCTCCGGCTGCAGGTCGTACGTAGGCACGCGCGGGGAGGGCACCACGCGCCGGTCCTCGCCCCGCGGCGCCTCCTCCACCCCTCCGTTGAAGAAGACGGTGACGTGCGGGTACTTCTCCGTTTCCGCCGTGCGAAAGCTGGACAGGCCGTGCGCCTCCAGCACGTCGCACAGCTTGTCGTTCAGCTCCTGCGGCGGAAAGGCGGTGGGAAGGGGGAACGCCTCGTCGTACTGCGTCATGGTGGCCACGTGCACGCGCGGGTGCCCCGGGCCGCGGTCAAACCCGGTAAACGCCTCGTCTGCCAGCGCGCGCGAAAGCTGGCGCGCGCGGTCCGCGCGAAAGTTGAAGAAGATGACGGCGTCGCCGTCGGCCACCCGGCCCAGCGGCTGGCCGTCGTCATCCACCATGATGCGCGGCTCCACGAACTCGTCCGTTTCCCCCGCCTCGTACGCGGCGGCGATGGCCTCCAGCGGGTCGTGCACGGGCTGCCCCTGGCCGTACACGATGGCGCGGTACGCCTTTTCGGTGCGCTCCCAGCGCCGGTCGCGGTCCATGGCCCAGTACCGCCCCATGAGCGTGGCGATGCGCACGGCGTCCCCGCCCCCCGCCCGCCCGAACAGCTCGGTCAGGTAGTCGCGCGCGGAGGATGGCGGGGTGTCGCGCCCGTCCAGAAACACGTGCAGCCGGCAGCGCGGGATCTGGTTTTCCTGCGCCAGATTCACCAGCGCCAGCAGGTGCGTGTCTACCGCGTGCACCCCGCCCGGGCCGATGAGCCCCATGAGGTGAAGCGTCCCGCCGCGCTCGCGCACCCCGGCCAGCAGCTCGGCAAACACCGGGTTGCGCGCAAAGTCGCCGCTCTGGATGCTCTGCGTAATGCGCTGCAGCGACTGCATCACCACGCGGCCGGCGCCCAGGTTCATGTGCCCGACCTCGGAGTTCCCCATCTGCCCCTCGGGCAGCCCCACGGCCGGCCCGTGCGTGGTCAGCCGCGCGCGGGGGTGCGCGCCGCCCTCCCACAGCGCGCGCCAGGTGGGCGCTTCGGCCACGGTGACGGCGTTGTCGGGGGCGGGCTCGCGCAGCCCCCACCCGTCCAGGATCACGAGGCACACGCGGGGGCGCGGGGCGGTGTCGGGCATGAAAGCGGCCGTTCCTGAGGAGGGAATTGCTTGACGAACGCGCGCGATTCGCGGTATGTTGACCGCAATCCGCTGAACGGGAAACAACCTACGCACTCCGGACGGTTTCGCCACCCCGGAGCGCACGCGTTCAGTGTGCCGTGCTCCACCGCGTTCCGCCCCGCGCCGCCATGGCGCGGCGGATGGCCGGACCCGCTCCTCGCGGACCTCCGCCCTTCTGCCCCGGAACGCGCCGCGTTTCCCACTCCATCCCGAACCCGCTCCGGGCCCCCGCGGCGCCGGACGCCCATCCGTTCCGCACCTCCGCGGAATCCGCCAGGAGTCGTTCATGCCGCGCACCCGCCGCACGCTGGCCACGCTTTCGCTCATCCTCCTCTCTGGGACCGCGCTGGGGATGTACGCGCCCACCCGCGCCACGCCGCCCCTCACCTGGTCCGGCGCCACGCCGAACTCCGTCATGCGCGCGGATGACGACGCGGTGCGGCTGGCAGTGACGGCGTTCGGGCGCAGCGGCAAGCTGCGGGCGGTGGTCACCGACCCCAACCGTCGGCTGGAGCTGCCGCTGGAGTGGGCCGGGGCCGACCCGTTCGACGCGGCGTACACCTGGACGCCGCAGGCCGGGACGCAGATCCGCCTGCTCGGCGGCGGGGGGCAGCTGGCGGGCGGCCTGGTGGCGCCGTCGACCGCGGGCGTGTGGCGGCTGCACCTGCGCGGGAACACGTGGGCGCAGGAGATGGCCGACCTGCACGTCATCACCCGCGTTCCGTTCAGCGACAAGCGCGGCGGCTACCTGAACGGCTACCGCATCGGCGAGTACGCCACGGAAGCGGACGGCCGCACGGACCGGTACGCGCCGCCCGCCGGGTTCATCGAGGTGACCCCGGACAACCAGGACCTGTACGTGAGCGAGCACTTTCGCCTGCGGAACTTTCTGACCAAGGACCAGTTCGCGGTGTGGCCCAAGTACCTGGCGCTGGACCTGCGGCTGATCGACAAGC
Organism: Longimicrobium sp.; assembly: GCF_036387355.1. Lineage (GTDB taxonomy): Bacteria > Gemmatimonadota > Gemmatimonadetes > Longimicrobiales > Longimicrobiaceae > Longimicrobium. Next base: position 3,370 of record NZ_DASVTX010000434.1, read on the forward strand.
TGGAGCTGGTGATTCAGGAACTGAACGCCATGGGGGTGCGCGCGGAGCACGTGGCGGTGATGAGCGGCTTTCGCACCCCGGCGTACAACGGGCCCGGCGAGGGCGGGCGCGCGCGGCTGAGCCGGCACACGTACGGCGATGCGTCGGACGTGTGGGTGGACAACGACCGCGACGGCTACATCGACGACCTGAACGGCGACGGGCGCCGCGACACCGACGACGTGCGGGTGATGCTGCGCGCCGTGGACCGGGTGGAGAGCCGCCATCCCGAGTTGGTGGGCGGAGCGGGGGTGTACGACGGCAACGGCGCGCACGGCCCCTTCATCCACATCGACGCCCGCGGCTACATGGCCCGCTGGTAGGGGCCCGGGTCAGTGAACACGGGCCGGAGCCGCCGCAGTCCACCGTCTCGCCGTCTCCGGGGAGGGATGAGCCGGGGGTGCGGAAACGGATTGTCCCGGAATTGAAACTTGTCGCGCGCCCGGACGTATCAGCGGGCACGGGCGACGGGGTTGACCAGAGAACAGGGCCGCGACGCGGCATGGAGGCGTGGATGTACTGCTCGACGTGTGGATCGGGAGTGGCGGAGGGCGCGGCCCACTGCGGAAGCTGCGGCGCCGCCGTTTCGCCCGCGTACGGGCGCGGCGTGGCCGCGGCCGCGCTGCGGGCGCCCGAGGTGGTGGCCCTGTGCCCGCGGTGCGGGTTCCAGGGGCAGAGCGTCGCCTTCTTTTCGCAGCCGGGGCCGGTGGCGCTCATGCTGCTGTTCGCCGTCGCCACCATCTTTCCCTTCATGGGCGCGGGCGGGGTGGTGTACTACATGATGCGCCACAAGCACCGCAAGTGCGCCCGCTGCGGCGAAAACTTCGGGCGCAACGGCGAAGCGGTGGCGGCGCTGTCCGCCGCCCCGCGCGTGCCCGCGTTTCCGCAGCCCGTCGCCGGCCAGGTGCCGCCGCGCGCGCAGACCGCGGCGCCGGCCTTTCCCGCGCACGCGGTGGAGCCGGGGATGAACTACATCCCTACCGGGATCCTGGCGTTCTTCGCCATGATGATCATGATGCTCGGCATCGGCGAAGGGGAGCCTGCCGCCTTTTTCGTGGGCGTCATGGTGGGCGGGCTGGCCGCGTGGACGTACTCCGCCGCCCGCAAGAAGCGCGAACGCCGGCGCGAGGCGCTGGTGCAGGCGCTGCAGCAGCACGTGCTTCGCCTGGCCGGCGAGCGCAACGGCCTGCTGACCGTCACGGACGTGGCCTCGTCCCTGGGGTGGTCGCTCCCCCGCGCGGAAAAGATCCTCAACTCGCTCGAGGACGGGCTGCGCATCGTAAGCGAAGTCACCAACGAGGGGGTGATCGTGTACGAGTTCCGCGAGGTGCGCCACGCCGAACTCATCCGCGCCACCGCGCCGCCGCAGGTGTCCGCGCCGCGCCTGGCACTGGAGACGGCCGTCACCACCTCGCGCACGCTGCACAACTGACGTTCATCCCGCCGGACCCACCGGCGTCCCTCCGCTGAAAGCACGTCGCCCCCGCGGCGCCCCGGTTGAGGGCGCGCCGCGGGGGCGATACATTGTGCGGACCCGCTACAGTTCGATCTCCGCCAGGCCGCCGGAGCCAGAGGCCTTGGAGCGCCGCTTGGCGTCGGCCACCACCTCGCCCAGCCGCTCCAGCGTGGTCCACCGCGCGGGATCGATGCGCACCACGGCGGCGGAAAGGCGGGTGAGGGGAAACTCGCGCAGCACCCCGGCGCGGTCTTCCGCCTGGTACGTCCCCGCGCGCACCGCCTCGGGCGGCAGGTGGCGGGGGAGCGCCTGCGAAAAGCGCGCGCGGGCCGTCAGCGCGATTTCGCGCGCGCCCTCCGGCGGGCAGACGGCCACGAAGTCGTCGCCCCCCACGTGCCCCACGAAGGCGTCGCGCCCCTCGGCCGTGGTGGCGACGGCGCGCCCCGCCTCGCGGATGGCCTCGTCGGCCACGGCGAAGCCGAAGCGGTCGGCAAAGGGCTTGAAGTCGTCCAGGTCGAAGTAGCAGAGCGAGAACGGGGTGCCCGCCTCGCGCCGCCGCTCGATCTCCTGCTCGATGGCCAGCCCGCCGGGGAGCCCGGTGGTGGGGTTGCGGTCCAGCGAGCGCCGGGTCTGCCGCACCAGGGCCGTGACCCGGGCCAGCAGCTCGCGGGGGTCGAAGGGCTTGGCCAGATAGTCGTCGGCCCCGGCCTCAAAGCCGCCCAGCCGGTCCTCGATGCTGGACTCGCCGGTGAGGATGAGGACGGGAACGTGCGACAGGCGCGGCTCGGCCTTGAGCTCGCGGGCCACTTCGAAGCCGTCGGGCCGGCCCATGCGGTAGTCCAGGATCACCAGGTCGGGCGCGGCGCGCCGCACCTCCGACAGGGCCTGCGTCCCGTTCTCGCACAGGCGCACTTCGTGGCCGGCGTGGCGAAGAAAGTCGCCCACCATCCGCCGAAGCGCCTCGTCGTCGTCCGCGAACAGGATTTCGCTCATCCCCTCTTCCGCCCCGGAAATCGTCGCTACGTGATGTTCGTGCCCCTGCTTGTCCGGCGCCTGGGCGCCGTGCTGCTCGCCCTGGCCGCCGCCGCGCCGCTCCCCGCGCAGCCGGCGGGCGGGAATGTAGCAATTATCGCCGCGCCCCGCGCCCCCTCGCTGGCGGAGCGCATCGACGCGGTGCTCGCGCGGCCGCAGTTGCGGGGCTCGCGGTGGGGAATCGAGGTGCGCGACGCGGGCACCGGGCGCGTTCTGTACGCCCGCGACGCCGCCCGCCCCATGATCCCCGCCAGCAACCTCAAGCTGGTGGTGACGGCCGCCGCGGCGCACCACCTGCCCGCGGACTACCGCTTCCGCACCTCGCTGTACGCCACCGGCCCCGTGCGCGACGGCACCCTGCGCGGCGACCTGGTCCTCTTTGGCCGCGGCGACCCGCTGATCTCGGGGCGCTACTTTGCCTCGCGCACGGCGGTGTGGGAGATGCTGGCCGATTCGCTGCGCGCGCGGGGCATCCAGCGGATCGCCGGCGCCGTGGTGGCCGACGAAAGCTGGTGGGACACCGAGTACGTGCGCCCGGACTGGGACGCGGCCGACCAGCTGTGGTGGTACGCCGCCCCGGTGAACGCGCTGGGCTTCGCCGACAACGCCATCGACTTCCGCATCGTCCCGGGCGCCGTCGGACGGCCGGCGCGCATCACGGGGGAGCCGCGCTCCGCCTCGTGGTCGCTGCGCAACGAGAGCCGCACGGTGGGCGCGGGCGGGGCGCGGACGCTGGACTTCGACCGGCTGCCGGGGAGCAACCACGTGCGCGCGTTCGGCACCTATCCGGCGGACGGCGGGGCCGACACGGAAAGCTTCGCCGTGCAGGAGCCCGCGCGCTGGACCGGGACGGCGTTCCGGGAGGCGCTGGTGCGGCGCGGGATCGTGGTGGGCAGGGAGGACGTCCGCGTCGTGAGCGACCCGGCGCAGTCGGTCGTGCGCGGGATGACGCCCCTGGCGGAGTGGCGCTCGCCGGAGCTGCCCCGCGCCATCGCCCCCATCCTGCTCAGCAGCCAGAACTGGATCGCGGAAAGTCTCGCCAAGACGCTGGGCCGTGAAGTGCGGGGCGAGGGGAGCTGGAGCGCCGGGCTGGCCGTGGAGCGCGCCTTTCTGACCGGGGTGGTGGGGGTCGACAGCGCCGACTTCGTGCTGCGCGACGCCTCCGGGCTGTCGGCGCAGAACCGCATCACCCCCCGCGCGCTGGTGAATCTTCTTGCCTACGTGCGGCGTACACCGGGGCAGGGAATCGTCCGCGTCGCGCTCCCCGTTTCGGGGCGCGCGGGATCGCTGCTGCACCGGCTGGAGGACCTGCCCGGGCGGGTGGCGGCCAAGACGGGGTACATCGGCGGGGTAGACTCGTTGAGCGGCTTCGTGACGCTGCCCGACGGGCGGGAAGTGATCTTCGCCATCATCGCCAACGAATCGCGCGAGCCGTCGGCGCGCATCAAGGCGGGAATCGACGACGTGGTGCGCGCCATTGCGGCGGGCGCCTGAACGGGAGGGGATTTGAATCGCACGATGACAGCCGCGGCCTGCCTGCTCCTGGCGGGGTGCGCGGGCGGAATGGGGCCGGGGCGCGCCGCGGCCCCCGCGGAGCGCACGCTGAGCCCGGAGCTGGCGGCGGCGACCTTCGACAGCGCCTGGTCCACGGTGAACCGGACGTTCTGGGACACCACCTTCAACGGGGTGGACTGGCGGGCCGTGCGCGACAGCCTGCGCCCCCGCGCGGTGGCCGCGCGCGACAATGCCGCGCTGCGCGGGGTGATCGGCGACATGCTGCACACGCTGCGGCAGTCGCACCTGGGAGTGATTCCCGGCGGGGAAGACGCGGCGCTGGCCGGCGGCGGCCCCCGGCGCACGGACGGAGAGCCG
>NZ_DASVTX010000435.1:0-2085 GCF_036387355.1 Longimicrobium sp.
CCGGCTGGTGTACCTGAGCTCCTACGCCGCGTGCGGCCCCGCGCGCCACGGCCGCCCCCGCCGCCCCGACGAAACGCCCGAGCCGGTTTCCACGTACGGGCGCACCAAGCTGCAGGGCGAGGCGGTGGTGAACGAGGCGGCCCCCCACGGGGTATCAGCCGCCATCCTCCGCGCCCCGCCCGTCTACGGGCCCGGCGACCGGGCCCTTCTTCCCTACTTCAAGCTCGTGAAGGCACGGCTGGCCCCCGCCCCCGCGGGACCCGGGCTGCGCACGCACATGCTGTACGTAGGAGACCTGGCCGCCGCCCTGGCGCGCGCGGCCGATGCCCCCGCCGGCACCTACGCGGTCGCCGAGCCGGTGGAGCACCCGTGGAGCGACGTCGTCCGCCACATCGCGCACGCCATGGGCACCCGCCCCGTGCGCGTTCCGCTCCCCCCCGCCGGCGTGCGCGCCGCGGGCGTGGTGGCGGGGTGGTTTGGCGGTCTGGGCGTGTTCAATCGAGAAAAAGCCGAAGAGATGCTGGCTCCGGCGTGGCTGTGCGACCTTGGCGGGCTGGAGTGGCTGATCCCTGGCGGAACGGCGACTCCCCTGGCCGAGGGCATCCGCCGGACGGCCCAGTGGTACCGGGAACAGGATTGGGTTTGATGGCGACCGTGGAGCAGACCGTGCGGCAGACCGTGGACATCTTCGACAAGTGCCGGCGATTCACCGCCGCGCACGAGATGATGGAGCGCGGCCTGTATCCCTACTTTCAGCCCATCCAGGAATCGCACGACACCGAGGTGGTGATCCGCGGCGAAACCAAGATCATGGTGGGCTCCAACAACTACCTGGGGCTCACCCATCACCCGTACGTGCTGGAAAAGGCGCGCGAGGCGCTGGCCCGGTACGGCACCGGCAACACCGGCAGCCGCTTTCTGAACGGCACGCTGGACCTGCACGAAGAGCTGGAGCGCCGCCTGGCCGCCCTGATGGGCGCCGAGGCCGCGCTGGTGTTCAGCACCGGGTACCAGACCAACCTGGGCATCATCGGCGGGCTGGTGACGCGCGGCGCCCTGGTGGTGCAGGACCGGCTGAACCACGCCTGCCTGCTGGACGGCGCCCAGCTGGCCGCGGGCGAGCTGGCGCGCTACCAGCACGGCGACATGGGCGCGCTGCGCCGCGTGCTGGAGCGCCACCGCGACAGCAACGGCGTGCTGATCGCCACCGACGGCGTGTTCAGCATGGAGGGGAACATCGTGGACCTCCCCTCGCTGGTGGAGATCAAGGAGGAGTACGGCGCCCGCCTGCTGGTGGACGACGCGCACTCCATCGGCGTGCTGGGGCGCAACGGCGGCGGCACCGCGGAGCACTTCGGGCTGCAGGACCGCGTCGATCTGACGATGATCACCTTCTCCAAGTCGTTCGCCAGCATCGGCGGGGCGGCGGCGGGGCCGGAAGACGTGATCCACTACCTGAAGCACCACTCGCGGCCGCTCATCTTCAGCGCCAGCATGCCGGGGAGCGCGGTGGCCACGGTGCTGGCCTGCCTGGACGTGATGGAGCAGGAGCCGGAGCGCCGCGCCCAGCTGTGGAAGAACGCCGACTACCTGCGCGGCGGGCTGAACGCCCTGGGCTTCGACACCGTCGGCTCCGAGACGCCCATCATTCCCGTGGCGTCGGGCGACATGGAAAAGACCTTCATCTTCTGGCGCGCCCTGTTCGACATGGGCGTGTTCACCAACCCGGTGCTGCCCCCCGCCGTGCCGGAAAACTCCTGCCGCCTGCGCACCTCCGTCATGGCCACGCACACCACCGAGCAGCTGGACCGCGTTCTGGACGCCTTTGGCACCGTGGGCCGCACGCTGGGCATCATCGGGGGGGCGGCGTGAGCACGGCCGCACCCGCCGCGGCGCGCACCGGCGTCACCGTCCGCGAGATCGCGCACGGGGCCAGCCTCAAGCCCTTCGTGGACTTCATGTGGACGGTGAACGGGCGGGACCCCCAGTGGGTTCCGCCCCTTCGCATGGCGCTGGAGCCGGTGCTGGACCGCAGGAAGCACCCGTTCCACCAGCACGCCGACGTGGCCTACTTTGTGGCGGAGC
>NZ_DASVTX010000436.1:0-32606 GCF_036387355.1 Longimicrobium sp.
GGCGTTCAGACATGGTCAGGTGGATGCGATGAACCGCCCCCGGAGAAGGGCCGGACTCCTGCTTGCGCTGTTCCTGGCATTCGCGCCGCCCGGAACGCTGATCGGCCTGGTCCTGGCGCTGGCGTATGTGGGGCGCCGCCACCCCGCCCTGGCCGCGCTCCCCCTCGCTGCCGCGGCGGGGTGGCTCGCGTGGCGCAGGTTGAGGCGGCGTGGCGGCTGAGGCCTGCCCTGTTCCGTTGCGCCGCCGAGGCCACGCCCCGGCCGCGTCGGCCTGTCCGGGAGCGGCGCGAGCCAGCGTCCGGCAACGCCGCCGCCACCCGTGCCGCCTGCTCCGGTGTTCCCACCCCCACGATGGCCCCGGCCCGGTGTGAACGCAGGCCTCGCGGCAGCTTCAGCGCTTCGGCTTCGTTGCTCCGGGGTCGCGGTGCGCCTCCGCTTTCGGGGCCGCCTGAACCTAACACCTCGGACGGGGAGACGCTCCCCAGTCGCCGTCCGCGCGCGCGATGCTGAACAGCACGTCCGTCGCGTGCTTCTGCACCTCGTTGGCGATGCTGGCGGGCGCGACCCGTCGCGGCGGCGTTCCGCGCGGGAGCCGAGGTCCTGGAGCCCGGCGCGACTCGTGGGATGATGGGGACGCGGGGCGGGGCAGGGTGGTCGCGGAACACATGATCAGCTCGGCGCGTCTCGGGCGCCAACCTGGGGGCGGTGGGTCCGGCGTCTTTCGCGGAAATCCGCCCTGGCCCGAGCCTGCGCCGTGATCCAGCTTCCCCCGGGGTGGACACGCGATTAAACTTTGTACAGGGAAGGCCGTCCCTCGGGACTGCGCGGGTTCCCCTCCATCCCGGGGCCGCCGCGATCCGCGACGTCCGTTCCCGAACCGCTTCTCTCGACCCCGCCGCGATCCGGCCGCGCTCGTATGCACCCGCGCCCTGCATCGTTCACCCCGCTCCGCACCCGAGGCCGCAGAATGCATCCCGACATCCGTACCCGCAACAACGTCCTCGTCGCTGGCCGCGGCACCCGGCCCATGGTGTTCGCGCACGGCTTCGGGTGCGACCAGAACATGTGGCGCGCCGTCACGCCGGCGTTCGAAGACGACTACCAGGTCGTGACGTTCGACTACGTGGGCTCCGGACGGTCCGACGTGGCGGCGTACAGCGCGGATCGGTACGGGTCGCTGAACGGGTACGCGCAGGACCTCCTGGACGTATGCCACGCGCTGGAGCTGCGCGACGTGATCCTGGTGGGGCATTCCGTCAGCAGCATGGTGGGGGTGCTGGCGTCCATCCGCGAGCCCGGACTCTTTTCGCGGCTGGTGATGGTGGCGCCCTCGCCCCGCTACATCAACGACGAGCCGGACTACGTGGGCGGCTTTGAGCGGCGCGACATCGAGGGGCTGATCGAGATGATGTCGCAGAACCACCACGGCTGGGCCAACTTTCTCGCGCCGGTGGTGATGCGCAACGAAGACCGGCCCGGGCTGGCGGAGGAACTGGAAGCCTCGTTCTGCGCGGCCGATCCGGAGATCACCCGGCGCTTCGCCGAAGTCACCTTCTACTCCGACAACCGCGCCGACCTCCCGCACGTCACGGTGCCGTCGCTCCTGCTGCAGTGCTCGGATGACCTGGTCGCTCCGGCGGAGGTGGGCGACTTTCTGCACCGCTCCCTGGCGGGGAGCACCCTGGTGCACCTGAAGGCCACGGGCCACTGCCCGCACATGAGCCACCCGGAAGAGACGGTCGCGGCGATCCGCGCGTACCTCGCCACGGTGCCGTGAGCCGTCCGCCGGACGACGCCACCCTGGATCTGGTCCCCTCCCCGTTCCTGCGCCTGGGGAGGGAAAGCGAGGTGCTGCACGCCAACGCCGCCCTGCTGGCGCTGGGCGGATGGCGGCGCGACGAGGTGGTGGGGCGTCCCGTGCACACGCTCTTTGCGCCCGGCGCGCGCATCTTTCTGCAGACGCACCTTCTCCCCCTGCTGCGCGGCGCGGGGAGCGCGGAAGAGGTGTTCCTCATCCTGCGCACGCGGTCGGGGGAAGACATGGACGTGCTGGCGCACGCGGTTCTGCGCGCGGACGGCACCATCGACTGTTCCCTCATGCGCGTGCGCGAGCGGCGCCGGTACGAGGACGACCTGCGCCGCGAGCGGCAGGTGGCGGAAGAAGCGCGCGGGGAGCTGGAGCTGCAGACCGAGGAGCTGCTGGAGGCGAACCGGCAGCTGGAAGAGCAGGCCGCCGAGATGGAGCGGCAGGCGGCGGAGATGGAAGAGATGGTGGAAGCGCTGCAGGAGAGCGACGAGGCGGCGCGCTCCAGCGAGGCGCGCTTTCGCGCGGCCATGGACGCCATGCCGGGCGGCATCGCCATCGTGAACGCGGCGGACGGGTCGCTGGTCATGTTCAACGACACGGCGTGCGCGCACCTGGGCTACACGCACGAGGAGTTTGCCGCGCTGCGCATCTTCGACTTTGACCTGGAGTGGAACGCGCGCGCGCAGCCCGAGCTTCGCCGCCTGCACAGCTCGCCCGACGGCGTGCAGTTCCGCTCGCGGCACCGCACGCGCGGGGGCCAGGTGCAGGACGTGCTGGTGTCGCTGCGCGCGCTGCACGACGGCCACATCTACGTGGTGTGGTTCGACATCACCAAGCAGGTGCGCGCCGAGTCCGAACGACAGTCGCTGGAAGAGCAGCTGCGGCAGGCGCAGAAGATGGAATCCGTGGGCCGGCTGGCGGGCGGCGTGGCCCACGACTTCAACAACCTGCTGATGGTGATTCAGGGGTACGCCGCGCTCCTGGCCAGGGGCCGGCTCGCCCCCGCCGAGCAGGCGCAGGTGGCCGAGATCCTGAAGGCCGCGGACCGTGCCTCTTCCCTCACGCGGCAGCTGCTGGCGTACGGGCGCAAGCAGGCGCTGCGCCCGGAAGTGCTGGACCTGGGGCAGACGGTGGCGCGGGCGGGCGGAATGCTGCGGCGCCTGGTGCGCGAGGACGTGGAGATCCGCTACGGCATCGGCTCGCCCCTCTGGCCCACCCGCGCGGACCCGCACCAGATCGGCCAGGTGCTCATGAACCTGGTCATCAACGCCAGCGACGCCATCCGCGGGCCGGGCGTGATCGAGGTTCGGGTGCGCAACGTGTCCGCCCCGCCGGAGGGGAGCGGGGCGCCGGCCGGCGGCGGACCCTGGGTGGCCATTGAGGTGCGCGACACGGGGTGCGGAATGGACGCCACGACGCTGGCGGTGGCCTTTGAGCCGTTCTTTACCACCAAGGGGCTGGGCGGGGGAACGGGGCTGGGATTGTCGGTGGTGCAGGGGATCGTGGAGCAGTCCAGCGGCCACATCTGGGCGGAGAGCGAGCCGGGGCGGGGAACCACGTTCACGGTGCTCCTCCCCGCGGTGGAGGGGGCGCTGGCGCTTCCGGCGGATGCCATGGCCGCGCACGTTCCCCCCAGCGCCGGCACCGTGCTGCTGGCGGAGGACGACGACGCGGTGCGGTCGCTGGTGGCGCTGGTGCTGCGCGACGGCGGCTACACGGTGCTGGAGGCGCGCGACGGGGAGGATGCGCTGCGCGTGGCCGCGTCACGGCAGGTGGACCTGCTGCTTACCGACGTGGTGATGCCGCGGCTGGGTGGCGTTCCCCTGGCGCACCAGCTTCGCCGCGAGCGTCCCGGCCTCCCGGTGGTGGTGATGAGCGGCTACGCGGGCGATGCGCTCAACATCGGAGAGGAGCTGCCGCCCGGCGCCACCTTCGTGGGCAAGCCGGTGAACCCCGACGCGCTCCTGCGCCACCTGAAAGACGTGATCGGCGGCTGATCCGAAGGGGTTCAGGAAGAGCGGCGCAGGTCTCCGCGAACGATGTCCACCAGCTCAGCGACGGCGATATCCGAAGCAGCGGCGGACTCATCGATCAAGCTCGCGCGCTACGCACCGGAAACCGAGTTGTCGATAGCCCTGCTCGTCGCGCAGTCGATGCTGGTCGGTAGCAGCCCGCGAGAGGCACTGGACGACACCACGCAGTGGGCGCAGACGCTAGGCGTAGCCCTGATGCGTAAGCTGGACGGCAGCCGCAGGAAAGGCCTGCGGCTGCCGCGGGGCTTGCCCAGTGGCCGTTTCGTTGGCGGCTCGCGACCCGCCGCGCCGCACCCGAATCTGCCGAAGTCGGCCAACCCCCCGCGCCGTGTTTGCTTGTTTGCAGCGTGAGGGCTGCGGCCGCAGCCCTCAGGCATAAGAGCTGATCGACGCAGCGGTGGTTACGTCGCTTGGCTAATGAGCACCTCTGCGATCTCCTTGGCGATCTCCTCGACCGTATGAGTAGCCGTGCTGCGAGCAACCTTATCTGCGATCGAAGGACTGTAAGCGAGAACTTCGCTCTTGGTCACTTCGTGCCAGATGGGAAGCATAACCTGTTCTCCCGTGACCGAGCGCGTCACGATGCCGTCCAGTTCGTAGTTCGTCCACCCCTTTCGCATGAAGGACTTAGACAGCACAACAAGCCCAACCCTGCTGTTGGCAAGCCCGAGGTCGATTTTGCGGCGCAAGCTGTCGCCGATGCGTAGCTCAAACTCGTCGTACCAGACAGACAGCCCCTCTCCAACCAGCGCATTCGCGAGATCACGGACTATGCTGCTTTTGTCCTCCGAAGCATGAGAGATGAACACGTCATACTTCCGAGTCACAGTAACCACACTCGGCACCGATTCCGTCTGAACCAAGCTTGGCACCGAGGCGAGTGGGGCCTCGCGAAATGCAGAAAAGCCCCCCTCTGTGCTCCGAGCAGAAGCACCACCACTGCCGGGTCCGAAGCGCGAGGTAGTCGGCGTGTAGTAGGAGGGAGAGTGGGATGACCGGTATCCGTAACCACTACCCCCGCATGCGGGGCAGTTCAACCGGCCGCTCGCAGTACGGTGGCCTTGAACTGGGGCTGTGCAACGTGCCATTGAAGGTCAGCGCAGGGTGCGGGTGAGTAGGATTGATATCGTTACCGAGTCGTGGTGCCAACTGTCTGTCACTGGCCGTGGTGATGCGGCAACGACACAAGGGTCAGCGGTGCGAGGGTGGCGGCCAAGCCTCTTTCCAGTTGAAAGTATGCAAGGCCCCGCATCCCCTTCAGCCGATTGTTGGGCCGCGTACCCCTACCGGGATCGGCCAAACCTATCCTGACCTACTTTGTCAGATACCAGATGAAGAGGCTAGAAAGTGCCCCTGTAGCGAAACCGATGAGGCTTCCTTCGATGATGCCGCGTGTGCGCCCCTTGGACGTCGCACGCGCGAGAAGGCGCGTGAAGGATTCCTCAGGGACGTTGAGCAACGATTCTGCAGTGCTACGATCTTGGTTAAGTTGCCGGACAGTCTCTTCCAACTGCTCGACTTCATGCTTTCGCTCCAGCGCCTCGGATTGCAGCCCCTCAACTGCTGCAACAGCTCCGAGCAGATCCTCACGTACCCGATTGAGACTGGCAATTCTCTCGTCAACGCTCGTTGTATTGAGCAGATCATCGAGAGATACCTCATAGCTTATGAATGGGAGCGATACCCGGAACCGCGCCTTCTTGAGTTGGTCCCGAAACTTGGCCATGAGTCATCGGAATTCAGAGTAAAGACGGCGGGTTATCGCTCACGCCGCATTGGGTTTGCCTCCCCGTCTACTTCTAGCGCGCGAGTGGCAATCCGGAGCCACTCCACGAATCTCGTCTTTGGCTGCAGCGATGCTTATCCAGCGGCCTAACTTGTTGTTCGATGGACCGAATGCCAGATATCATGCGGGCACTGCGATCGTAAGCTTCTTTCAGGCCCGATCGGTATTCCGCAAAACTCGCGCACAAAGCCGACTCACCGCAACCCAGATTACACGCCCCGGACCGGGCCGCAAGCGCCAATGTGTCGGTACGCGTTCGTCGCGCGGAGTTGCGCCGATGGGACCGGGCGCGCGCCGGATCGCAGCAGCCCCCGACGCGGTCAGGCGTCCAACGTGATGGTAATCCGCCCATCCACGGCGACGCCGCCGTCGGGGAAGGCGAGCCAGGGGTTCACGTCCAGCTCGCGGATGGCGGAGTGGTCGCCCACCAGCTGCGAGAGGCGCTGGATCACCTCTTCGATGGCACCCAGGTCCGACGCGGGCTCGCCGCGGATCCCTTCCAGCAGCTTGATCCCGCGGATCCCGCGCACCATCTCCGCCGCGTCCACGTCCGTCACCGGCTGCACGCTGAACACCACGTCGCGCAGCGCCTCCACGTAAATGCCGCCCAGCCCGAACATGAGCACCGGCCCGAACTGCGGGTCCTGCGTCATGCCGATGATGGTCTCCTTGCCGCCGCGCAGCATGCGCTGCACCAGCACGCCCTCCACCGCGGCGGCATCGATCCCCGCGCGCGCCGGCACCTCCGTGGTGAGCGTGTGGAACGCGGTGCGCAGCGCGTCCTCGTCCTCCACGCCCGCGATCACGCCGCCCACGTCGCTTTTGTGGATGATGCGCGGCGACAGCACCTTCATCACCACCGGCCAGCCGATGGCCTCCGCGGCGGCGGCCGCCTCCTCCGCCGTGCGCGCCACGCGGTACGGCGCCACGGGAATGCCGTACGCCTCCAGCACGCGCATCACCTCCATCTCCGTCAGCTTTGCGCGCCCGTCCGCCTTCGCGTGATCGAGGATGCCGGCCACCGCCTCGCGGTCCACGGCGAACTCCGCCACGCGCCCCACAGGGCGGTCCAGCCAGCGGCGGTAGCGGTACAGCGCCCCCAGCGACCGCGCGGCGGACTCCGGAAAGCGGTACGCGGGAATGCCCGCCGCGTTCAGCTCCGCCATCCCCTGCGGCAGCCCCTCGCGCCCCATCAGCACGGCCAGCACCGGCTTCTGCGAGCCGCTCGCGACGGAGACGATGGCTTCGGCCACGTCCTCCTGGCGGATTCCCAGCGGCGGAACGAAGGTCGCGATCACGGCATCCACGTTGGGATCCGCGAGCACCGCTTCCACCGCCATCCGGTAGCTGTGCGCGTTGGCGGAGGCGATCATGTCCACGGGATTGGCGAACGACGCCTCCTCCGGCAGGTTGGCCGCGAGGACCGTCCGCGTCTGCTCCGTCAGCTCCGTCACGTGCAGCCCGGCGGCCTCGCACGCATCGGCGATCAGAATGCCCGGGCCGCCCGCGTTGGTGACGATGGCCACGCGGTTGCCCGCCGGCACCGGCTGGTGCGAAAACGCCATCGCGAGGTCGAACATTTCTTCCACGGTGTCCATCCGCAGCACCCCGCACTGGCGCAGCAGCGCGTCCGTGGCGGCATCCGTACCGGCCAGCGCCCCCGTGTGCGACGACGCGGCGCGCGCCCCGGCGCCGGAGCGGCCGGACTTCACGGCCAGAATCGGCTTGCGGCGCGTGATCTCCCGGGCGAGCTGCGTAAAGCGGCGCGGATTGCCGAAGTTCTCCAGGTACATGAGGATCACGCCGGTACGCTCGTCATCCGCCCAGTACTGGATCAGGTCGTTGCCGCTCACGTCCGGCTTGTTGCCGACGGAGATGAACTGGCTGATGCCGATGCCGTACTCGGCCGCGTAGTCCAGAATGGTCACGCCCATCGCCCCGCTCTGGCTCATGAAGGCGACGGGGCCCGACGGCGGCATGGTAGGAGCGAACGTGGCGTTCATGGACCGGTCCGGCGCCGTGTTCAGCACGCCCATGCAGTTGGGCCCCACCAGGCGCATCCCGTAGCGCCGGACGATCTCCATCAGCGCGGTCTGCCGCTCCACGCCGGCGCCGCCGATCTCCGCGAACCCGGCGCTGATCACCACGAGCCCCTTCACGCCCTTGCGCCCGCACTCCTCCGCCGCGGCCAGCACGTGCTGCTTGGGGACCACGACGAGCGCCAGGTCCACCGGATCGGGGATCGCCTCCACGGACGGATACGCGCGGATGCTGTGCACCGCGTCCGCCGTGGGATTCACGGGATACACCGCGCCGCTGAAGCCGTGGCGCACCAGGTTTTCCAGGATCTGGTAGCCGATGGTGTTCGGCTTGCGGCTCGCGCCGATGACGGCGATGGAGCGCGGGCGGAAGATGGCGTCGAGCAAAGCGGGTGCGGGAGTGCGTGAGTGCTGGGTGCGTGAGTGCGGAACTGAAGTACGAGAGTACGAGAGTACGAGAGTGCGACGGGGCAATCTAGGCGGGCGGGGGGCGCCGCACCAAGGGACGTCCGGCGCCGTTCCGGGTAGAAGCACGCCGGCATCGCGCGATGCGACAGTTTCCAGTATCATTCCCGTGCCAATCGCAACCATGGAGACCCCCGCATGACCTTTCCCGCCGCGCGCATCGCGCCCCTTCTGCTGGCCCTCCTGCTCTGCGCCGTTGCCGCACCCCGCGCCGCCGCCGCGCAGCACGACCACGGCCGCGTGCGCGCGGAAGGGCACCACCCCGCGCCGCGGCCGGGCGTCACGGGCGCCAGCGTGATCACGGGCGACATCGTGCCCGAGCGGGCGCGCGAGGTGTACACCATCGCCGCGCGCATTCCGGGGGTGCTGGACGCGCTGTACTGCTACTGCGAGTGCCACGAGGTGCGCGGCCGCCGCTCCCTGCTGGAGTGCTTCAAGGACGAAATGGCCGCGCGCTGCGGCATCTGCGCGGGCCAGGCGCGCCTCGCCGACGAAATGACGCGCGACGGCAAGTCCATCGCGGAGATCCGCAAGGCCATCGACCGCCGCTTCGGCGACTGACCCACCGGCAGTTCCCGAATGACAAGCAGCCTCCGCCGCGACCATCGCGGCGGAGGCTGCTTCCGTTCCAGGCGGTGTGGGTCAGGCCGGCACTTCGATCGCCTCGCCCTCCGCGTCACCCCCCTTGGGGTACACGAGCGAGTACAGCGCCTGCTGCTGCGCCTGCTCGAACGGGTAGTTGTCGCTGTTCAGGCGCCACGCGGTGAACGCCGGGTAGCGGTAGTGCGCCACGTTGTCCTTGAACGCCTGCTGGGCCGTCTGGTAGCCCGATTCCCACTTGGCGCCGTACGCGAACAGCGCGGCCTTCACCCCCGCCGCGGTGAAGTCCGCCGGACGGGTGAAGCCGGAATACAGCTGCAGGTTCACGAAGTCCACGTTGGCGTTCACGGCCGCGGCGTCCAGGTTGCCCACCGAGGCCGGCGAGAGCGTCAGGTACAGCTTGCGGGACTGCTTGCGGAACTGCGTGCCGATGGCGTTGATGAGCAGCGAGAACTGCTGCTGCGTGGTGTCATCGCAGATCGGGGATTCCCAGTCGATGTCGAACCCGTCCAGCCCGTACGCCTGCAGGTACGCCACCAGGTTGGCCGCGAACTTGTCCGCGCTCGCCTGGTCGGGGGCGTTGGGATTCGGAAAGATGTTGGCCAGCAGCGAGCCGTCGCCCCAGTTGAGCGTCACGCCGATCTTGATGCCCGGCTTGCTGGCCCGCGCGTCGCGGATGATCCACTTCAGGTACTGCTCGTTGGTCAGGCCGCCCGGGTGGCTCACGCTGCCCGTGCTGATGGTGTACGACGAGCCGTCGCCCGCCGGAACCGTGGTGGGGCTGGTGGGCATCGTGGTGACGAAGCACAGGAACAGCATGTCCACGGACTGATAGACATGGTTCTTGATCAGCGTCTGGTAGCAGCTGTTGGACGACTGGTAGTTCGTGCCGGAGGGCTCGTCCTCGTTCAGGAAGATCCAGGCATTCACGCGGGGGGTGGTGGACGGCATGCGGGCTCCTGTGAATAAAAGCGGGGAAGGGGCGTACGCCCCGGAATGAAGTGTCCCGCCAGGGCGGCGGGATGCTCCTATTCTACTCGGGCACACCTCTCCGGGCAAGATTTCTGATACGAAATCATGCAGCAGTCCTGTCCATCACCGCCATGACTGCGGCAACAACGCTCCCATCAGGCCGCGTACCCGAAAGAAGAACAGGCGAGACTGCACACGGAGAGACCCCGCGACCACTTTGGTCGCGGGGCCTGCTTGCGTGGGGGAGCCGGGTATTGTATCTTTCCATCCGGATACACGGATGGAGAGTAGATGAGCATTGCGGCACCCGCGATCTTCGATCGCATGTCGGCACTGGCCGACACCACGCGCAGCCGGCTGCTCCTGGTATTGGAGCGGCACGAACTGACCGTGGGCGAGATGTGCCAGGTGCTGCAGCTGCCGCAGTCCACCGTGAGCCGCCACCTGAAGCTGTTGGCCGACGAGGGCTGGGTGAGCGCGCGGGCGGAAGGCACCAGCCGCCGCTACCGCATGCCGCTGGACCGGCTGGAGGGCGACGCGCGGCAGCTGTGGACGCTGGTCCGCCCGGGCGTGGCGGCGCTCTCCACGGCCGGGCAGGACGCGGAGCGGCTGCGCAGCGTGCTGGCGGAGCGGGCCACGCGGTCGCGCGAGTTCTTCAGCAGCGCCGCGGGGGAGTGGGACCGGCTGCGCGCCGACCTGTTCGGCCGCCGCGCCGACCTGGTGGGGCTCCTGGGCCTGCTGGACGAGCAGTGGACGGTGGGCGACCTGGGGTGCGGCACGGGGCAGGTGAGCCACACGCTGGCGCCCTTTGTGGCCCGCGTGGTGGCGGTGGACAGCTCGCCCGCCATGCTGGAGGCTGCCCGCGCGCGCCTGGCGCCGCTGGGCAACGTGGAGGTGCGCGCCGGCGAACTGGAAAGCCTGCCGGTGGAGGACGGCGCGCTGAACGCGGCGGTGGCCTTTCTGGTGCTGCACTACGTCGCCGAGCCGGCGGAGGCGCTGGCCGAGGCCGCGCGCGCCCTGGCCACCGGCGGACGGCTGCTGGTGATGGACATGATGCCGCACGACCGCGAGGAGTACCGGCAGGCCATGGGGCACCTGTGGCAGGGCTTTGGGGAGGCGCAGATGGCGGAGTGGATGGAGGCGGCGGGGCTGCACGGCTTCCGCTACGCGCCGCTCCCTCCGGACCCCAGCGCCCGCGGCCCGCGCCTGTTCGCCGCCAGCGCCCGCCGCCCCGCGTGAGCGCGACGACAAGCATCGCCGGAGAATACGCGGTTCATCGGCCTGAAAGGTCTCGGCGTTCATCGCCGGAAAAGACGCAGTTCATCAACCGAGAAGCAGTCCCGGAGCGGCGAACCCGCTCCGCACAATGACGCACGCTGACAGATGCTGATCCCGTAGTCCCTATTCCCTATTCCCTATTCCCTAGAGGTTTCCGACGTGAGCATCGCCGAAATGACCAGCCCGTTCATCGCCGCCCGCGACGCGGGCCGCGAGCCCTTCAAGGTGGCCGACATCTCCCTGGCCGAGTTCGGCCGCAAAGAGATCCGCCTGGCCGAGCACGAGATGCCGGGCCTGATGGCGCTTCGTGACGAGTACCGCGCGCAGCAGCCGCTGGCCGGCGCCAAGATCATGGGCTCGCTGCACATGACCGTGCAGACCGCCGTGCTCATCGAGACGCTGGTGGAGCTGGGCGCCGACGTGCGCTGGGTGAGCTGCAACATCTTCAGCACGCAGGACCACGCCGCGGCCGCCGTGGTGGTGGGCAAGGAAGGCACCGAGCAGGAGCCGGCCGGCGTGCCCGTGTTCGCGTGGAAGGGCGAGACGCTGGAGGAGTACTGGTGGTGCACCGAGCAGGCGCTGGTGTGGCCCGACGGCAGCGGCCCCAACCTGCTGCTGGACGACGGCGGCGACGCCACCCTCCTCGTGCACAAGGGCGTGGAGTACGAAAAGACGGGCGTGATCCCGGCCTTTGACCCGGCCAACGACCCCGAGGAGTGGGGCGTGATTCTGGACACGCTGCGCCGCACCATCGCCGCCGACCCGCAGGGGTGGACGCGCGTGGCCGCCGACATCCGCGGCGTGAGCGAGGAGACCACCACCGGCGTGCACCGCCTGTACGAGATGATGAACGCCGGCACGCTGCTGTTCCCGGCCATCAACGTCAACGACAGCGTCACCAAGAGCAAGTTCGACAACCTGTACGGCTGCCGCCACTCGCTCACCGACGGCATTCTGCGCGCGAGCGACGTGATGCTGGCGGGCAAGGTGGCCGTGGTCTGCGGCTACGGCGACGTGGGCAAGGGCTGCGCGCAGGCCTTCAAGGGCCAGGGCGCCCGCGTGATCGTGACCGAGATCGACCCCATCTGCGCGCTGCAGGCCGCGATGGAAGGGTACCAGGTCACCACGCTGGACGACGTGGTGGAGACGGCCGACATCTTCATCACGGCGACGGGGAACAAGGACATCATCACCGTCGACGACATGGCCCGCATGAAGGACAAGGCCATCGTGGGCAACATCGGCCACTTCGACAACGAGATCGACATGGCCGGGCTCAAGAAGGCCGGCATCGAGCGGATCAACATCAAGCCGCAGTACGACGAGTTCGTGTTCCCCGACGGGCACAGCGTGATGCTGCTGGCCGAGGGCCGCCTGCTGAACCTGGGCTGCGCCACGGGCCACCCGTCGTTCGTGATGTCGGCGTCGTTCACCAACCAGGTGATGGCGCAGATCGAGCTGCACACGAACAACGCGGCGTACGAAAAGAAGGTGTACGTGCTGCCCAAGAAGCTGGACGAAAAGGTGGCGCGCCTGCACCTGGACAAGCTGGGCGTCAAGCTCACGCCGCTGTCGCAGAAGCAGGCCGACTACATCGGCGTGCCGGTGGAAGGGCCGTACAAGCCGGAGCACTACCGCTACTAAGGGCGGGTCTTCCGTAGGATTTTCTGCGGGAAGCGAAGGATGATGGACAACGGAGGGGCACGACCGGAGATGATCCGGGCGTGCCCCTCCGCTGCGCTCCGGGTCGAGCTTCGCGCGCCGTAAGGCACGATACGACTGTGCCTAACGGCGCCGAGCCCCCTCCGTTCCGGGGCAACGGTACTGCTGTTGCCCCTGCACTCCGGCGTCTCGGCCCTGCGGGCGCGAATCCCTCACGCGGCACTGCAGTGCCGTGGGTGCCGCGGCGGGGCGGGGGAGCAATCCCTCGTCTCGCCGTTGGTTTCTCCGCCGAGTGGCGCCGGAAGGACAATCCGCGTGTGCTTTCGCCTCCGCCGCGGTGCATTTGACGGGGGGCACTGAGCGACGTACACTCCGCTCCCGTCATTTATCGATCCCTTCATCTCCCATCCTCATGCGCACTCTCTCCATTCTGTCCACCACGGCGGCGGCGCTGGCCATCTTGTACGGTGCCGTCATGCTCATCACGCCGTCCGCCGGGGCGCAGGGGCGGTTCGTGGCCGCGTATCCGGTGCCCGCGGATTCAGTGTTCCTGGGTGCGCAACAGTCCTACATGCGGCAGCGCACGCTGGAGGGCCTGGCGGCGCAGATGAACGGCCTGTTCCTGTTGCCCCGCGACATCACGCTGGAACTGGCCGAATGCGGAAAGGCCAAGGCGCTCTATCCCGCGGAGCCGCCCGTGGTGCGGCTGTGCTACGAGCTGCTGACGGTGCTGGCGGATGAGCTCCTGAACCCCAAAGACCCCGAAGGTCTGGAGATGAACGAGGCGTTCTTCTATCTCTGGCTTCACGGAATCGGTCACGCGCTCATCCGGGAGCTGCGGCTTCCCGTGGACATGCCGCCGGAAGAAGCCGCCGACCAGTTCGTGGTCTGGGCGGTGGGGAGCGCGCGGCCGGGCGACGTGGCGGGCGCGCTGCCGGGCGTCACTTGGGTGCACTCGCTGATCCCGTCGTGGGACGCGCCGGACTCCCTGGACCCGGACCCCACCGCGGAGCGCTTTCAGAAGACCATCTGCCTGCTGTATGGAGCGCACCCCCGGAACTGGGGATACGTCGCGGACCGGGGTCACCTGGGCGCACGCAGCCCCGCGGAGTGCGTCGGCGAGTCGCGGCGGGTCAGGGCGCGCTGGGCGGAGATGCTCGCCCCGCACCTCCGCCGATGACGGGAGAGCACGCTGCCGCTGTTCGTCACCCCGCGTCCCTCCGTCATCCCCGCGTGGGCGCAGTTGCGGTAGAACCGTCCCCAACGCGAAAGGCCGCCGATTGTCATGAGATGGGCGGCCTCTGCATGTCGATCAACCTGACGAGCCTTCGGAGCGGGCGCGCACTTCTTCGGAGGTCAGCCCGTACAGCGGCGGGGTGGCGACGCCGCGCAGGGCGAGCATCAGGTACAGCTGGCCGCGGTGGTGCGCCTCGTGTTCCACGTGGGCGCGCAGCCACTTCCACGCCGCCATGCGCGCCCCCGCCGGCGTGGCCACCCTGCGCTGCAGCGCGTCCGCATCCAGCGCGGCGAAGATCGCGCGCGACTCCTCGTGCAGGCGGTCGTAGTACTCGATGACGGCGGGAAAGCCGCTCGCCAGCTCCGGGCCGTGGCCGGCGTAGCGGCTGGGGCGGCCCCGCACGTTCTCGGCGAACATCCACCGCTCCAGCCCGGCCAGGTGGCGCACCAGGCCGCCGAAGGTGAACCATCCCGGCGCGGGCGACCACTCCACGTCGTCCGGCGGAATCAGAACGACCACCCGACGCGTCCGCTGGTGCACGCGCTCCAGGTGGTCGAGCAGCACCGCGGTGGAATCCGTATCCATCCCACAATCTCCGTCCGGGGGAATCGCGCGCCGGGCTCCGGCCGCACGATCCACGATCGGCCACACCTGGGTTGACTGTCAAATCAACGTGTCGTGCCGAGAAACCCTGCTGCCGGCCACTCCGTCCCGTGATTTCCTTCCCATCGACCGCCGCACGGGTTTCCGCTGCGCAGGACTACGGCGCGGAGCCGAGTGATCTACTTGCCGCCGAGCCAACGTCGCGTGCACGCCCGTTCTCACGGGCATGACAGAGCCTTCGTCGGCGCCGGGATTCGGAAAGATTCTCCGGCGCCTCCTCAGGATGACAAGCATCTGCCCTGTCAGTATTTAGGAGCGTCAGCGGCTCTCTGTCCGCCCCTCACCCCGGAGCACGAGCGTCATCCTGAAGGACGCGCCGCGCGTGCCTTCGGCGTGCTGGAACCCTGGCGCCGACGGAAGGATCCCGCCACGGACTGCGCCCATGAACGAGTGACTGCGTGACGCGCGGCGCACTGTTGGACGCGGCGAGGAGTATCGGGCACGCCACGCAGCCATTGTGCACCCGATGGTCCCGGCGGGATCCTTCGACTTCGCGCGATGAATCGGAGCGGCTGACGGTCCGGCGCAGCGCTCCGCTCAGGATGACGCCCAAATTCCGAGGCGGTACGCGAGCAGCGTATCGCAACACGCGCTGAGCGGAGCGCCGCATGGGGTTCCGCTACGCAGGACCGTGGCGCGGATGCTTGCCGCCGATCCGAGGCGTGGTCGCGGCAGTCTCCGGGCACCACGTCTTCCGCCGGATCCCACGAACGCGCAAAGGCCGCCGGTTCCAAGGAAACCGGCGGCCTTTCGCGATCGCCAAAGCGCTCCGTCAGGGCGGGGAGGCGTGGCGGTCCAGGGTGGCGCGCACCATCTCCAGCAGCGCCCAGGGAGTGAACGGCTTCTGCAGAAAGAGCGCTTCCGACTTCAGCACGCCGCGGCGCAGCACCTCGTCGTCCGTGTATCCGCTCATGAAGATCACGGGCACGCCCGACAGCACCTGCTCCAACTGCGTCGCCGCCGCGTGGCCGCTCAGGTTGGGCATCACCACGTCCATCAGCACCAGCGCAATGCGGTCGCGGTGCCGCTCCGCCATCTCAATGGCCTCCATGCCGTCCCGGCACTCCACCACCGTGTAGCCGAACCGGGTGAGCGCGCGGCGCGCCACCATCCGCACGGCGTCCTCGTCTTCCACCAGCAGAATCGTCTCGCTCCCGCGGGACACCTGGCGCTCCGCCACGGGGCGCACGGGCTCTGCGGCGGCGACCGTGGGGAGGTAGATCTTGAAGACGCTCCCCACCCCCACCTCGCTGTGCACCCACACGTAGCCGCCGCTCTGCCGCACGATGCCGTACACCGTCGACAGGCCCAGCCCCGTGCCGCGCCCCACCTCCTTGGTGGTAAAGAACGGCTCGAAGACGCGGCTCACCACGTCCGGCGGCATGCCGGTCCCGGTATCGCTCACGGCCAGCATGGCGTAGCGCCCCGTGGGAATGCGCGACCCGTCCCACGCGCGCTGCGATCCGTCGAACTCCACCTCCGCCGTCTCGAAGGAGATGCGCCCCCCGGCGGAGATGGCGTCGCGCGCGTTCACGGCCAGGTTCATCAGCACCTGCTCCAGCTGGCCCGGGTCCGCCTCCACGTTCCCCACCGGGCCCGTGGACTGAAAGTGCAGGTCCACGTCCTCGCCCAGCAGGCGCTTGAGCATGGGGAACAGCCCCGACACCAGCGCGCTCACGTCCAGGCTCTGCGGCCGCAGAATCTGCCGCCGGCTGAAGGCCAGCAGCTGCCGCGTGAGCCCCGCCGCGCGCTCGGCGGCTTCGGCGATCTGCCCCAGGTCCTGCCGCCGCGGATCGTCCGCGTCGGTGTCGGCCAGCAGCAGGCTCACGTTGCCGCCAATGACGGTGAGCACGTTGTTGAAGTCATGCGCCACGCCGCCGGCCAGCATTCCCACCGCCTCCATCTTCTGCGACTGGCGAAGCTGCTCTTCCAGGCTGCGCTGCTCCGTGAGGTCCGCCGACACGCCCACCACGCCGATGGTGCGCCCCGACGAATCCAGCACCGGCGAGCGCGTGCTGATGACCGTCAGGCGCCGGCCGTCGCGCCGGGTGACGGTCATTTCGCCGGTCCAGCTTTCTCCCCGCGCGTGCGCGGCGCGGGCTTCGGCGTCCTCGCGGTCCGTTTCCCCCGCAAAGATCTCGCGCCGGGTGAGCCCCAGCACCTCTTCCGCGCGCCAGCCGTACAGCTGCTCGGCGTAGGGATTCCACGAGGTGATGGCGTCGTCCAGGTCCGTGGCGATCACCGCCTGCTGCACCGTGTCCAGCAGCAGCGCCTGCAGGCGCACGGCGTCCTCCACCCGGTCGCGCTCGCTCAGGTCCAGCATGGAGCCCACCATGCGCACCGCGCGGCCGTCTTCGTCGCGCAGCAGGTAGGCGCGGTCCAGAATGCGGACGTACCCGCCGTCCGCGCGCTGAAAGCGGTACTCGTCGGACCAGGTGAGGTCGCGGCCCAGCAGCACGTCTTCCAGCCGCCCCAGGACGCGGTCCCGGTCGTCGGGGTGAATGTGCGCCTCCCACCACTCCATCGTCGCCGTTTCCGGCCCGCCCTCGTGGTGCAGCACGGCGGTGAGCGCCTCGTTCCACTTGAGCGTGCCGCGCTCGATGTCCCAGTCCCACAGCACGTCGTTGGTGGCGCGGAACAGCAGGCGGTACCGTTCCTCGCTGGCCTGCAGCGCGTGCGCGGCGGCCACCTCCTCCGTGACGTCGGAGGCGATCACCACGCCGGCGATGATGTCGCCGCGCGCGTCGGCCACGGGCGCCGCGCTCAACCGCACGATGCCGCGCCGCCCGTCCGGGCGCACGATCTCGTACGCCTCGTCCACCACCGGCCTGCCCGTGCGGAGGGCGCGGGCCAGCGGCCACTCCTCCGCGCGCACCCGCCGGCCGTCGGGGTGGTAGCCCTCCCACTCGCCGTAGTCCGCCGACGAGCGCGACGACATGAAGCCGTGCCGCCAGATTTCATCGACCTTCTTGTTCCCCAGGATCAGCCGTCCCGACGGCGCCTCGGCAATGATGACGCCCACGGGAAGCTGCTGCACCACCGCGTTCAGCAGGCTGCGCTCCTCCGCAAGCCGCTCGGTGAAGAGCGCGGCTTCCTGCTCGCGCTGCCGCCGCTCGGTGACGTCGCGAAAGTAGACCGCCACGCCCCCGTCGCTGGGGTACACGTGCAGGTCGAACCACGCGTCGAACGGGGGATAGTAGCTTTCCACCTGGCGCGCCCGCCCCGACTCGGCAACCTCCCGGTACACCCGCTCGAAGTCCGTTCCGGGCAGCCCGGGGAAGGTGTCCCACAGGTTGCGCCCCAGCAGTTCCGCGCGGCTGCGCCGAAGCAGCGGCTCCGCCTGGGGGTTCACGTAGCGGATGATCCAGTCGGCATCCACCGTAAAGAAAGCGTCCGTGACGCTTTCCAGAATGCGCACCGCGCGGTCGCGCTCCGCCTCGGCCTCTTCGCGGGCCACGTGCTCGGCGGTGGCGTCTTCGTGGGCCACCACCGCGTACCGGTGCTCCGCCGCCAGCAGCGGGGTGACGCGCATCTGGAACCACAGCTGCCGGGTGGGGGTGGCGCAGGGGTACTCCAGGCTGAAGAAGTCCGCATCGCCCGCCAGCACCGCGCGAATGCCCTCCGCCGCGCCGCTCTCGTCGCCCCGGGTGGCGCCGCAGATCTCCAGGTAGTTCTGCCCCAGCCCGCTGGAGGTCGCGCCGTTGGCCTCGCCGAAGCGCCGCCACGCCTCGTTGACCGCCACGATGTTCCCCTGCGCGTCTACCACGGCCAGGTGGGCGGACAGCGCGTCGATGGCGGCCTGCAGAAAGGCGCGCGACTCCCGCACCTCCTCCGCCGCGCGCCACCGCACCGTGGTTTCGCGGGCAATGGCCAGCACGGAGTCCAGCGCGCCGTCCGGGCGGAACTCCGGGTGCAGGCGGCAGGCGTAGGCGCGCGCCTCGCCGTCGCCGCCGTGCAGCACGATCTCCTCTTCCGCCGGCCGCCGCTCGCGCCCCACCCGGAACACCGCGTCTTCCCACGCGTCCATGCCGCCCCACGCGGCGCCCGCCTCGCGCAGCGTGCGCCCGTGCAGCCGCTCGCCGGGGGCGCCCAGCAGCGCCTGCATGGCGGGGTTGGCGTAGTGGATGCGGCCGTCGGGGCCAAAGCGGGCGATGGGGTCCGGCGAGTGCTCCACCAGGGCGCGGAACTCCTGCTCCTGGCGCAGCAGGGCCTCGTGGGCGCCGGGGAGCAGAAACGCGCTGGACGCGCCGGCGGGGACCAGCGCGTCCAGTTCGCCCCCGGACAGCTCCTCGATTTCCGCCTGCAGCGCGGCGAAGCGGCGGACCAGCTCCTCCAGGCGGCTGCCCCGGTCGTCAGGTGCGGGCGTGCGATCGGTCATGCGGCAGCAGCGTGGCGAGGACGCGCGCGGTGTCGGACAGGTTGCCCAGCACGCGAACGTGGGGATGGTCCACCAGCAGCAGGGTGGGGGTGACCAGAATGCGGTCCTGCACGGCGCGAAGCCCCTCCGTAATCACGTCCACCACCTCGATCTCGCAGGGGCCGGTGAGGTGCTCCTCGCAGATGGCGTTCAGGTTGCGGATGGCGGAAAGCGAGTTGGGCGCGTTTCCGCTCACGTACAGCCGCAGGCGCAGCGGGGCGCCGCCCGGCTCGCGCCCGAAAGGGGCCACCGTCATGGCTGGTCCGCCTGGCCGGGCTCGCGCGCCGGCTCGGCGCCGCGGCGGCGCAGGATGCCGCTCACCAC
Source organism: Longimicrobium sp. (assembly GCF_036387355.1). Taxonomy (GTDB): domain Bacteria; phylum Gemmatimonadota; class Gemmatimonadetes; order Longimicrobiales; family Longimicrobiaceae; genus Longimicrobium. The sequence goes on from NZ_DASVTX010000436.1 coordinate 19,284, forward strand.
CGCTTCGCGCTCGTCCAGCGCCCGCTGCACCTTGGCCCCGGCAGCCTCGCGCTGGACCTCCAGCGCCGCCAGTTCGCGCTGCATGGCCGCCATCCGCCCGCGCAGCTCGGCCTCCGCGCGCTCCAGGTCGCGGCGGCGCTCCTCGGCCCCCGCGGCGGCGTCCGCGGCCAGCCGGCGCTCCTCCTCCTCCTTCTCATACCGCGCGGTGCCCATCAGCACGTCGCCGCCGGCGCTGTACACGTCCGCGAGCGTGATGCCGTGGCGGGTAAGGATCATCTCGCGCACCTGGTTGCTGTGCGCCATGCCGCGCGACTTCACCACGGTCAGCGCGCGGTTGCGCTCCCCGCCGCGCACGTGGTAGGAGAGGTGAAACCAGGTGTCGGCGATGGTGCTCACCTGCAGCGACGACTGCTCGCTCAGGGGATCGCTCCCCTCCTGCAGGCTGGTGCACAGGACGGTGATCCCCTGCGACTTGGCGAAGTCCAGCAGGCGCAGCGAGCCGTCCACCGCCGCCACCTCGCCGCCGGACTTGGCCAGCGCGCTCAGCGGGTCCACCACCAGCGCCCGGGGCCGGAACGCGAGCAGCCGCTTCTTGATCTCGATCAGGTGCTCCTCCACCCCGCGCGCCTCGCTGCGCAGCGACCAGATGTCCAGCAGACCTTCCTGCACCCAGCGGCCCAGCCCCAGCCCCACCGACGACAGGTTGCGGACGATCTGGTCCGCCGGCTCGTCGAACGAAAGGAAGAGGACGCGCTCGCCCCGCGCGCACGACGCGTCGGCGAAGCTGCCGGAAAGCGTGGTCTTGGCCACGCCCGGCGCGCCGGTGAGGAGGATGCTGCTGCCGCGGAAGTATCCGCCGTCCAGCATGTCGTCCAGCTCCGCCACGCCGGTGGAGATGCGCTCGCTGCTGACGGGATGCGTGAGGTCCGCGCGGCCGTAGGTGGCCACCTCCATCCCCTCGCCGGTGATGACGACGGGGAACTCGTTTTCCGAAAATCCCGATCCGCGGTACTTCACCACGCGGATGCCGCGCACGCTCACCCGCTCCCGCAGCGCGTGCTGCAGCAGGATCACGCAGTCCGCCATGAAGGGAAGGTAGCCGTATTGCGGGGAGGCCAGCGGGTCCGGCCCTTCGGCCTTGGCGGTCAGAATGCAGGTGAGGTCACGCGCGGCCAGCCACTCGAACAGGCGGAACAGCTCGCGGCGGGCGGCGCCGGGGCCTTCCAGCAGGGCCAGCAGCACGTCGATGCCGTCAAACACCACGCGCCGCGCGCCCAGCGTTTCCACCTGCTGCGCCACCTGCGCCAGCACCCCGCCCAGGTCAAAGTCGCCCGACATGGGGTCCGTGGGCGACACGTACGCGTCCACGAACAGCAGCCGCTCCTGCTCCAACTCGTCCAGCTTCCACCCGAACGAATCCGCGTTCTCGCGAATGCGGCGGGTGTCTTCTTCAAAGGCGACAAAGATGCCGGGCTCTCCGCGCGCCGCGGCGTTCACCAGCGTCTGCAGCGAAAACACGGTCTTGCCCGCGCCGGCGCTGCCCAGCACTACGGTGATGCGGCTGTGCGGAAGCCCGCCGCCGGTGAGTTCGTCAAAGCCGCTGATGCCGGTGGGGCTCTTGCGCGGGGTGTGGCCTGAATGGGTCATGAGGGGCTGGACGGGGTGGGGCGAGGGCCCGGCGCGTGGAGGGTGCGCCGGTTCGATCAGCGAGTCCGGCGGGATCGAGAGACCAATATAGTGCAGGGCGGCCGGATTGCACACAGTCCCTAGTAGATCAAAGTTCGTGCAAGCCATGAACATGCGTGAATTCCGCCCGGCGTTCCGCGGCGTTTCGGGGATGGTGGGCACGGGGGCGGAGGACAACGGGGCGGAGCGGGGGACGGGTGGCGCGGATGGGCGCGAGCCGCTAAATTTCAGCGTGCCCCAGAACCGGACTCGGTTCCGCGGGTACCAGTACCGTTCCCAATCGCCGCGTCCGCGGCGGGGAACGGGGAGCCGCGCGGCGAGATCCGCCGCCGGTTCCGTGCGGTCCCAACGCCCCGGAGTTCAGGGGCGCACACTGAGGACTGCCGGCGAGGCGCTGCACCCGCGAGGGTGGCGCCGCGGACCGCGCGCCGGCAACACAACCCGTACGATGGAAGATCGAGAACGTCTGCAGTGGCTCGTGGCCCAGGCTCGTCGTGGCGTGCGCACTCCCCGCGCGACCGTCTGGGAAGTAACTCTTCTTCATGCCGTTCCCCTGCTTGCCGCATGTGCGCTCGCGCTGCTGCTGGGGCGCCCCGCGATCGCCGCCGCCACGCTGGCCGGTGTCGTGCTTACGCTGGGGCTGGCGCGCGCGGCGGTTCGTCCGCGGCGCATGGCGATGGCACCCGCCCGGCTGAGGGCGCGCTATTGAAGCTGAGCCGGAGCCACTGAGAGCGCGGGAGCGAATGCCGCTTCGACGCGCCGGGCGACCCGGAAGGACAAGAGACAACGAAGGCGGGCTCCCGGTCGGGAAGCCCGCCTTTTCGTTTGCCCGGCGCCCGCTCCGCGCGACGGAAACGCCCGTCCGCCGTGCGGCCGCGTTCTCACCCCGGCCCGCGGGCGATGGCGTCCAGGCGGCGGACGGTTTCGGCGATCTCGGCTTCGCCGGTGCGCGGGTTGATGGTGCACAGGCGCAGCACGGTGCGGCCGCGCAGTTCCGTGGTACTCAGCAGCGCGTACCCGTCCGCCGCCAGCGCCGCCGTGATCCGCCGCTGCTCCTCATCCACCTCCGCGTCCTCCATCTCCGCCGGGCGCCAGCGGAAGGTGACGATGCCGAGGTGCGCGGGCGTCACGATCTCCCATCCGGGCCGCGCCCGAAGCTCGCGCTCCGCCGCCTCCGCCAGCCGCATTCCCCACACGATCGCGTCGCGCACGGCATCCATCCCGAACACCTGCACCGTCATCCACAGCTTGAGCGCGCGAAAGCCGCGGGTGAGCTGCACGCCCCAGTCGCGAAAGTTCACCTCTTCTTCCGACAGGTCCGTGTCGCGCAGGTACGCGGGAACCAGGCGAAAGGCATCGCGCAGCAGCGTAGCGTCCCGGACGAGAAGGCATCCGCACTCAAAGGGCTGAAACAGCCACTTGTGGGCGTCCAGCGACACGGAATCCGCCTCGCCCAGCCCGGGGAGCGCCGCGCGCCCTTCCGCCGTAAGCGCGGCGGCGGCCCCGTACGCGCCATCCACGTGCAGCCACGCCCCGTGCGCGCGGCAGATTTCCGCCAGCACGCCCATCGGATCCACGGCGCCGGTGCTCGTGGTGCCCGCCGTCGCAACGACGCAGAAGGGGATGCGGCCGGCAGCCTTGTCGCGGTCCATCTCCGCCTGCACCCTCGCGGGATCCAGCCGGAAGCCGTCGTCTGCCGGAAGCAGCCGCAGCTGGTCGGCGCGGAATCCCAGGACGCGGGCGGCGCGCTGCACCGACGAGTGCGTCTGGTCGGAGGTGTAGATGACCGCGCGGCTGAAGTCCTCGCCCAGCAGGTGGTGCCGGGCGGCCGCGAGCGCCGTCAGGTTGGCCATGGAACCCCCGCTGACGAACAACCCGCCCGCCGTCGCGGGCAGGCCGCACGCCTCGCGCAGCCAGCTCAGCGTGACCAGCTCCACCTGCGCCGCGCCCGGCGACATGGCCCAGGCTCCCGCGAACGGGTTGAAGCCTGAGACGAGCGCATCCGCCATCGCGCCGACGAAGTTGCCCGGGCCGGGAACGTACGCAAAGAAGCGGGGATGCGAGTTGTGCGTCATGGGCCGCAGCACCTCCGCGCTCACGCGGTCCAGCACCGAGTTCCACCCGCGCCCTTCCGCGGGCGCCGGCTCGCGCAGCCGTGCCTCCATCTCCGCGCGCGACGCGGACTGCGCCACGCGCGCGTCGGGCAGCGCGGCGGCGTGCTCCACGATCATGTCCACCACGCGGTAGCCCAGCGCGCGCATCTCGTCGGCGGACAGTTCCAGCTTTCGATCCCCGGACATCTTGTTGGCTGCTGTTTTGACAGGTCGTTGCCGGGTGCGAAGGTAGCTGGCTGCCGCGGGAGCCGCCATGCGCAGACGGGGCGAACGCGCGGCCCTGCCGCGGCCCCTTCCCACTGCAATCTCGCACGGAGAGGGGGAGAACGATGGCTGGCTGCGCGGCTCTCCCCGGCCCTCTCAACCGCTGCTGCGGAGAAAGGGAGACCTCAGCGCGAGGGCGGCCTTCGGTGCCGCACCTTGATCCCGCGCGGGTGCAGCCTCACAGCAGTACCGTGAGGCTTTCAGCCGTTGTTGCGGCGACTTCAGTCGCTCAGCCCGCAGCGGCGCCGATCTTTGCGGGCACACGCCGAACCTTCCCCCCGCGCCCAACCCTCCCCCAGTCTTTTTTGGGGGAGGGTGGGTGAGTAATGCGAGCCCGGGTGGGGGCCGCCGTGAGGCTCGCCCAGGTGCACCGGACCCGCCGCCCGCGTGCAGGTGAAGTCTCCCCGTCTGTTTGGGGGGACTTTCCGCCGTTGTTGCGGCGACTTCAGTCGCTCAGCCCGCAGCGGCGCCTATCTTTGCGGGCACACGCCGAACCTTCCCCCCGCGCCCAACCCTCCCCCAGTCTTTTTTGGGGGAGGGTGGGTGAGTAATGCGAGCCCGGGTGGGGGCCGCCGGTGAAGCCTCCGGAGCGCGCCTGACCTGGAGTGTGCGCCCGCCCGCCTTTTCGCCTCCCATCCGCCCACGTATGTTTGGTCAGGCAAGTTTCCTGACTGACACTCCACCTGACCACCACGCCGGAATGCGCATCGGGCACGGCTACGACTCGCACCGCTTCGCCGAGGGGCGCCCGCTCATCCTGGGCGGCATCACCATCCCGCACCCCCTGGGTCTCACCGGCCACTCCGACGCCGACGCCGTGGCGCACGCCGTGACCGACGCGCTGCTGGGCGCGGCGGGCATGGGCGACATCGGCCGCCACTTTCCGCCCTCCGACGACACGTGGAAGGGCGCCGATTCCATGAAGCTGCTGGCCCAGGTGGTCCGCCTGCTGGAAGGGCGCAACCACCAGGTGGTCAACGTGGACGTCACCATCGTCTGCGAGCAGCCCAAGATCGGGCCGCACGCCGACGCCATGCGCGAACGGCTCTCGTCCGTGCTGGGCATTTCGCCGCACCACGTCTCCATCAAGGGCAAGACCAACGAGGGGATGGGATGGATTGGGCGTGGCGAGGGAATTGCCACTTTTGCGGTCGCGCTGATCGACAGCATCGAGGACCTGGACGCCCTTCACGCCCGGCACCGGCGTGATCCCGGGCTCTGACACGCGGCCACTGGCGGGGAGCACGGGATGGGCGGGCTGGTAGACCGGCTGGTCGAGTGGATGCAGGGCCTTTCCGAGGCCCTGGTGTACGTGGTAATCGGCATCTGTGCCGCGTTAGAGAACCTGTTTCCGCCGCTGCCGGCCGACGCGGTGGCGCTCACCGGCGGCTTTTTGGCGGGGCAGGGGGTGGTGAACGCGTGGGTAGCGTTCCTCGTGGTGTGGGCCAGCAACGTGGCGGGGGCGCTGTTCGTGTACTGGCTGGGCCACCACTACGGCGCGTCGTTCTTCAACACGCGCGCCGGGCGCTTTCTTCTGCAGCCCAGGCAGATGGAAAAGCTGGCCCGCGTGTACGAGCGGCACGGAATGGCGGTCATCTTCGTGAGCCGCTTTCTGCCGGCATTCCGCGCAGTGGTTCCCATCTTCGCCGGCACCACGGGGATGAGCTTCATCCGCGCGGCCATTCCCATCGCCGTGGCGTCGGGGGCGTGGTACGGGCTCATCGTGTACCTGGGCGCCACCGCGGGGCAGAACTGGGACCAGATCCGCCACATGATGGATGAGTCGGGGCACTGGCTGGCCATCGCCGCCGGCGTGCTCGCCGCCATCGTCCTCTGGTTCTGGTGGCGCAGCCGCGAGAAAGAGGACTGACCCCCGCGTGCCCGCCGCGAACCCTTCCGATGGCGGCAGGCCCGCGCCGCCGCTCTCGTTTTCCATCGAACCGTACCTGGACCACCTGCGGTTCGAGCGGGGCCTCTCCGAAAAAACGCTGGAAAGCTACGAGCACGACGTGGCGCGGATGGTGGAGTTCGCCGCCAGCCGCGGCCGCGCCGGGCCGGCGGACGTCACCACGGCGGACCTGCGCGCCTTTATCCTGCTGCTCAAGGACCTGGGGCTCGCCCCGTCGTCCATCGCGCGCAACGTATCGTCGGTGCGGATGTACTTCCGCTTTCTGGTGGGCGAGAACATGGTCGTGGGCGACCCCAGCGAGCGCATCGACACGCCCAAGGCGTGGAAGAAGCTGCCGGACGTGCTGACGGTGGCGGAAATGGAAAAGCTGGTGGAAACGCCGGACCTGGCCCACCCGCTGGCGTGGCGCGACCGGGCCATGCTGGAGTTCGCCTACGCCAGCGGCGTCCGCGTGTCGGAACTCACGGATCTGCGCCTCCGCAGCCTGCACCTGGACGACGCGTTCGCCAGCGTGTTCGGCAAGGGCGCCAAGGAGCGGCTGGTGCCCATCGGGCGGCGGGCCATCGGCGCGCTGAGCATTTACCTGCGCGAAACGCGGCCGCGGCTGGACCGGGGCAAAGGTGAGGGCCGCGTGTTCCTGAACGCGCGCGGCGGGCCGCTGACGCGCATGGGCGTGTGGAAGATCCTGCGGCAGCACGTGGAGGCCGCGGGGATCGAGAAGCGCGTGTCGCCGCACGTGCTGCGGCACTCGTTCGCCACGCACCTGCTGGAGGGCGGGGCGGACCTGGTGGCCGTGCAGGAGATGCTGGGCCACGCCGACATCGGCACCACGCAGCGCTACACGCACGTGGACCGCAGCTACCTGCACCAGGAGCACCGCTCACACCACCCGCGGGCGTAGTCCGCGCCTGGATTGTGGCCGGTCGGCATCCTCCGCAGCCCGTCAGCTTCCTCGGCCTCCCAATCCGCCCACGGCCCACGCACCGTTGACGGCGGAACGACCTGTCGCTATCCTGCTCTTTGTGATGCAAAGTACTTCACGAGAGGAGGCGTACCATGGTGCTTCGGGCGATTCTGGTGACGGTGGGGCTGAGCTGGGCGGGCGCGCTCTTCGGCGGGGTGGCGGGGGCCGGGGCGCAGTTCGTGTGGATGGTGCTCGAGGGCGGGGAACTGTTCTGGGATCCCTCCTTTCTGATCTTCGGCGCGTTGATGGGAGTCGTGGCGGGAGCTTTTCTTGCCCCTCTGACCGCGTGGCTGCTGATGCGCCACGTTCCGCTGGGTCTCGCGTTCGCGGGCACGCTGCTGGGCACCGTGGCGGGCGCCGGGGCGGGCGCGGTCATCGCCTCGCTGGGGGGAGCGATATGGGGCGGATTCGCCGGATACGGCATATCCGCGGCGGTCCTGCGCTTTCGCGTGCCGCGAGACGGGCGGGCGCTGGCGCCCAGCACAGGGGTCCGCGGCAGCCTGCAGGGGTAGCGCACGCGCATTCGAGCTCCGGGTTGACGGAACCGCACGGCGGTCGACCGCAGCGCCCGGGCTGCCGATGCTGCGCGAGGGTGCGGTGCGTGACCCAAGCAGACCCGTACTCACGCGTTACGTACGCAGCCTCACGCCGGCAGACGCCGCGAGCGCCGAGCCGTTGCCTCCATCGCGCTTGCGCCATTCCCATCCCGCCATCTAATGTCTGATACGGCGCGTTTCTTGCGCGCGCTTGTCGGCGGGGGTTTTAGACGCGGTGCTGATCCGCCTTGCGCCGGACTCGTATCGCACCGCCGCATCCAACCTCCTTTCATGCCTCATTCTTTATCTTTCCGCTGCGAGGTGTTCCATGTTCCTGCGCCCGTACCACGCATCCGTACCCCTCCTGGCCCTTGCCCTCTCCGCCTGCGACGATGGTCGCCAGCCGGTAGCGCCTTCGTCGGGCCAGAAGGGTGGGCCCCAGGCAGGGCCCCTGAGCACCCGCGGTCCGGTGCCCGTCATGAGCCCGGCGGCGGCCGAGACCGGACCTCAACCCCTGTTCGAACCCTCGAACCCTTCCGCATCCCCCAGCGTGCAGGCCATCGGCACCAGCCCGGAGCTGGTGTGGCAGCATACCGTATCGGGCGAGCGGTCCATGTGGCACATGCAGGGCACATCGTGGGACGGCGCCTCGATTCTGCCAACCGTTGCCACCGTCTGGGACATCGCCGGCGCGGGAGACTTCACGGGGGATGGACAGCAGGATCTCGTGTGGCAGAACACCGCCACCGGCGAGCGCTCGGTGTGGCACATGAACGCCTCTCACTGGCCCGGCGCGTACACCCTTCTGCCCCAGGTAGCGCCGGCGTGGGAAATCGCGGCGGCCGCCGATTTCACCGGCGACGGCAAGCCCGACCTGGTGTGGCAGAACGGCCAGACGGGAGAACGGTCCATCTGGGTGATGCAGGGCACCACCTACGCGGGGCAGGCCGTGATGCTGCCGACGGTGCCCAGCGCGTGGAAGATCGCCGCCGCCGCGGATTTCAACGGCAACGGGAGTCCGGACCTGGTATGGCAGAACACGTCCACGGGCGAGCGTTCCATCTGGCTGATGCAGGGGACCGTCTACACCCAGCAGTACGCAATGCTGCCGACGGTGCCCGTGGCGTGGGAGATCGCGGCGGCAGGCGACTTTACCGGGGATGACTCGCCCGACCTGGTGTGGCAGAACACTTCTACGGGTGAGCGGGACATCTGGCACATGCAGGGCACCACTTACACCGGCACCCACACCGCTCTGCCCACCGTAGCCAAGGATTGGAGGATCGCCACCGCGGGCCGCTTTGGCCGCGCGCCGAAGTGTGCTCCGCCGGAGGCGTTCCACCCGCAGAGCTATACGGCGTTCTGGCGCTCCCCGTTCGGGTTCCGGGGCGCCACGCCGTGGCTGCACGCCGTTCAGCAGGCCGGGTCCAGCGCCACCAGCACGGTGGAGATCGACTACATCCGGCTGTGGGCGCGTATCAACGGTGTCGCGCAGATTGTCGCCCGGAACGAGTACACCGACACCAGGGCCGCGGGCGAACTCAGGCTGCGCAATCCGTGGTTTGGCGGAGACTGGCGAAGCATGCCGGTGCAGATCACGAATGGTGCGCTGGTCATTCACCCCAGCAGCAGCCCCAACGACGTGTGGCATCCGTACCTGGAGTCCTGGCCCGACCTGAGAGCCGACATCTCAGGCGCCGACAGCGTCTGGATGGAGGCACGGGTGCGCGTGCAGGGACCCGCGCTCGTTCAGGGCGGGCTGGATGCGTGGAAGAACCTGGACTACTCCGCCAATCGCGTGTACGAGGTCGGGGCAACGGACTGGGTCTGCGCGTCGGGCGACTGGCAGACGCTGACTCTCACCCGCGGCACCGAGTTGGTGGGCTCGGTTCAGGTGTCCGCGCCGGAAGGGCTTGCCGTCGGAAAGCCGGTGACCGCCGCGTTCACCCTCGGCAACTTCGACGACGACGCCGTCTTTCTGAGCGAGGTAGGGGTGGACGTCCGCGTCAAGAACGCATCCGACCCGTACTGTGATCCGGAGATCAGCAGCACGCACGTGCCCGCCTATGCGTTCGCCACCCAGGTGCAGTTGGCGCCCGGGCAGACCCGCGCGCACAGTGCGACGTGGACGCCCTCCGCGCCCGGAACCTACTGCCTTCAGGTCGTTGAGAAGCGGCCGACCAGTCCCCACTATCAGCGAGTCTACTCCGGCCTGGGCTCACGGGTGATCGTCGTCAACTGATCCTGGCCAGGACGAGCGAAGGTGCGAGGAGCGCCGCCCCCGGACTGCGGGGCGGCGCTTCTGGTTTGGGCGACCGGCGATCACGCGCCGGGCCGCCGGGCCTCGATCCAGCGGTTGATCTTGGCGTCGAGCACGTCCAGCGGCAGGGCGCCGTCTTCCAGGATCGCGCGGTGAAAGGCCTTGATGTCAAAGCGCGGCCCCAGCGCGGCCTCTGCCCGGCGGCGTAGTTCGGTGATCTTCAGTTCGCCGATCTTGTACGCCAGCCCCTGGGCGGGAATGGCCACGAACCGCTCCGTCTCCGCCTGAATGGTGGATTCGCTCGTGGCAGAGTTTTCGCGGGCGTACTGCTGCGCCTGCTCCAGCGTCCACCCCTTGGAGTGGATCCCCGTATCCAGCACCAGGCGAATGGAGCGCCACAGCTCCGACGACAGGAACCCGAAGTACTGGTACGGATCGGTGTACAGCCCCAGTTCGCGCCCCAGCGTCTCGGCGTAGAGCCCCCATCCCTCCGCGAACGCCGTGAACCCGCCGAACCGCCGCAGCCGGGGCAGGTGGTCCAGCTCGCGCGCAATGCTGATCTGGAAGTGGTGCCCGGGCGAGCCCTCGTGGATCAGCAGCGACTCCATGCCGTACCGCGGGCGCCCCGTGGGATCGTACGTGTTGAGATGGAAGACGCCGGGGCGTGACCCGTCCAGCGCCGCCGCCGTGTACGATCCGCCCGAAAAGCTGCGCTCGCGAAAGGCCTCCACGGGGCGGATCTCGTAGTTGGCGGCCGGCTTCACGTCGAACAGTCGGTCGGTGGTGGCGTCGATGCGCGCCTGGGCGTTGCGATAGTCGGCCAGCATCTCCTCGCGCGTGGTGTAGCGAAAGCGCGGGTCGGTCTGGATGTACCGCATGAACGCCTGCAGATCGCCGCGAAAGCCCACCTGCTCCTTCACCTTTTCCATCTCCCGGTGAATGCGCGCCACCTCCGAGAGGCCGATCTGGTGGATCTGCTCCGGCGTCAGGTTGGTGGTCGTCACCTCCCGCACCATGTACTCGTACCAGGCGCGGCCGTTGGGCAGGGCCGCGAGCCCGACGGTGGAGCGGGTGCGGGGCATGTACTCGTCGCGCACGAAGTCGTGCAGCCGGCGGAACGCGGGAACGATGCGCTCGCGGATGGCGGCCGTGTACGCCGCCGTGAGCCGCGCCCGGTCCGCGGCGGAGAAGTCGGCCGGCATGTTGGTGACCGGGCCGTAGAACAGGCTCGTGGTGGGGTCGTCCACCACGTGCGCGGACAGCTGCGGCAGCACGCGTTCCATGAGCACTCGGGGCTGCACCACGCCGGCCGCCATCCCCTCGCGCATGTTGGCGATGGTGGCGTCCACCCCCTGCTCAAAGCCGCGCATGCGGGACAGGAAGTCGTCGTAGTCCTTTACCGTGCGGAACGGGTGCACTCCGGTGCCGGAGCCCATCCCCACGAAGAACGCCGTCCAGTTGAAGAACTGGTTCAGTGGGATCAGGTGTGACGGAAACTGCTCTCCCTCGCGCTCGGACTGCAGGTTGCGCTGAAAGACGTCGTACGTCAGCTGATGCTCGGCGTCCAGCGCGTTGCGGTCGATGGCGGCCAGCTTCTGCTCGTACTCCGTGCGCAGCGCGTGGTCCGCGGCGCGGACTTCGGGGCTGAACCACACGGTGTACAGGTGGTTGTAGCGGTTGTCGCCCACGGAGGTGGCGCCCGCGGGGTTCAGCGCCAGCCCGGCCTCGAAGTACGCCTCCGCGGTCTGGTCCAGCCGCTGGTTGGCGTTCTGCGCGGGAGCCGCCGCGGTGGTGGCCGGCGCGGGCGTGGAAGCGGGGGCGGCCTCCGTCCCGGCCCGCGGCGCCGCGCATCCGCAGGCCAGAACGACGCCCGCGTACAGGGGGATGCATTTCTTCAAGGGAACGGCCTCCTGGAATGATGGAAAACGCGGGGACGTGGCGGACGATGGCGGCGCAGGGGCGCTGGGCTCCGCCGGTCCGGGGATGTCCTGTGCAGACCCGTCGCGCCGCCGGACCGTTTGTGGCTCGCCGAGCGCGCCGACCGGGGATGATCGGGCCGCGGCCGCGTTGTGGCAAGCGGCCGGCGGGCTCTGCAAGGCTGCGCATGCCGAAACCATCGGCCCAACGCCCGAACCCCGGCCCGGCACTGAGGTTTCCTTTTCTCCCCTCTCCGTGCGGCAGTTTGCACGGGGAGGGGTGGGGGTGGGGCCCGCGCGAAGCGCGACGCCGTTCCCGCCTTTTCGGGTGGCGGCCCTTGAGCGAATGAATTCGCCGCAACAACAGCGGAAAGTCCCCCCAAACAGACGGGGGGACTTCACCTGCACGGGGCGGCGGGTGCCGGTGTTGGCGGCGGGTCCAGGGCGGCCCCCACCCGGGCTCGCATGACTCGCCCACCCTCCCCCAAAACAGACTGGGGGAGGGTTGGTCGCACCCTGGGGTCCGGCGCGGATTCCGGGATTCTGTGCAGCTGGGCTGCTGAGCGACTGAAGTCGCCGCAACAACGGCTGAAAGCCTCACGATACTGCTGTGAGGCTGCACCTGCGCGGGGATGAGTTCGCTGCCGAAAGCTACCCTCGCGCCGAGGTCTCCCTTTCCCCCGCGACAGCAGGGGAAAGGCAGGGGAGAGGGGGCCGCTCCGTCCGCTCGGCACCCTCCGAAGCGCCCCGATCTGCCGTTCTCCCCTCTCCGTGCGGCTGTTTGCACGGGGAGGGGCGGGGGAGGGGCCCCCCGCCGCCGCTCGGCACCGTCCGAAACGTACCAGAGCGGCCGGAACTCCCCTGAGCGCATGAACCCGCCGCTCCGACAGCGACACGCCCCGAACGGCGCCCGCAGGCGCCGTTCGGGGCTTCATCCAACCTGACGACGGCCCGGCGCATGCCGCCCGCGCCAACGCAGCCGCCACAGTCCGCGCAGGCGGACTTCGTGCTGTTCCAGCGGCGAATTCATTCGCTCTGGACAGGCGGCGGCGCCAAGGCTCTGGGCCACTCTCGGGACCGTCCGCCACAGTCCGCGCAGGCGGACTTCGCGCCGTTGTTGCCGCGGTTTCAACCGCCCTCCCCAGCCGCCAATCGATCGCTCATCTTCCCGCCCGAGGCGATCCCGGACAAACGCGTCAGGGCAGGCGGTCGAAACGGATGCCGCGGCTCCGCGTTGTCCAAGCCCTCATCCCGCGGATCCGCCCGGCGGCATCGCGGTCCACCACAAAGAGCCAGCCGTCATCCGGCGCCATCCACGCGCCCGCGTAGGCCGGCTGCAGCCTCATCGTGCGGTCGCCCGCCATTCCCAGTTCCAGCGCGCCGTTACGGCTGCGGATGGACACGGTGGATTCGGCTTCCTCGCTCGCGTACGTCCCCGCGATTTCCGCCCGCGCCGCGGCCGTCGTGTCCGCCGCGGCCACCGGCACCAGCCGCGTGCTGTCGCCCGTGGAGCGTACGATCAGGATCTCGCTGCGCGCGCCATCGGCGGCCGGGAGGAGCGTGGCCCGCCGCAGGCCGTCCGCGGTGCCGAATTCCGTCGCGCTGCGCGGCAGGTACCCGGCGCCGCCGTTCACGTTGAACCCGCCGTCGCGCGCGGTGACGGTCGCCGGCATC